>CAZTRF010000001.1:0-3748 GCA_964616495.1 uncultured Muribaculaceae bacterium
TAATGAAATATATGTTGGAGAAGAGGCTCCAAAAGGTGATGGCTGGACTAGAGATGAAGATGTTTTGGACACTTGGTTTAGCAGTGCTTTATGGCCATTTAGTACGTTAGGATGGCCTTTAGATACTGAACTTCTAAAAAGGCATTACCCTAATGATATATTGGTTACAGCATATGATATTATCTTTTTCTGGGTATGTAGAATGGTTTTTCAAGGAGAAGAATTTTTAGGAGAAAAACCTTTTAAAGAATGTTTAATTCATGGTCTTATTAGAGATAATCAAGGTCGCAAGATGAGTAAAAGTTTAGGTAATGGGGTAGATCCTATGGATGTAATAAATGAACATGGTGCAGATGCTCTACGTTTTTTCTTAGCGACAAGTAGTGCTCCTGGTATGGATTTAAGATATGATGAAGAAAAAGTAAGCGCTTCATGGAACTTTATTAATAAAATTTGGAATGCATCTAGATATACCTTAATGAATATTGAAGACTTTGATAAACCGTTAAATATTAATGAACTTGATATTCATGATAGTTGGATTTTAACCAAACTAAATAATACTATTAAAAAGGTCACCAAATATATGGAAAAGTATGAATTTAATAATGTTGGAACCATTTTATATTCATTTATTTGGAATGATTTTTGTGATTCATATATTGAAATGAGTAAACATACTATTCAAAGCAACGCTACTAAAGCGACCTTAAAATATGTGTTATCGAGCATTTTAAAAATGTTACATCCTTTTATGCCTTTTGTGACCGATGAAATATATTCTAAATTTAATAATAAAAATATTATTTTAAGTAAATATCCTGAATATATAAAAGAATATTCTAATGAAGATAATTATCAAAAATGTGAAGAAATGATTTTATTTATAGGCAAATATCGTACCACTATTAAAGAAAATAATATTGGAAAAGATTATACCGTTAAAATAAATAATTCTAATAGTCATGACCTAATTATAAAAACTCTTAGAATAGAAGAAAAGCTAGTTAATGAAGAACAACTAGGAAGTAAAGTTCTAGTATATACTATTAATTATAGTATGACCGTTTATTTTGAAATAGAGATCAATCAAGAATTAATTGAAAAAGAAAAAGATCAATTAGAAAAAAGTATATTAAAAAGAACTAACTTATTAAATAGTTCGTTTAAAGATAAGGCTCCAGAGCATTTAGTTTTAGAAGAGCAAAAGAAATTAGCAGAAGAAAAAGAGTTGTTAGCCAAGTTAAATTAAATAAGTTGTAAATTAATAACTTAAAATGATATAATTTAAAAGAAAAGGTGATCTTATGAAAGATAAATTAGTAGAAAGTATTACTAGTAGAGATATTGATTTTGCTCAGTGGTATACCGATGTTGTTAAAAAAGCTGACTTAGTTGATTATAGTAGTGTAAAAGGAAGCATGATTATTAGGCCTTACGGCTATGCAATATGGGAGAATATGGTTAGTATTTTAGACAAAATGTTTAAAGAAACTGGTCATGAAAATGTTCAAATGCCAATGTTTATCCCAGAAAGTCTATTTAATATTGAAAAAGAACACGTTACCGGGTTTGCTCCAGAAGTGGCTGTTGTTACTCATGGAGGAAAAGAACAACTAGATGAAAATATGATTGTTCGTCCTACTAGCGAAGTGTTATTTTGTGATCATTATAAAAAAATAATTAAATCTTATCGTGATTTACCTAAATTATATAATCAATGGTGTACGATTGTAAGATGGGAAAAGACAACTAGACCATTTTTACGTAGTAGAGAAATATTATGGCAAGAAGGTCACACAATGCATGAAACCGAACAAGAAGCCATTTCTGAAACACTAAGAATGTTAAAGATTTATGAAACTTTCCAAAAGGATTATTTAGGGATTCCGGTTATTGTTGGACCAAAAAGTGAAAAAGAAAAGTTTGCAGGAGCTAAAAAAACTTATTCTCTAGAAGCAATGATGTATGATGGTGTTGCTCTTCAAAATGGAACTAGTCATTATTTTGGTCAAGATTTTGCTAAAGCCTTTGGAATAGAATTTTTAGGTAGAGATAATAAATTACAAACTCCATATCAAACTTCATGGGGAGTAAGTACTCGAATGATTGGGTCTTTAATTATGGTCCATAGTGATGATAACGGTTTGGTCTTACCTCCTAATGTTGCTCCAATAAAAGTGATTATTATTCCTATTAAAAGTGATGAAAATGTAAAACAAGTGATTAATGATTTAGAAATTTCTTTAAAGAAAGAAAATGTTAGTTATAAAATAGATAATAGTGATAAAACTCCAGGGTTTAAATTTGCTGAAGCAGAAGTAAAAGGATATCCAATTAGAGTAGAAATCGGGCCTCGTGACCTAGAAAACAATGAAATGACCTTAGTAAGAAGAGATACCTTAGAGAAAATAAAAGTTCCTAAAGATAATGTTATTAAAGAGATTACTGAGTTACTAGTAACTATTCAAAAAGATATGTATGATAGAGCCTTAAAAAGAAGAAATGAAATGATTTATGAGGCTTCTAATTATGAAGAAATGACCAAATTATCTAAAAAACCTGGATTCATAAAAGTTAACTGGTGTGAAGATGTCAATTGTGAAAATAAAATAAAAGAAGAATTAGGATTAAAATCTCGTTGTATTATTGAAAAAGAGACTCCTAATGGTAAATGTGTTTGTTGTGGCAAGGAAGCTAAAGTAAAAATTTATTTTGGGCGTCAATATTAAAGGAAAAACAAATTAAATGTCGAATATATATAATAGACTATGTTATATTTCGACATTTTTTTATGTCTAAATTTATTAATATTAAAATGGTGATTAGATGAAGAAAACAATTATTACCATATTGATAGCCTTAACATTAGGAAGCCTTTTTGGGTTATATATGTTTAAAGATAATGAAGAAAAGTTAGAAAAGGTTATAACCTTTTCTGATAATGTTACTTTATTTCAAATGGGAGTATTTTCTAATTATGAAAATGCTAAAAAGTTAAAAGAAGAAAAGAATGGAATAATTGTTGTAGATAAAGACCGTTATCGGGTTATTAAAGGAATATTAAAAAGTGAAGAAACAATTCTTAAGTATACCAGTTATTTAGATACCTTTAATGAAACATATTATTTAAAAAAGATAAATATTGATAATGAAGAATTTATTACCTATTTAAAAGAAATGGGAATTTTAATAAATAAAACTGAAGACGTTGAAGTTATGAATAAATTAATAGAAGAGATATTAGAAAAATATAAGGAGTTGAACATTAAATATGCTAATTAAAGAAATGTATGAAAGTGATAAGCCTCGTGAAAGATTAAAAAAATATGGAGCTAAGTTTTTAAGTAATGAGGAACTAATTTCAATTATTCTAAGATGTGGAACAAAAAACATTTCGGTAAAAGAGCTTTCTTCTAACATCTTAAAAAATAAAACTAGTCTAAACGAATTAGAAACCTATACCTTAAATAGTTTAACTAAAATAAAAGGAATGGGAGAAGTAAAGGCTATTACCTTATTAGCTACCATTGAACTAGGTAAAAGAATTAATTTTTCTAAAGAAGAAAAACAATATATTAAATTAAATAATACCTCTTTAGTATTTGAAATGTTTAAATATAAATTTATTAACAAATATCAAGAAGAATTTATAGTTTTATTTTTAGATACTAAAAAAAATTTAATTACTTATGAGACCCTTTTTATGGGAACTGTTAATCAAAGTATTGTCCATCCGAGAGAAATA
>CAZTRF010000001.1:3758-66884 GCA_964616495.1 uncultured Muribaculaceae bacterium
TATTTAAACTCTGCATCTAGTATTATATGTCTTCATAACCATCCTTCAGGAGAGGTAGTTCCTAGTCAAAGTGATATTAATCTTACTAAAAGTATTAAAGAAATTGGTGAAATATTATTAATTCCTTTATTAGATCATATGATAATAGGCACTAATAGCTACTATAGTTTCTTGGAAGAAGGGACTTTATGAGAAAGTTTATCTATGAAAATGGTTTATTAATTTTAACTTTTTTAATCTTATTAATATTTTCTAATTCTATAGCTAAATTATATCGAAATGTTGATGATGAACCTATCGAAAAATATGTTTTAGAAATCGAAAATCAAACCTTAAGACAAGAATTAAATTATTATTTACAAGATATTAATTCTAAACTTTATACCAATTATGATTATAAAATAAGTAAATTGTTATTTAATAATCCTTACAATCTATTTAATACTGGTACCATATTATTAGGAAGTAAAGATGATATTGTTAAAGATATGGTTGTCTTGTATCAAGATAACCTAATTGGGACTATCGATCGAGTATATTCAAATATTAGTTATATTGAATTATTAAATAACAAAGATTATTTTCCAATCAGAATAAATGATAATATTGGAAGTATTTGTGATTTTAATAATAAAAATAAAACCTATAAAATATGTAATATCGATAATTATGGTAATATTAAAATAGGGGATATTGTTTACACCTCTAATTATTCAGCCTATCCTCAAAATATAAAAGTAGGAGTAGTATCAGATATTAAGAAAGAAGATAAAATTGAAAAAGAAGTTTATATGAAAAACAATTTGGACTATAAAAATATTAATTATGTAGTTGTTATTTTAAGGTAATTATGATCTTTTTATTTGTTGACCTTTTAATAAACAAACTATGTTATTTTAATAGTTATTTATTTTTAATACCTTTAATTTATTATAAAAAAAATTTTTTCTATTACTTAATTATTGGCCTTACATTAGACATTTTTATTTGTAATACCTATTTAAATACCCTTATTTTGTCTTTATTATATTTAGCAAATAGATACCTCTTAATTAAAGTTCAAAATAAAGAAATTATTTATTTTATTAATTATTTATTTTATTTTATATTAATAAGTCTTGTAATAGGCCACTCCCCATCATTATTAGATCTTTTTAATTTAATTACTAATACCATGATTTTTAAAATATGGGATATTTATCATCATCAAAGAATAAAATTAATTGGGTGAATTTATGGATAATTATATTGAAGAAGTAAAAAGAAGAATTAGAAGAAAAGAAACTAAACCAAAAGAAAAGAAATATGTTAGTGGTTTAATATCAAGGGTACTAGGAAGTATTATTTTTTTATTAGTTTCCTTAATTTTTATTAAGTCATCAGACAAAAACCTATTACTTTATAAAGAAGAAGTTTTAACAAAATCACTTCCCTTTACTAAGATTAAAACCACTATTGAAAGTTTTTTAGGTAAAGAAGATATTCTTAATAAAATAGTTAAAGAACCAGAAGTACCAGTTTTTAATGAGAATTTAAGTTATAAAGAAACCTCTATATTTATGAATGGGGTTCGTTTAGAAGTAAATGATAATTATTTAACTCCTTTATTAGAAAGTGGAATAGTGGTTTTTATTGGCGAAAAAGAAAATTATGGTAATACGGTTATTGTTCAAGGAATCGATGGAATAGATATCTGGTATGGGAATGTTACTAATTTAAATGTTAAGATGTATGAATATGTAGAAAAAGGTAACCTTTTGGGAGAAACAACTAATAATGAACTTTACTTGGTCTTTATGAAAGATGGAGCCTATTTAAATTACGAAGAACATCTTTAAGATTTCTTTTCTAACTTTTTTAACCCTTTTAATAGCCTTTTTAGAAGGTTTTATTCTTAATGCCATAATTATCTTAGGAATAGTTATAATTCATGAACTAGGCCATGTTACAATGGCCCTAATAAGTAAATACCAAATTGAAGAAATTTTAATTCTTCCTTTTGGAGGAATAACCAAAATAAAAAAAGATCTTAATAGTGATATTAAAAAAGACTTGTTATTAGCAAGCGGAGGAATTATTTTTCAAATAATCTTTTTAACCATTTTAATAATTATCTACTTATTAGGTTTTTTAGCTTACAAACCATTTTATTTACTTATCTATTATAATCTAATTATAATTATTTTTAATTTAATACCAATCATCCCTTTAGATGGACATTATATTTTAAGATATTTAATAGAACTTTTTTTACCTTACTATAAAGCTTTTTATATAACACTCACTATTTCAATCATTCTTCTTACTTCATTTGTTATACTAAATATAATTACTGGTTTAAATAATTATCTGATTATTGGTTTTTTAGTTTATAAACTGATTATTGAATTTAAAAACTTTAAATATCAATTTAATCGTTTTTTATTAGAACGGATTATAAAAGAATTTAATTTTAAAAAAATTAAGATTATTAATGGGATAAACCTCAAAAAGATGTATCGTAATAAATATCATTTCTTTTTAGATAAAGGAAAAGTGATAAGTGAAAAGAATGTTTTATATAAATTAAAAGGCAATGATTAAGAAACTTGCCAAATTTATAGTAAAAACATTTGACAAAGCTCCTATTTACTGGTAGAATTATCATGTTTTAAGGGCTTTCTTTAAAACCGCACTAAAAAGGTTTAAGCGATTATATCCACCTTAAAGGCGTGTCTTACAAATATTAGAAGTGGAGGGAAATATGAAAGCTATATTCGTTACTGGTGGTAAACAATATTTAGTTAGTGAAGGCGATACTATCTATGTTGAAAAACTAGAGGGTGAAGCTGGAGCTAGTGTATCATTTGATGAAGTATTGTTTGTTGATGGAGTATCTGGAACACCTACTGTTAAAGGTGCAAAAGTTACTTGTGAAATAGTAAAACAAGGTAAACAAAAGAAAATTTTAGTGTTTAAATATAAACCTAAAAAGAAATATCGTTTAACTCAAGGTCATAGACAACCATATACAAAGTTAGTTGTTAAAAAAATAGAAGTTAAATAATAATGATTAAAATAATGGTAAAAGAAACTGATAATATTTTATCAGTGACTATTAAAGGACATGCTAATTATAGTAAAATTGGGACGGACATTGTCTGTGCTGGAGTAAGTAGCATTGTTACTACCACAATTAATGGTATTTTAAGTATTGATGATAAATCGATTATTTATGAAAATAAAGAAGGTTTTGTTTCAATAGAAAATGTTAAACAGGATAAAATAACTAATGAATTATTAAATAATATGGTAAATATGTTTAGTGATTTAGAAAGTAAATATCCAAAAAATATACAAATGAAAAGAGGATAATTATGAAATTTTTAGAATTAAATCTTCAATTATTTGCTCACGTTAAATCTCAAGGTTCTACACAAAATGGTAGAGATTCTGCTGGTCGTAGATTAGGAGCTAAAGCAGCTGATGGACAAACCATTAAAGCTGGTTCTATTATATATAGACAAAGAGGGACCAAGATTTATCCAGGAAATAATGTAGGAATGGGTAAAGATCATACTTTATTTGCTTTAGTAGAAGGCGTAGTAAAATTTGAAAGATTAGGAAGAGATAAGAAAAAAGTAAGTGTTTATCCTACAAAATAAACACTTTTTTTATTACTTAAAAAGATCTTGAGGTGATTAATGTGATAATGTTTGGATTAAGTAATGTTGTCAAAAACTATGGATTTAAAAGAATTCTTAATGAATTTAACTTAGAAGCTCATAAAGGAGATAGAATTGCTTTAATTGGGCCGAATGGCTGTGGTAAAACTACTGTTTTTAATATTTTAACTAAAGAAATAGGAATTGATAGTGGTACTGTTAGTATGGCTAAAAATATTAGAATTGGCCATTTAGACCAAATACCTCCTAAAAGTGAAGATAACCATTTTGTTAAAGAAATTCTTTTAGAGCCTTTTAAAGAAGTTTATGAAGTATTAGATAAAATGGCTTATTATGAACAAAAATTATCAGAAGTAGACGGTAAAGAATTAGAAAAAATTTTAAAAAAATATGGTAATCTTCAAGAACACTTTAATGAAATTGAAGGGTATGAAGTGAATAAAAAGATTGATTGTATTCTGGCTGTTTTTAAAATTAATAAAGAAATGATGGAACGAAAGTTTAATTCCTTAAGTGGAGGAGAAAAAACTATTGTTAATCTGGCAGCTTTAGTCATTAGTAAACCAGATATTCTTCTTTTAGATGAACCGACCAATCATTTAGATATAACGACCTTAGAATGGTTAGAAAAGTATTTAAGTAATTATAACGGGACCATTCTTATTAGTTCTCATGACCGTTATTTTTTAGATAAGGTTACTAATAAAACCATTTTAATTGAAAGAGGCAAAGAAGAAGTATTTTATGGTAATTATTCTTATTATTTAGAAGAAAATGAACGAAGAATTATGAATGAATTTGCCAAGTACAAAGATCAACAAAAATTAATAGAATCAATGAAAAAGAAAATTAAAAAACTTCAAGAATTTGGTAGATTAGCTGCCCCCGAAGGAGCACCATTTTTTAGAAGGGCAGCCAGTATTCAAAAAAGACTAGATAAAATAGATGTTCTTGATAAACCAGTATCTAAAATAGAATTACCAATTAATTTCAATATCAATAATCGAACTGGTAAAATGGTTTTAGGTGTTAATAACTTATATTTAAATGCCGGCGATAAAGTTTTATTAGAAGATAGTTCATTAGAAATATTTTATCAAGATAAAATAGCCATTATGGGTAAAAATGGTTGTGGTAAAACCACCTTTATTAAAGAACTATTAAATGAATTGAATAAAAAAGAACATGATATTTGGAAAGTGGGAACTAATATTAAAATAGGTTATGTTCCTCAGATAATTACCTTTGATGATGAAACAGCTACTATTATTGATACCTGTCGTAAGTTTTTTAGTGGTAGTGAAACTGATTTAAGAAGAACTTTAGTAAAATTTATGTTTATGAACGATGATATTTATAAAAGAGTAGGAACCTTAAGTGGTGGTGAAAAAGTAAGATTGAAATTATTAGAATTAATTCAGACTAAAGCCAATCTTTTAATATTAGATGAACCAACTAACCATATTGATATTGATACTAAAGAAATCTTAGAAGAGGCTTTACTCGATTATGAAGGGACCCTTTTATTTATTTCTCATGATCGTTATTTTATTAATAAAATAGCTAAAAAGCTAATTATATTTGAAGATAAAAAACTTATTAGTTTTGATGGAAATTATGAATATTATAAAGATAAAATTAATACAATTAATACTTAATTATTGACTTTTTAATTAATTATGTTAGTATAAACACGAGAAAATGTGACTATAAAAGAGAAAGGGGGGAATATATTATGGTAATAAAGGTTCCTCACGGTGATATTCATTTACCAACCTTTTTTCCTGACGGGACAAGAGGTGTTGTAAAATGTGTTGATGCTTGTGATTTAGAAGAAGCAGGTATTCCAGGTTTAGTAATGAATACATATCATTTGTTATCAAACCCTGGACCATATATTATCAAAAAAAATGGTGGATTACATAAATTTATTAATTGGAAGAAACCTATTTTAACAGATAGTGGTGGGTTTCAGGTTTTTTCATTGATAAGCGAAAATTCCAAATATGGAGAAATAAGGGCAAATGAAATAATTTTTAGGCCTAATATGGATAAAGAAAAAATAATTTTTAGTCCTCAAAAATGTATTCAAAGTCAATTTGCTTATGGATCAGATATTATTATGTGTTTGGATTATTGTACTCATCCAAATGATACATATGAAGTAAACCAAAAATCAACTGAAACAACTATAAGATGGGCCAAGAAATGTAAGGAAGAATATCTTAAATTAATAGCCCAATCAAAGCAAGAAAAACTTCCTAAATTATTTGCTATAATTCAAGGTGGAGATAGTAAAGAATTACGTAAAATGTGTGCTGATGCCTTAAAGGAGATTGGATTTGATGGTTACGGCTATGGCGGATGGCCATTAGATTCGGAAAATAAATTGATTGAAGATATTTTAAAATACACGGCATCTTTAATGCCTGACGAAACTCCAAAATATGCAATGGGTGTAGGGAAACCAGATGATATAGTAAAATGCTATAAAATGGGATATAATTTATTTGATTGTGTTATTCCAACAAGAGAAGCACGTCATAATAGGTTATATGTATTTAATGATAGATATGAGTCTTTAGGTGATATTAATTTAGATGATGAAGATTTTTACAAAAATTATTATGTTTTAGATGATAGTCACCGCTGTGAAACTGCACCTATTTCGAAAATATGTGATTGTTATACTTGTAGAAATTATACTAGAGCATATATTCGCCATTTGTGTTCTATAAATGAGTCATTAGGATTTCGTTTAGCAACTATTCACAATTTACGATTTTATAGTCAATTAATGGAGTTACTAAGAAAGGAAGAAGAAAAATGTGCGCCAAAGCTATTGAAGAAATAATGTTTGAAAAAATTAAATCATCAAAAAAATATGGGCTTTTATGTGAAGATATAATAAGACGGATAATATCAGAAGAAGTTGTAAAATATAAAAAAATTAAAGATGCAGAGAACAGTGTTAAAACAAAACTTCATATATCATATGGTGCATTCTTTAAAGCTAAATGCCATGAAACAGCCCTAAGAATGTATGAAGAAGGTAGAAATTTGGAAGATATATTAAGATTACATGTTTCTACTGAAGAGCGTCTTCCTTTTTTAAAAGAATTTTATGATTATATTTTTACACTAGCAAAAGGTGATAGTATTATAGATTTGGGATGTGGCTTTAATCCTCTAACTTATCATTATCAAGGGGATATTTCAAAGTACTATGCTTATGATTTAGATTTTAGAACCAAAAATTTAATAAATGCATATTTTGAAGCTGAAAAAATAGATGGAAAAGCTGAAGTCGTAGATTTATTATCTAAAGTTCCTGATGAAAAGGCAGATATAACGTATTTATTTAAACTTCTTCCTCTTTTAGAAGCTCAAAAAAAAGGCCGTGCTGTTGATATACTAAATGCATTACAAACAAAATATTGTATAATTACTTATCCCTTAAAATCAATCTCTGGTAAAGAAAAAAATATGGGTGATAGTTATTCAAAACAATTTGAATCAATTATTGCTAGGACTGATTTAGAAGTTATTGGAGAAAATAAAATTGAAAACGAATTAATTTATGTAACAAAAAGAAAGTAATTGATGAATATGATAGAATTAAAAAAAATTAAGATGTCATATGATAAAAAAGTTATATTAAAAAATATATCTTTTAATATAAACAAAGGAGAATTTGTTGTTGTTTTAGGTCCAAATGGTAGTGGTAAATCTACAATTTTGAATATTATTAGTGGCATTTTAAAATGTGATTCCGGGAAATTATTATTTGAAAATAAAGACATTACTAAGTATGAACCATATAGAAGAAATATTTCTATGATTTTTCAGAACTATGCCTTATATCCTCAAATGACAGTCTATGATAATTTAGCTTTTAGTTTAAAGTGTCACAAAGTTGACAAAAATTCTATTAACGAAAAAGTAAAAAATATCAGTAATAAATTAAGTTTAAATGATAAATTAGAAAAATATCCTAATGAATTGTCGGGAGGTGAACAACAAAGGGTTGCAATTGCAAGGGCTTTAGTAAAAAACTCGAATATTTGTTTAATGGATGAACCATTGGCTAATTTAGATTCTCATTATCGCCAAGAAATGATAAAAGTAATACTGAGTAATTTTAAAGATGAAAATCATAGTATTGTTTATGTGACGCACAATCAAACTGAAGCAATGATATTGGCAGATAAAATAATTGTTTTAAATGAAGGAAAAGTAGAACAGATAGGAAATTATGAAGAATTGTATAATAATCCAACTAATATGTTTGTAGCCGAATTTATTGGTGATCCTAAAATGAATATTATAGAATTTAACAATAAGCAAAGCAAATTTTATTTAGGGTTTAGAGCAGAAAAAACAAGTTTTGAATCAATTGATGATAGCATTAAACTTGAAGCAAATTACTTGTCTTCCATTTTTGCCGGAAAGTATCAGATGATTGATTGCCTTATTAATAATACCGTTTGTCAACTGATAGTCTTTAATAATATAAAAAAAGTTAATAAAAAATTTAACATATTTATATCCAAAAAAAACTTATATTATTTTGATATAAATACAAAAGAAAGAGTGAGTGAAATATGAAAAGAAAAAAAATTATATTTGTTGGATTAATAATTGTTATTATTGTAATAATAACAATTGCTATTTTAAATAAAAAGAAAGATCAAATTACGATTGCAACTTGGGATAGTAATTTAGTTGATTCTATTAAAAAAAGTTTTATTGAATTTAACAAAAATCACGATTATGAAGTGGTGGTTACATCGTTACCATGGGATGAATATTGGGTAGCTGTTGATAATGCCATTACTAATGAAAGTGGTATAGATATTTTTATAATGCATACAGACAAAATAGAAGAGTATGCTAAAAGTGGAAAAATGTTAAAGATGGATGATATTTTAACTAAAGATGATTTAAAAAATTATGAATCAGATCTTATTAATTTATTTAGTTATCAAGGAAGTATATATGGTATTCCCTTAGATATTTCAAGTATTGGTTTGTTTTATAATAAAGAAATATTTGATGATAAAAAAGTTTCTTATCCGACAAATGATTGGACTTGGGAAGATTTAGTTGAAACATCTAAATTATTAAATGATGACAAAAAAGAGATTAGTGGCTTTTTAGCAGAATGCTGGGGAGAAGATGGTTATTATAATACTATTTTTCAAAATAAAGGATTTATTTATAATGAGAAAACTGGTAAATGGGGATTTAACGAAAATAGTGCTAGTGGAGGATTAAAATATTATTATGATTTTATTTATAAATATGGAGTGTCTTTGACTCCAGAAGAAATAGGAGATTTGGATACTAATGATTTATTTACTTCCGGAAAAGTTGCTATGTTCTTTAGAGGAAGTTGGGAATTATATAATTTTAAATTTAATGAAGATATAAGTGGAAAATTTGGAGTTGTTGAGTTACCAAAAGGTAAAATTGAAGCCAACACTGGAAATGCAACTGTTTTTTCTAGTTATACTGATAATAAAAATATAGAAAAAGTAAAAGAGGTATTATTAGTATTAAAAAGTGATGAATTATATAAAAATATAGCAAATGATGGTATTAGTATTCCAGCTAATATTAATTATCGAAATTTATGGGCAGAACAAGGAAAAGAGTTTGGAGCTGTTAATTTAGTAAATAGTATAAAACATTCTAAATTTATGCCTTCATTTACCGGAAATAAAAAATGGAAAGATATAGAATCTGAGGAAATATATAAAATATTTATTAACGAAACCAATTTAAAAAATGGTTTGGATAAAATATATGAAGAACTCAAAAAGTAAAAAAATTTTATTTACATTAACGATAATATTAGTATTATTTATAATATTAATATATATATATCCTTTTATAAAAACAGTAGTAAATAGTTTTTATAGCATTAATTTAAATAATAGCACATACGTCGGTTTTAGCAATTACATAGAACTATTTAAAAATGAAGCATTTGGAAAAGCAATAGTAAATTCAATACTATTTTCGATAGTTACAACAATTACTATTGTTTTTCTAGCATCTTTTTATATGTATTTAATAAATTATAAAATTAAGTCTTTAAAAATAAAAAATTTTTTAATCATTATTATTGTAATTCCTTCTATTATATCCATTATTTCTGTTTCTAGTATTTTTGCAAATATGTTTAATTATAAATATGGATTTATCAATAATGTGTTACAATCATTTAATATTTCAAAAGTATTTTGGTTAACTAGTAATAAAGTTACTCCATTAGTTATAATAATTATATATATATGGAGAAATGTTGGATATACATTATTAATATTTATTACTGCGTATAAAACTATTCCCCAAAATATTATAAAAGCAGCTTTTTTAGAAACAAATAAAAGTATAAAAATATACTTGAAAATAGTCATTCCATATATATTTAATTATTTTTTAATTTCAGTAATTATTAACATTATTGATGCAACTAAACAATATGATCTTATTTATATGCTTATTGGGTATAAAAAAGCTCAGTTTATTGGATACGAAACAATGCTATCTTCTTTTTATAAATACTTTTATGTTTATAATGACAAAGGTATGTCTTCGGCAGTTATAGTAATAACAACACTAATTATTTTATTAATATTATTATTTTGTGTTTTAATTTTAAAAAGGAGAAAAAAATATGAAACTAAAAAATAAAATATCACATATTTTTATTTGGATGTTGACCATTTTATTTTTTATATTGCCTATTTTTATAACCATTTTAACGACTTTAAAATCAAATACAGAATTTACTATGGTGCCAAGGACAATAATTCCTAATGAAATTTATTTGGGGAATTTTTTAAATGTTTTTAAAAAAATGCCTTTCTTATCATTATTTGCTAACACTATTTTTTTGTGTCTAGCATCAGGAATTATATCAATAACAATTAGTATATTTTTAGGGTATATATTAGCGTACAAAGAGTTTAAGGGAAAAAAATTGCTTGTTTTATTTGTGATTTTAAATTTAATAATTCCTACAGAAATATATATGTCAACTTGGTTAAAATATATTGGAATAATAGGCCTATATAATAATTTATTAGCTTTATTATTACCATTTTTATTTTCATCTTTTGGAATATTATTTATGTGGAAAGTATTTAAAAATATTCCTACTAATATAATTACGATATTAAAATTAGAATGTAAAAATGATTTTGAAATAGTAAGAAGATTTTTAATTACCTATATTTTTGAAGATTTAAAAATATTGTTTATATATCTTTCTTTGTTTTGCTGGGAAAGTTTTATGTGGCCAATATTAGTTAATTATTCAACCAAAAAATTAACTTTGACTTCTGGATTGTCACAATTTATGGGAGCTTATTATATTGATATGCCTTTATTAATAACAGCTACTTTGTTTTCAACTTTGCCATATATTTTTTTATCTATCTTTTTATTTAAAAAAAATAAAAAAGGTGGTAAATAATATGATTAAAGAAGATTTTAATTTTCATACTCACACGTTTAGATGTGGTCATGCTTTCGGAAAAGAAGAAGAATATATAAAAGCGGCTATAGATAAAAATATAAGAGTGTTAGGATTTTCAGATCATATGCCATATTATCCATTATTTGTTAATGATATAGAGCAAAGAATGACATATTTTGATATTCCGGATTATTACTATACTATTAAAAATTTAAAAAAGAAATACTATGAAGATATTACAATATTATTTGGTTTTGAAGGAGAATATGATGAATTACAATTAAAGCATTTAATAACATTGGGTAATATAAGCGATTTTATGATTTTGGGTCAGCACTATGTTAGAGGGGAAAACCCAAATAATAATTATCTATATCCTCAAAAATATGCGGATATTATAATACGGGGAATAAAAAGTGGAATATTTGATATTTTAGGTCATCCAGATTATTTTTTGCGTTTTAGAGATTCGATATCTTTTGATACTCTATCGAGCACCAATAAATCGTATTTTGGCTCTAAAAAAAGGTATTTAGAAGCATATAATGAAGAAACTAATAAAGCAATTAGAAGAATATTAGAAGTAGCTCAAGAAACAAAAATTCCCATCGAACTTAATTATGGCGCAATATATGACGATGAAAGACAAAGCGACGGTTATTGTTACTATCCTCATCCATTCTTTTGGGATATAGCTAAAAATTATAAAATTACCGTTTTTCCAGCAATTGATGCTCATAGTCCAGATCAAATTTCTTCATTTTCAATAGAATTTTTTGAAAAAGAATTAAATACCAAACTAACAGAATTATTAACTACATCAGAAGGTTTATCTTTTCAATATTCATCTGCATTTTTAGCAAAAACGCAAAAATATTTTCCAGGCATTTATAATGCTGAAACTGTTTATATTATTAATTTAGTAGAAAAAAATAAAGATAAACTTTCTTTTTCAAATTGGAAAAGGGCCTTAATTACAATTCTACAAAAAGTTTTGTTAGATGAGTATGAAAAATTACAAACCTCAAAAAATAGAATTAAGTTTTATTTTTCTAATCAAGCAATTGATTGGAGTACCTATCAACTATATACACCCAAAAAAGCAGAAGAATTAATAAATAGACAAATAGAAGTAGAAGAAAATGCTTTAGTAGAATTAAATGAATTAATTAATATATGTATTAATATATTAAAATCTACGCCAGAAATAAAAACCAATTCCCTTGAAGAATCATTAAAAATATTTTATACTCAAATTGATCGTATGTACAATAATTATGGTCGATTAAAACAAATGCTTGTGAAAGGAATTTAATATGAAAATAGATAAATATCTAAAATATTATGATATTAAATATTTAGGGGAAGGATTTCGTAGTAAATCTTATATTATTGATAATAAATATATATTTTTAGAGGGTAATAATGATAAATCTTACAAAACTTACAAGAAAGATTATAAAGTATTGAACTTTCTTAAAGATAAAATTAAAACAGTTTTAATACCTAATAATGTTATTTTAGTAAAAAAAGATAACGATAATCCTACTGGGGGTTTAATATATAAAATTATTAATGATCAGGTTTTTAATTATGATAAATTAAAAACCTATAATTTAGATAATATAGCTTTTGAAATTAGTGTATTTTTAAATGAATTACATAGTATCAAAATAGCCTATAATTATGAAAAAATAATTACTAAAGACTTAAAAAATATAAAATCTAATATTAACAAAATAAAGAAATTTATATCTAAAAAATACTTTGAAAATTTAGATAGCTTTTATAAAGAGTATGAAAATTTTACTAAACATAATAAAAAATTATATTTAGTTCATGGTGATTTATGGTATGAAAATTATATTATCTCTAAAGACGGAAATCATCTAAAAGGAATTATTGATTTTGAAAATTGTAAATATTTTTATAAAGAAGATGATTTAGTTCCTATGACCTATTTAGGAAATAAATTTTTAGACAAAGTTATACTTAATTATAAATACAAAGTTTTAAAAGAAAATATCAAAATTTTTAAAATAAGAAGAGAAGTAATTAGTTTTAATTACTTATTAAAATATTTTCCAGAAGAAAAAGAAGATCAACTAAAGAAAATAATTGATTCACTAAAATAGTTTTAGTGAATCAATTATAGATAGGTGTATAGAAACAGATAATAAAAACTAATTGACAAATCCTTAATAATAAAGTAATATCAATTCAATACTTTTATTTAAGGAGATATTATGAATAGATTAATGTGTACATTTAAAACCTATAAAATGATATGCAAAGATATTTGCTTAAATATTTATGATGAAATTAAATAGACTCAAACCAATTAATTGGTTTGGGTCTTTTTGTTAGGAGTGATAGTAATGAAAAAAGAGTTAATTAAATTAATAAGGCTTTATAATAATAATGAAGAAGAAATTAAAAAGATAGAAATGGCTTATGACTATGCAGAGCATGCTCATGAAGGAATGTATCGAGATAGTGGAGAGCCTTATATTACTCACCCTGTAGCAGTTGCAGTAATGCTTATTGAAAGACATGCCGATGCGGATACTATCTGTGCTGCTTTACTTCATGATACACTAGAAGATACCAAAGCTACTAAAGAAGAAATAGCTGATTTATTTGGTAGTGAAGTAGCTAAATTGGTTGATGGAGTTACTAAAATAACTAATTTTAATAATAAAACTAGTGATAATAGAGCAACTAAAAGAAAATTAATTACTAGTATCAATGCTGATGTTAGAATTATCATCATTAAATTATTAGATCGTCTTCATAATATGAAAACCTTATCTTATAAATCTTTAGAAAGTCAAAAAAGAAATGCTATGGAGACCTTAGAAATATATACTCATATAGCTAATTATTTAGGTGAATATGAGATTAAAGAACAATTAGAAGATCTTTGTTTAAGTTTTTTAAAAAGAGATGAATATTTAAAAATAAAAGAAGAATTAGAAAGAATTAAATTAGATAGTACTGGTTCTTTAAAAGAAATGTATGATACCATTACCTATATATTAACTAGTAATGATATTCCTTGTGAAATAAAATATCGAGTTAAAAATATTTATGATATTTATCAAAAAGTAAGTAAAGGTGGTAAAATAATTGATATCCATAACTTATTAGCTCTTAGAATAATTTTAAATAGAAGTTTAGAATGTTATATGGCTATGGGTTTAATTCATCAACAATATCATCCTTTAACAGGCCTTTTTAAAGACTATATATGTAGTCCTAAAAAGAATGGATATAAAAGTATCCATACTACCGTTTTTGGCCCAAATGAAACTTTAGTTCAAGCTAGAATTAGAACTAAAGAAATGGATTTAATTAATAACTATGGACTATCTTCATTTTGGTTTACTAAAGGGAATGAGGCCAGTAGTGAAATGCAAAGTACATTAATGAGAGAATTTCAGTTTATTAAATCGCTAAGTGAAATAGATCATGAATGTTTAGATGATATAGAATTTGAACGTCAAATAAAAAAAGACCTTTTTTCAGGTAATATTTATGTGTGTACACCTAATGGAGAAGTAATAGAATTACCAATAGAATCTAATTCAATAGATTTTGCCTATCATATTCATACTGATTTAGGAAATAAAATAATAAGAGCAATTGTAAATGGAGAAGAAATATCAATATTTACTCCTTTAAAAGATAATGATATAGTAAAGATAATAACTGATGAAAATTCTTTAGGGCCCCACATTGGATGGATTAATAAAGTTCATACAATTACCGCTAAAAGAAAAATAAAAGAGTTTGGAAAGTAATTAAAATATATATTGATAAATTAAAGAAAATAATATTTATAGGAGATGGAAAATTATGAGCAAAAAAATAGTAGCTATAAGCGGTGGAGAAAATGGAAGATTATTAAAAAATGGTAAATTTTCACCATATGAAACTGAACTAATGGATAAAGAAATTATAAAATTAACTGCTAAAGGAAAACCGAATTTCTTGTTTTTAGGTCATTCTCAAAGTTCTTCTTTAGAAATACAAGAAGGATACTTTCAAACAATGAAAAATATATATCAAGATAAGTTTGGATGCGTTTGTAAGGATTTAAAAAGTAATGAATTGGATGATATAAAGGTTGTAAAAGAAAAAATAGACTGGGCAGATATTATATATGAAGGTGGTGGTGATACACCGTCAATGATAAAATTATGGCAACAAAAAGGTTTTGATAAAATATTGAAAGATGCTTGGAATAAAGGAAAAGTAATATGTGGTATTTCTGCTGGAGCTATATGTTGGTTTAAAGCCTGTAACTCAGACTTTATAGATAATAATGAATTATCTTTTGAAGATGTCAGTTGCTTAAATTGGTTTAATGCTCATTTTACACCTCATTGTGATGAAAAAGGTAGATATGAATCAGCAAAAGAACAATTAAAAGAAAACAATTTAGTTGGTTTATTATTATCAAATTGTTCAGCCTTAGAAATAATAGACAATAAATACAGAATCATCACTAGCGATTCAAAATGGCATGAAATAAAAAAAGCTTATGGAATTAAGGCCTATTGGGAAAATGACAAATTTATTGAAGAAAAAATAAAAATTTCAAATAATTTTGAAGATTTAGAAAAATTAATAAATAAATAACCATTAATAAGATTATATACATTTTAAAAAGTAAGTAGCTTAATACTTTTTCTTAAGTCTACTTACTTTTTCTATTTTAACAGTATATCCGATAGGCCCTAATATCTGTATTAAGGCCTTAATACTAGGAGAATGCATTTTATTTTCAATACGAGCTATCTTTTCTCGATTTACTCCTGAATATTCTCCATATAAGGCCTGGGTTAAGTTATTTTCTTTTCTTACACTAATAAATTCTTTTAAAAACATATCTTCTAATTCATCTAATGTATAATCGTTTTCAATATAGTTAGTTAATTTAGCCAATTTTATCACCAAATTAATTGTATCACAAATGACACATAAAAACAAGTGGAAATATTGTTATAACCTTTCTTAAAAGATATAATTTTCTTAAAGAAAGAGGGATTTTATGAAAATAGGTATTCAAATAAATACCATTGAAACAAGTGCCAGTGCACCTTTAACCTTAGAACAAATAAATATTATTAAAAAATTAAAAGCTGATGGCCACAAAATAGCCATAGTTTTAAACATGAAACAATTTGAAGGAGAGCTAGAATTTCTAAATCAAACCAGTAAATATATTGAAGAAGTTATTACAGATTTTTTAACAGAAAATGATGTGCCGTTTGATGAAATCGTTACTACAAATGATTCTCAAAGAGATATATGTGTTAATAATGGTATAAATTACTTAGTAAAAGATCAATTAGCTGAAGAAACATATGAGTCTATATCAAAGATGACAGGTTATGCTTCTATAGATAGGCCATGGCTACAGTATTATAGTGAAGAACAAAAACATTTTAGCGTTCCCGGAAAATTAATTTATTCTTATATGAAAGAATCAAATTTAGGAGAGTTAAATGGAATAGCATTAAATTATTTTGGTAAAAAAATAACCTATAAAGAGTTATTGGTGCAAATAGATTTATGTGCTAAAGCCTTTTTGGCACAAGATGTAAAAGATGGAGACATAGTATCTGTTTGTATGCCCACTACGCCAGAATCAATTATTATATTATATGCTTTAAATAAAATAGGGGCAGTATCTAGTTTTATTGATCCAAGAAAAACTTCCGATCAAATAGCACATTGTGTAGAAGATAGCAAATCTAAAATACTAATTACATTAGATACAGTGTATCCTAAATTACAAAAGACCGCTAATACTAAAATTATTGGAATATCTGCATTAGAATCATTCGGACAAATTCCTCAAGCTTTTTTAAATCCCAAAAATCATTATATTTCAAAGAGAAGAATCGCTAATGGGGAATATATGTCATGGAATGATTTTATTTTAAAAGGAAACCATGTAAAAAATGAATATACGGCAAAATATTATAAAGATAGGCTTGCTATTATTGAATATACCAGTGGTACTACTGCTGAACCAAAAGGGGTAGAGTTATCTAATGATACAATTAATGCTAGAGTGCAACAGTATAAAAATAATGGTATGATATATCATCGTAACGATGTATATACCGATATTATACCAATATTTTTAGCATTTGGGGTGGTAGTAGGAATACATCTTCCTCTTTCAATGGGCATGCAAGATTTTTTGGTTCCCGCTTTTGATGAAAGAAAGACAATTGCTTTAATGAAAAAAAGTAATCCTCAACATTTAACATTTACTCCTTCATCATTTGTTAGGATAGCACAAAATTCTAAAATATCTCAAATAGATTTTTCTAATAAAATTACTTTAGGTTGTGGTGGAGATGGAATGAGTTCAGCATTAAACATAATAATTAATGACACATTTGAAAAATATGGCTGTAAATATAAATTGTGTAACGGATATGGTGGAACTGAAGTTGGGGCACCATTTTGTACAGAAAATCATAAGGCAAATAAATCAGGAAGTGTTGGAATTCCTTTACCAAAAAGTAAAGTTATTATTCTTAATCCATTTACACATGAGGAATTACAATATAATCAAATTGGTGAAATATGTATGGTAGATGATTATCCAATGATAGGGTACAGAAATCGACCTGATTTAACTGAGAAAGCAAAAATAAAACTTGCTAATGGAAAAACTGGTATAATTCTTGGAGATTATGGATACATGGATGAAAATGGATTTCTCTTTGTAAAAGGAAGAAAAGAATATGCGATTCATTTATTGTCAGGATGTGTAATTTGGCCTGTGGATATTGAGAATATATTAATTAATTCTAATTTATTATATAATTGTGGAGTTGTTCAAAGTGGAAGTGCTATGGCAACAGCATTTATAGTAAAAAAAGATAATTGTAATTTAGATGATGAATCTTTGAAACAAAAATTATATGAAAGCATTTTAAAGTCAGAAATTCCCAGCGAATGTTTTATAGATATTGTATTATTAAAATCTTTACCACTAACTGGTAGCGGTAAAATTGATAGGAGTAAATTAACTGAAATGGCTTTATCAGAAGCACATTTAATTTTGAAAAAAGCATTTTAATTTTTTAATCTCTGGTATCAAATATATGATATAATAAGATAAGATATAGGAGTTGGAATACATGAATAGTATTTTTTTTCAAATACTTAGTTTAATATATATGTTATTATTAATAATTTTGTTTTTCTCAAAAAAAAGAATACATACAATAGAAAACAAACTTTTTAAAATACTAATGATTTCTAATTTAACTGGATTATTGTTAGATATTATCACTTATTTTGTAGCATTAAACAATACTTTAGAATTAATTGCAATGGTGTTGTGCAGATTTATTCTTATTTATTATCTAACTTGGATCATTCTATTTACACTATACATTTATGTTATATCATTTGGAATTACTTACAATAACTTTGATAATAAAAAATATTCAATAATTAAAAAATTACTATTTATAGTATACTGTATATCATTTGTGCTATCTTGGGTATTGCCACTATCTTTTATTGGAGAAAAAGGAGCAACATATTCTTATGGATTAGCAGTTAACTATTGCTATACTATAAGTGGAATTTGTATTATATCATGGATAATATGGATGCTTATGAATATAAGACATGTATCCGCAAAAAAATATTATCCTCTTTTTGCTTTTATAGTTATAGGAATTATAGTAGTCATTATACAATATTACAATCCTATGCTTTTGCTAATGTCTGCTATGCAATCTTTTGTTACCTTTTTAATGTACTTTACAATTGAAAATCCCGATATGAAACTTATTGAGCAATTGAATATAGAACGTGATCGTGCTGATAAGGCTAATAATGCAAAAAGTGAATTTTTAAGTAATATGAGTCATGAAATTAGGACTCCTCTAAATGCTATAGTAGGATTTAGTAATTCTTTAGCTGATGAAGATTTGACTCCTGATGCTAGAGATCAATTGAAAGATATTATTATGGCCAGTGATAACCTAATAGAATTGGTTAATGGAATATTGGATATTTCTAAGATTGAAGCTAATAAACTAGAAATAATAGACGTTGATTATAGTCTTAGAAAGATATTTGATGAATTGTGTTCTCTAACTAAGGCTAGAATGGGTGATAAGGGTTTAGAATTTAGAATTTATTATGATGAATCAATTCCACCTGTTTTGTATGGAGATCAAATAAGATTAAAGCAAATTATTTTAAATTTACTTACTAATGCCGTAAAATATACCAAAGAAGGATATATAGAGTTTAAGGTTAGTGGAGTAATAAAAGAAGACGTTTGTCGTTTAATAATTAGTATTGAAGATTCTGGTATTGGTATTAAAAAAGAAAGTATTGATAAATTATTTACTAAATTTGAACGATTAGGAGTAGAAAGAGAATCAACAATAGAAGGTACAGGATTGGGATTGGCCATTACTAAGAAATTAGTTGAATTAATGAGTGGTCGAATTCTTGTTCAAAGTGAGTATGGTAAAGGAAGCAAATTTACTGTAGCTATTGATCAAAAGATAGTTAAAGGTAAACAATTGGAAGACTTAAGTAAAACTCAAAAAATTGATATTGCTTCTATTCATGCTCAAGATAAAAAAGTTTTAATAGTTGATGATAATACTTTAAATTTAAAAGTAGCTGAAAGATTATTAAAAAAATACAATTTAGAAGTAATATGTGCTAATAGTGGAGATGAATGTTTAAATAAAATTAATAGTGGAGAACATTTCGATTTAATATTATTAGATGATATGATGCCTAAATTAAGCGGTATTGAAACTTTAAAATTGTTAAAGTCTAAAGAAGGGTTTAGTATTCCAGTAGTAGCCCTAACCGCTAATGCGATTAGTGGAATGAAAGAAAAATATCTAGCTGAAGGTTTTGACGATTATCTTGCTAAACCAATTGAATTACCGGAATTAAACAGAGTAGTAAAAAAATACTTGGGTTAATTTATAAATATGATATAATAAAAAAGGAATAGGTGATAAAGATGAAAGATGCTAATTTTCTTGTTGCTAATGGGGTTGATGTTAAAAAGAGTTTAGAGTTATTTGGAGATATGGAAACATATAATGCTACTTTAGAAGATTTCTTGAGTGCTATTGAAGAAAAGCTAAAAAATATTAGGACGTATAAAGAGGCTTCTGATATGGCTAATTATGCAATACTAGTGCATTCGTTAAAGAGTGATTCAAAATACTTTGGGTTTATGAAACTAGCTGATATATCCTATCAGCATGAATTAAAAAGTAAAGAAAATGATTCAGACTGGGTTTTTAATAACTTTGAACCATTAATGGCCGAAGCTAATCGAGTTCATCGTTTAGTAAAAATTTATTTAGGAAAAGAAAAAGCCGATGATATAATCCCTGAAAGGCCTTTTTACGTTAGAGATAAAGCTATTATTGTGGTTGATGACTCTAATATAGTTAGATCATTTGTTGAAAAAATATTTAATAATGAATATCAAGTATTACTTGCTAATGATGGTGATGAAGCTTTAAAAATAATTAATAATAATCCTCATAGTAAATTAGTAGCTATGTTACTTGATCTTAATATGCCTAATGTTAATGGGTTTGAAGTTTTAGATTATTTAAAAACTAATAATTTATTTAAAGAGGTTCCTGTTTCAATTATTACTGGAGAAGATAGTAAAGAAATAATTGAAAAGGCCTTTAAATATGAAATAGTTGATATGTTAACTAAACCATTTAATGAAAGAGATATCAAAAGAATAGTTGAAAAAACTATTAATTATGGAAAATAGATACACTTTAGTGTATCTTTTATTTTGCAAAAAGTGTCAAATAATCAATAGTTTTGGAAAAACATTTCCAAAACTGACAATTATATAAATTAATATATAATTAATTTATGGAGATGAGCGACATAATCGAAAGAGCAGAGTATCTTAATGAACTTAAAAATTGGAAAGATAAAGGCTTAATTAAAGTTATAACCGGTATTAGAAGATGTGGTAAATCTACTTTATTTGATCTATTTATAGAATATTTAAAAAGTATTGATATATCAGAAAATCAAATAATAAAAATTAATTTAGAAGATCCGGCCTATCAATTTAAAAATTATTTAGAATTATACAATTTTGTTAATTTGAAAATAAAAAGGAAATAAAAAATATTATGTTTTTTTAGATGAGGTTCAGAATGTTGGTTCATTTCAAAAAGCAGTTGATGGATTATATATAAAGAAGAACGCAGATGTTTATATAACAGGCTCTAATGTTTATTTATTATCTGGAGAGTTAGCTACTTTATTATCCGAAGATATATTGAAATAAAAATGTTACCATTATCTTTTAAAGAATATTTAAGTGCTTTTGAGCAAAAAGAAGACATTTATGGTTTATTTTTAGAATACATGAAAAATGGTGGAATGCCAGGAATGGTTAATATCTTAAAATAAATCCAGATGAAATTAATAAATACTTAGATGGGATTTTTTCCACTGTGGTATATAAAGATATAATGGCAAGAAATAATATTAATGATAAATTTCTGTTAGAAAATATTTTGAAGGTTATATTTGATAGTGTTGGTAGTCCTATATCTACAAAAAAAATAAGCGATACATTAACTAGTAAAAATATAAAAACAAGTAATCATACAGTAGAAAATTATATAAATGCTTTCTTAGAAAGTTATCTAGTATATAAATCTGAAAGATATGATGTAAAAGGCAAAAATTTACTCGCAAGAGATTATAAATATTATATTGTTGATACGGGTCTAAGAAGTTATTTGTTAGGTAAAAAAGCTGATGCAGATATGGGTCATATATTAGAAAACATAGTTTATTTAGAACTTATTTGCAGAGGGCATAGAGTTTATATTGGAAAAATTGATGATTTAAAAGTGGATTTTGTAGCTGAAAATAGAGAAGGATTAAAATATTTTCAAGTTGCTTTATCGGTTCGTGATAAAAAAGTTTTAGAACGTGAATTAAAATCTTTGCAGAAAACGGGAGATCATTATCCAAAATATTTGCTTACCTTAGATAGAGATTTAGAAACAGATTATGAGGGAATAGTAAAAATAAATATTATTGATTGGTTGCTAGATAAGAAATAAAAAAACGATTAAATCGTTTTTTTATCTACTTTAGTATATTGTATTAATTCATTTAAGATAGCCATAGTATCAAAGATTAGATCACTATCTTGCATTTCTGATACGTAACCGGCCATTTTTCTTAAGTCTCTAGATTTTTTACCTTTTACTTGTTGAAAGAAAGGTTTACTAACATTAAGAGATACGCCAAAAGGATGGTTATCTCTAAACTCAGTTAAAGTTCCTTCTTGATGAATATTTCTAGTATCAATAATAGGTATTTCCATACCAGTAGATACCTCATAACACTTATTACCAATTTTAGCTATTAATAAAGGCATAAATTCTCCATAACTAGGATCAGCTATTTCAACTAAATCATAGCCATAACTTTGATAATCTCCTCCATAAATAAAAAATCCTGAAAAATGTAAGTTGGTTTTAGGGAATGTTCTTAATACCTCTGGAGTAATAAGAAGGGGTGATACAAATAATTTCATATCATCAACGCATCCAGTTATTGGCTTTACTTTTGGTTCTTTGCTTAGTACATATTTAGCTAATGACGCACTTAATTGTTGTTCTCTTTTGGTTTCTTCTTTCATATTGTTCTCCTTTAAATAATAAAGTATATCTTAAAATAAATAGATAGAATAGTCAACTAAAATATGTTATTATTTATCTGTTAGGAATGATTATATGTTTATAGATGAATTAGTAATAAAGGTAACTGCTGGTAAAGGTGGAGATGGATGTACTTCTTTTCGTCATGAAAAGTATATTGAAATGGGTGGACCTGATGGTGGGAATGGTGGCAGAGGCAGTGACATTATTTTTAAGGTTGATAAAAATCTTCGTACTTTGTTAGATTTAAAATATCAAAAGCATATTAAGGGAGATAAAGGTACTAATGGTGAAGGATCTAATAAATATGGTAAAAGTGCTGAGCCAATTATTATTAAAGTTCCTGAAGGAACAACCATCACTGATATAGATACTAATTTAGTTATTTGTGATTTGGTATCTGACAAAGAAGAATTTGTTATATGTAAGGGTGGCAGAGGTGGAAAAGGTAATAAAGCCTATGCTACTAAGTTTGATAAAGCACCTAGAATGAGTGAATTAGGCGAACCAGGAGAAGAAAGATTAATTAAATGTGAATTAAAGGTTTTGGCGGATATTGGTTTAGTGGGATTACCCAGTGTTGGTAAAAGTTCAATATTATCATTAATTAGTGCTTCTAAGCCTAAAATAGCAGCTTATCACTTTACCACATTAAGTCCTAATTTAGGAGTAGTAAAATTAAAAGATCATCGTGAATTTGTTATAGCAGACCTTCCGGGGCTTATTAAGGGAGCTAGTGAAGGGATTGGCCTTGGAGATAAATTTCTTAAACATACTAGTAGATGCAAAATAATTGCCCATGTAGTTGATATGGGTAGTTCCGAAGGAAGAGATCCTATTTTAGATTATTTAGAAATAAATGAAGAACTTTCAAAATATAGTGATAACTTAAAAAATAAAAAACAAATAGTTATTGCTAATAAAATGGATTTAGATAGTTCTAAAGAAAATTTAAAAAAGTTTAAAGCAAAATTTAAAGACTTAGAAGTTATTGAAATAAGCGCTTTATTTAATGTGGGCCTTGATGAAATGTTAAATAAATTTGCTAATACTTTAGATGAAATTAAAAATGAACCTTTATACCAAAAAGATGAATTTGAAGAAGAAATATTATATAAGTTCGAAGAAGAAAAACCCTTTGAAATAATTAAAGATAATGATGTTTGGGTACTAAAAAGTAAATTAATTGAAAAATTATTTAAAATGACTCGTTTTGATAATGAAGAAGCTGTTAAAAGGTTTGGTTTAAAGTTAAAAAGAATGGGTGTAGATAATGAATTAGAACACTTAGGAGCACATCCTGGTGATATGGTTCAAATATTAGATTATATGTTTGAATTTAAAAATGATAGATAATCTCCTATATGGTAATTAATACTGGTGTATTTAGGTAATTCTAAAACACTGGTATTTTTATTTACAACAATTATTTGATTAGGCAAAACATTAACAAAATGAAATAAAATTTTATTATTATCTAAGAATAAAATATCGATATTATCTAGCATATTATAGGTATGAACAGCATTACATTTAGGAATTAATAATCCTTCAGTAATGTTTTTCTTTCCCATAAGACCTATTACTTTAGTATTTAAGTCGCGAGCAATATTAATTTTCATAATTATCTTCCTTTTTAAATAATATATGATAAAATTATAATGGAGGTAACGTATAATGAAGTATGATGTAGTTATAGTAGGGGCCGGACCAGCTGGGTTATTTACGGCTTATGAATTAATTACTAAAAATCCAAAATTAAAGGTATTATTAGTTGATAAAGGCCATTCAGTTAAAAATAGACATTGTCCAATGAATGAAAAAAATATTCCTTGTGCTAATTGCAATCCTTGCAATATTTTAAGTGGTTATGGTGGGGCAGGAACTTTTAGCGATGGTAAACTTAATTATGTTCCTAAATTAGGCAAAAGTGATTTATTTAAATATATGTCTAATGAAGAGGCCTATCAAATAATTGATGATACTGAAGAAATATTTAATAGATTTGAAATGGATAGTGAAGTATTTCCTAGTAATATGAAAGATGCTATTAATTTTCAAAAAGAAGTGGCTAAGCATGGGGCACGCTATCTTTTAATAAAACAAAAACATATTGGTAGTGACATTTTACCTAGCAAAATTACTTTGATGTGTGACTATTTAGAAAAACAAGGCGTAATTTTAAACGAAAATTGTTATGTTGAAGATATTACTAGTAAAAGTGCCAGTGAGCATCACCTATCTTTAATAAATAATGGTAAGACCGAAAAAATAATTACTAAAAAAGTAGTAATTGCTCCTGGTAGAGTTGGAGCTAAATGGGTTCAAGAACTTGCTGATAAATATCAAATATCTTATTTATCTCAAAGTATTGAAATAGGAGTAAGAGTTGAAGTAAGAAAAGAAATTCTAGAAGATTTGTGTAATGTTATATATGATCCAACTATTTTTATTAAAACCAATACTTATAATGATCAGGTAAGAACCTTTTGTACTAATCCGGGTGGTTATGTTACTAAGGAAAATTATTATGGCTATATCTGTGTTAATGGTCATTCTTTAAAAAATAAAAAATCTCAAAATTCAAATTTTGCTTTTATTTCTAAAGTAGGTCTTACAGAACCAGTTACTAACACTAGAGCATATGGAGAATCTATTGCTAAAATAGCTAATTGCTTAGGAGATTCTAAACCCATTATTCAAAGTCTTAAAGATTTAAAGAAAGGTCGCCGAAGTACTTGGCATCGTTTAGAAAAAAACTTTGTAGAACCAACCTTAAAAGACTGTGTGGCAGGTGATTTGGCTTTAGTAATGCCTTATCGAATAATTACAAATATCTTAGAAGGACTAGAAAAGTTAGACAAAATAATTCCAGGTGTTAATAATGATGAAACTCTTTTATACGGACCAGAAATAAAGTTTTTTAGTAATGAAATAGAAACTAATAAAAAGTTCAAACTAAATAATTATGATATTTATTTTATAGGAGATGGAGCTGGTAAAGCAGGAAACATTGTTACGGCAGCAGCAACAGGTTTAATAGCTGCCCGTGATATTATAGAAAATATCAAGAAGTAAATTGACACTTAAGACATTTTTAAGTATAATTATAAATAATAGGGAGATTGGAAAATAGATTCTAAATATTTTAAAAAAGAAAAAAAGGGGAATAAAAATGGCTAGAAAACAAGGCAAAGCTATTTGTGTTTTTAGTGCTAAAGGTGGAGTAGGTAAAACTTCTACCGTTTTAAATATGGCCGGAATTTATGAATCCATTAAAAAAAAGGTCCTAATAATGGACTTTGATCTTTCTAATGGAGGAATATCTTTAGTATTAAATAAAGGAATTGATAAATCAATTTATAATGCTATTGATGATATTAATAATAATCGTTTTAGGGGTTTAGAAGCATATGTAACCAAATATAATGATTTTATTGATTACCTACCAGCTCCTAAAGATCCTAGACAAGCCCTAAAAATAGATAGCAAATATGTAAAACTTTTAATTGATCATGCTATATATGCTTATGACATTGTTTTAATAGATACCACTCACTCATTAAGTGAAATAAATATTAATATTTTAGATAAAGTTGATGATATTTTATTTTTAGTGACTAATGATCAATATGATTTGAAAAATTTAAAGTCATTAATTAGTATTTTTAAAGATAATGGAATCTCTAATTATGTAGTAGCCTTAAATAATAGCATTGCTCCTCATAGAAAATATTTTTCAATATATGATATTAGAAATATTTTAAAAACTAATATTGATTTTGTTATACCTGAAAATTTCTTTAATAAAAATTATGATAAAATCACTTTAAATGATGGTATTTATTGTTTATCTAAAAAGATTCCAATGAATTCGTCGGCTGGAATTGAAATTATTTCTAAGATGGCCATGTATTTTATTGAGAAAGGTGGGAATAAAAATGACTAGTCTTTCTGAAGCTTTTGAAATAAAAAGTCAAGCAACCTACGAAACAATGTCTGATTATGAAGTGTTTAAAGATAAAGAGTTGTTAGATAATTTACGAGAAAAAGTTATTACTTCAATAGCTAATAAAACTCTTCCTAAAGAAGAGGGAATAAAAGAATTTATTGATGACGAAATCAATAAAAATACTGAAGGATTTGATTTAAGTAATATAGAAAGAGAACATCTTTTTAATCTTATTTATGATGAAATATGTGGCTATGGACCGATAACAACTTTATTAAATGATTCAAATGTTACTGAAATAATGGTTAATGCCCCTGATCAAATATATATTGAAGTTAATGGAGAAATTATCAAAGAAGAAGATGTATCATTTATTAATGAAAATCATATTCTAAGAACTATTAATCGTTTAATTGAAGATACTGGTGAAGTAATAGATGCTAACAATCCTATTGTAGATGTTAGAATAAATGAGAAAACGAGAATTAATGCGGTTATTCCTCCGCTTAGTTTGAATGGACCAATTATAACTATTAAAAAATATCAAGATAATATTGCAACAATTGATGAATTAATCGGAATGGGTACCCTAACTATTGATATGGCTAAGTTTTTATACGCTGCCGTTAAAGCTAAATTAAATATAGTCATTTCGGGGGGATCCGGTAGTGGAAAATCAACCTTATTAAGTATATTAACTACTTTAATTCCAGAAAAAGAGAGAGTTATTGTAATTGAAAATAATGCTGAACTTAGAATTAAAAGAGATAATATTGTTTTTTTGGAAAGCAAGAAAAATCAAGAAAAGGGTTTTACTACTCATGATTTAGTAATTAATTCATTAAAAATGAGACCAGATCGAATAATAGTAAGCGAATGCCAAGGTAATGAGGCTTTTGATATGCTAGAAGCTATGAATACCGGACATGATGGATCTATCACTACTATCCATGCCAGCAGTCCTAAAGATGCCTTTAATAGATTAGTAACTATGATTTTAATGAGTGATAAGGATTTTTCAAAAGATGCCATTAGCAGTTACTTAAATAATGCGGTTGATTTAATTATTAATATTGAAAGAATGAGTGATGGCAAAAGAAAAATAACCAATATTTCTGAAGTAACCAATTTATTGAATGGGGCCGTTGAAACCAAAGATATCTTTATCTTCCGTCAAATTGGAATTATGGCTAATAATGAGGTGAATGGTGAGTTTTTAAAAACAAATTATATTCCTTTTATATATAATAAAATTAAAAAAAGGGGTATTAAAGATATTGATTATTTATTTAAAATGTGGGATGACGAAAAACCAATGTTAAAATAAAAGGAGTGATAAAATGATAGTTCAATTAATAAAAGACAGTTTTTATGTTCAAATACTATTATTTGTTATTCTTTTTCTTACAATTAATTATGTAATATTAACTATTAAATCTATAAGATATGAAAAAAAATTTAATTTTTATGCTCTTAATTATTACGAAACTAAAGATAATTCTTTAGGAGATAAGATATATAACTTTATTTGGAAATTTATTTTAAATGTTTCATCCTTTATTAATAAAATTCCCTTTATCAAAAAATATGCCCTTAGATATGATAAATATGCTAACTATAAAGATGAAAGAGAAGGAATAGATTATATTTCATTAAAAATAATATTTTCTTTTATAACGGTTATATTAGCAATGACCATTTTTAAATTTAAATTTACTATTTTTAATATAATTATTTATTTAATGTCCTTACTAGGAGGTTTTCTATTTCCTAACATTTATTTAAAACTAAAATACTATCAAAAATGCCATAATATTAAGAATGATTTCTACAAATCATTAATTATTTTAAAAAATTCATTTGAAAGTAATTGCAATCTTAATATGGCTATTAAATCAGTAATTAAAAGTAATGATGGCGATATAAGATTTGAGTATAGCCATATTTTAAATGATTTAAAATGTGGTTTAACTATTGATAAGGCTTTTTTAAGATTGAAAGATAGAATTAGAGTTGATGAAATTAATTTTATGATTGATCGTTTTGTTTCTTTAACCAAAGTTAATGAAGATTATTTATTAGTTTTGGAAATGGTTTTAGAAGAAACAAAAGAAAATAGTGCCTTTAAAAAAGAAAATGTTCTTAGTACATTGTTTTTAAAAATATTAAGTGTTTTATTTATAATGGCTCCACTCATAATAACTATTATCTATTTAAAAAAAGACGCCTATTATTTTGATAATCTTTATAATAATAGTTATGGTATGATACTATGTTTGATTTTTATAATAATTTATCTTTTATATTTAATAATAATTAATTTTTTATTTAAGGCAGGTAGATATTATGAAAAATAAACCAAACTTTATAAATAAAATATATCGTAATAAGACTATAGTTTCTTTAAATGATAAAATAAAAATGTTGGGCGATACTAAATTTAATATTAATAGATTTTTATTGTTTAGATTGATTTTTACGATTATTATTTTTTTATTAGTGCTCTTATTTGTTCCGTATGGCCTTTATTTATCATTAATTGTAACTATATTATTTTATATATCTTTTGAATGGCTTTTTATAGATATACCCTTAAATAACCGTAAAATGATTATTAATAGAGATGCTATTTTATTTTTTGAAGAACTTTCATTAGCTTATCAAAAAAATTCTAATTTAAAAGAAAGTTTTATTTTGGTTTGTTCTACTGATGATGGAAATGAAATAAAGAAAGAAATTAATAATCTTACCTATAAAATAGATAAATCATTTACCAATTCATTAGAAGAAATTATTACTAAATTACCATCTCTAAGTGTTAGAACAACTTTTTTAAACATTTTAGAAACTTATAACCATAATAATAAATTAAATCTAAATAAAGAAATTTCTTTTTTAAAAAATAATTATTATTTTAAGAAAAAAAATTTTCTAATAAAATCTATAATTAAATTTTTAATTATTTCATTAATATTAATTGGATTTATTTCATTTGGTTTAATATACTATGAAAAAATAATAAAATTATGGTTGTTTTTAATTAACAAATAATATATAATATTTTTAGATAGGAGGTACGTTTTGTGAGTAAGTTTTGTAAAAATTGCGGTAAAGAGTTAAAAGAGGGCGCTGATGTATGTGTAGCATGTGGAAAAGCTATTGAAGAAACTCCAACTGTTGCTGCTGGCACACCTAATCCTGCTCAAGGAAAAAGTGTAGCTGCTTTAATTACTGGTATTGCATCAATCGTATTATGCTGGATTCCATTTGTTAGTTTTGCATGTATTGGTTCTGGGATAGCAGCTATTGTTTTAGGCTCAAAAGCTCGTAAAGAATCACCACAAGGAAAGACTGGAATGGCTACTGCTGGACTAGTTCTTGGAATTATTGGTGTATGTTTATCAGCAATCTATAGCATTTGCTATGTATGTACATGTGCAGCTGCTGGAGAAATTGAAAATGCTTTTGGTGACATAGACTGGTCTGACTATACAAACTATTAATAATAGGAGCTCTAAAAGCTCTTTTTTTGTGTCTGAAAATATAGTATACTTAAAAAAGAAAAAGAGTGAGAGTTATGTTGCCAACAGTTAATTTTTTAGGAAAAGAATTAGGAATGTATCCAATAATGGCCACTATAGGATTATTTGCTTTAGCCATATGAATTTTTCTTTCTTTATTCGCATGAATTTAGTTTATAACATTATATGTCTTTTTTAATTTCATTTGTTGCACTTCATATTTAAATTATGTTTACATTTAACTTGATAATATGATAAACTTATCCTGATAATAGGAAATTTTTTTTGTGTAACAAAAAGAAGGTGTCGGATGTTACCAGAGTTTTTAAGAAATAGAAAAATTTTTATTCTTGGTGCTATAGCCAGTACAATTGTTTTGGCATTAGGTCTTTCTTATGCCTTCTTTTCACGTGAAAGCTTGTTAGGAGAAACAAGCAATAATACGATAAATATTAATACGATAAGTAGTGGAAGTATTAGTCAATCATTTACGGCAACTTATGATAATGCTAGTAATGAGATTATGACAGGTATTTTAAATTTAGACACTATTAGTTATCGTAAGTTATCAAAATTTTATGTAGAAAATGAATATCCAGATTCTTTAGATATTTCAATTAATTGGGCCTTTGTTACAAGCACATTAATTCAAAGTGATAGTTCTTATAATTTATATGAATGTAGTCAATCTAATTATGAAAATGCGACTATATCAAATATAAGTACAAATTGTACTTTGATAAGTCCATCAACCGGTAATTATTTACCAAATACTGGAGAATCTTCTAAATTGCAAAGCACTAATGAAATAAGTATTAGTGCAAATACAACAAAGTATTATGCAGTCTTAGTTACAATAGGTGTGTCTAATAACACAAGAAGTTTCCAAGGAATAATTAAAGTAAAGGATCGTTTAACTCATGTTTTAACCCTAGATTTAAATGGGGGAACAATAAATACGGCTATATCAATGGATTTAAAAAATGGCGATAGTGTAACAATTCCAAATCCAACAAAGACCGGTTATACATTTGGCTCATGGAATTTAACTGTAGGTTTAGATAGTACCCTAGTATCATCAACTTTTACTATGGGAACAACCGATTCGACTTTACAAGCAATATGGGTGGCTAATACATATACAGTGACTTATAATTGTAATGGTGGCACTGGTGGTAGCACTGCAAATAGTATTCACACTTACGATGTGTCTAAAAGTTTAACAACTAATGGATGCTATAAGCTTACTGCAGGCAGTGGTGGAATGGTTTATTATCTGAAGGGGTGGGCGACAACTTCAACAGCAACAACTCCAAACTACACAAACGGACAGAGTATACTAAATTTAACATCAATTGGCAATGATACAATTAATTTATATGCAGTTTGGAGTGCTTTATTTAGTTATTCTACATCATATTTAGTATTAGATGATTATGCCAATACTGGTATTGCAGGTGATTGGCGGATTAAACTATTAACTAATGGAATTTTTACTTCTTTAGCTAATAACTCGATTGACGTATTTTTAGTTGGCGGAGGAGGCGGCGGAGCAAATTCTGGTAGTAAAGCAAGTAGTAGTGAAGGAATAGGTGGCGGTGGCGGAGGAGGCTATACAAATACAACGTCTGTTTTCTCTTTATCTGGAAATACCGATTATGCTGTTGTCGTTGGAGCTGGCGGTTCAAATGGAAATCCAGGCTTAAATGGAGGAAGTTCTTCATTTGGTAACTTGTCTGTACAAGGTGGAGAAGGCGGATGCCGAAAGACAAACAATTGTGGTGGAGATGGTGGTTCTGGAGGGAGTTCTTATTATGGAGCAGGTGGAAGCAATGGAAGCAATGGTGCTAATTTCACAACAACGCGCGGAATTGGACAAGGAACTACAACTTGTGAATTTGGACAAGGCTTATTAGGATCTGGTTGTAATACTGGAGTAACTCTTTACGCTGGAGGTGGATCAGCAGGTACTTGGAATGCATCAGCCTTAGCTGGAGGATTAGGTGGTGGTGGTAGTGGTGGAGCATCAAATGCTAGCGGTAGTGCTGGTACTGTCAATACTGGTGGTGGTGGTGGCGGTGGCGGAGGTAACGATGGTGGAAATCCTAGCGGAGCAGCTGGTGGATCAGGTATTGTCATTATTAGAAACGCTAGATAATTATTTGTATCAAACTTGACATTATTAATTGCTTGCGATATAACAATTAGCATGTCAAATGGGGGTGATGTGAATAATTATAAACCTTCATATAAAAACAATAGAACTATTTATCTATCTAATTTAGACAATCATTTTTATCTGATTTTGATGCTTCAGAAACTAATTTAATAATTGATTGTGATTTGAAATAAGTGAATACGAAGATTAAGATAAAGAAAGAATTTAAAAAACTAAAAAAAGAAAAAGAGTGAGAGTTATGTTGCCAACAGTTAATTTTTTAGGAAAAGAATTAGGAATGTATCCAATAATGGCTACTATAGGATTATTTGCTACGGCTATTTATTGTATTAGAATGGGTAAAAAAGAAAATATTGATGATAATGATTTTATATCAATATTTATTAGAATGGGAATTGGTATCTTTATAGGCGGGCATTTATTATATGCTCTTACTAACTATAAACTATTTATTATCTTTTTTAATAGTTTAGAAAAAGTAACTAGTTTTAAAATACTTATTAATTGTTTACAAAAATTATTTGGTGGATCCGTGTTTTATGGTGGCCTTATTGGTGGATTAATAGCTGTTTTAATATATACAAAAAAACATAAAATGAATATTAAAAGAATTTTTGATATTTTAGCTCCTGGAATTCCTTTATTTCACTTTTTTGGTAGAATAGGTTGTTTTTTAGGTGGATGTTGTTACGGTATTCCTTCAAAGTTTGGTTTTATCTATACTCATTCTTTGGTAGAGGAAGCTAATCATATAAGAAGATTCCCTATTCAATTAATTGAGGCTCTCTTTTGCTTAGGACTATTCTTCTTTTTGGATTATCTCCTTAAAAATAAAAAATGGCGTAATAAACTAATATATATATATTTTATTGTATATCCTTGTGGGCGTTTTATATTAGAATTTTTTAGAGGTGATAGTATTAGAGGTATTTGGTTTGGGCTATCAACATCACAAATAATTAGCATATGTTTAATAATTTATGGTATTATTAGATTAATTACAAAAAAGGAGGAAAAAAAGAATGGCAAAATTTTGTGAAAACTGCGGTAACGAAATAAAAGAAGGGGCCGATATTTGTATTAAATGTGGCAAAATAATTAATAAAACAGGTGCTACCTTTAGTGATCCGAATGCCAAATCAAGAATAGCAGCCGGATTATTAGCATTTTTCTTAGGTAGTTTAGGAGTTCATAACTTTTATCTAGGATATGTAGGAAAGGCCGTTACTCAATTATTACTTACAGTAGTAGGATGGATTTTAATAGTTGGACCTATAGCTTCAGGAATATGGGCTTTAGTAGAAGCAATAATGATATTAACTGGTAGTATTAGTACTGATGCTACAGGAAAAGCGTTAAGAGATTGAGACTTATTATTAAGTCTTTTTTATTTACGAACGAATGTTTGTGTATTATAATTATAATGATGATGATATAATGATAAGGGTGATATGATGTTTGATTATATTAAAGGCCAAGTAATAGCTAATGAAAACAATTATATTGTAATAGATAATAATGGTCTTGGTTATAAAATATTTGTGGGGAATCCTTTTGCATTTGAACCAAATACTGAAGTGATAGTATATTTATATAATCATATTAGAGAAAATGAATTTTCTTTGTATGGGTTTAAATCATTAGATGAAAAAAAATTGTTTTTAAAATTAATTAATGTTAAGGGATTAGGCCCTAAAATGGCTATGCCAATGTTAGCCACCGGTAGTATTAATGGAATTATGGATGCCATTGAAAGAGAAAATATTTTATATTTAACTAAGTTTCCTAAAATAGGAGAAAAATTGGCGCGTCAAATTATATTAGATTTAAAAGGCAAATTAATAAAACAAGAAGAAATCAGTCTAAGTACTAATGATGAATTGGTAAGTGTATTAGAAAGTTTAGGCTATAAAGCAATTGATATTAAAAAAATTATTCCTAAAGTTGATTCTTCATTAAAAATAGAAGAACAAGTTAAAGAAGCTTTAAGACTTATTATGAAATAGGAGGGTTTATGGAAAAAAGAATGCTTAGTAATGAAGAATTAGACACTGACTCATTTGATCAGAATTTAAGACCTCAATATTTAAATGAATATATTGGACAAAAAGAAGTAAAAGAAAACATTGACATTTTTATAAAGGCAAGTAAAATGCGCAAAGAAGCTCTAGACCACGTTTTATTATATGGGCCTCCCGGATTAGGGAAGACAACCCTTGCCCATATTATAGCTAATGAACTAGGAGTAAAAATAAAGTCAACTAGTGGTCCAGCAATTGAAAAAAGTGGAGATTTAGCAGCTATTTTATCTACTTTAGAACCTGGTGATGTTTTATTTATTGATGAAATACATCGAATGCCAAAGTTTATAGAAGAAATTTTATATCCAGCTATGGAAGATTTTGAATTAGATATTATCATTGGCAATGAAACCGGATCAAAAAGCATTAAAATAGATTTACCACCTTTTACTTTAATTGGAGCGACAACTAGAGCAGGGGATATATCAAGTCCTTTAAGGGATCGTTTTGGAATAGTTTCAAAATTAAATTATTATACTCAAAATGAATTAAAAGAAATAATTAAAAGAACTAGTAAAGTATTAAATGCCGAAATTACTGATGAGGCGGCTATGGATTTAGCTAAAAGATGTCGAAGGACTCCTCGTATAGCTAATCGTTTATTTAAAAGAATAAGTGATTTTGCTTTAGTTGAGGGGGAAGGATTAATTGATAAGAAAATTTTAGAAAAGTCTTTAAAGCGTTTAAATGTTGATGAAGATGGACTCGATCAAATTGATATTGAGTATTTAGAATCATTAATTAACAAATTTAATGGAGGCCCAGTAGGAGTAGAAACTATAGCTACTTCAATTGGGGAAGAAGTAACTACTATTGAAGATGTGGTGGAACCATTTTTAATGCAAGAAGGATTTATAAAAAGAACTCAAAGAGGAAGAATGGCTACCGAAAAGGCTTACAAGCACTTAAAAATAGATCATAATGTAACACTTTTATAGGAGGTATATAGTGAAAGTAGCATTATTAGGAATAAATGATAAAAAACATATTAAAGAACAAATTAAAATATTATCAGCTGCCGGAAGATTATCAAGATTTAAAGGAAATGTTAGTGAAGTATTAGAAATATGTAATGATTATGATAAAAATTTAAATTTTATTAAAAGAGTTATTGGAATGGGCCATGAATCTATTACTGATCATGACTATTTAGTTTTTTCAATTATTGATGTAACACCAATAATTGAGCAAACAATTATTGAAGAAAGATTATGCTCATTTACAATCAAATCAAGACGGGAAGTAGACTTTAGCAAAGCTGGATTTTATACGCCCATCTTTAGAGATAAATTTGGTAAACCAATAAATAATCAAGATAAATGGAAAATGAAATATCGCAATCATATGAAATATTTATTTAAGAGCTATAGTAAATTATTAGAAAAAGGTATTAATAAAGAAGATGCCCGATTTATTCTTCCATACTCATATCATAGTAATATTATTATGGGCGTTGATGCTCATATTTTGAAAAATTTAATTATTAGGTTTACCAAAGGTAAAGAAAGTAGAATAGCAGAATTAAAAGAGTTTGGGGAAAAACTACTTAAAATTGCTACTAAAAGAACCCCTTATTTAATAGAATTAATCGAAAAGGAAATTCCAAATTATGAGGCAGAAAAATTTATTGATAGTAAAATTAAAGATAAAGATTATAAAATAGTACCAAATGTTACACTTTTAAGCTATACTTCTAATGTCGATGAAACTATATTTGTAACCTATTTAATGCAACATTATCAGTATGATTATAAAAAAGCTTTGGAAATATATCATGGTATTTTAAATGAAAATAAAGATATATTAGAAAAGTGGATTAAATTAATAGGCGAGTCTTATGAAAAAGAAGTTTTAACAGCTATTAATTTTAGATTTCAAATACCTTTATCCTTAGCTGTTTTAACTCATTTATCTCGTCATCGAACACATGATATTATTGTCCCAGATTTTGTTCCAATTCATAATTTAATGGCTTATAAAACTCCAGAATCGATTAATAAGAATTGCAAAAATGAATATGATCAAATATATGCTAATAACAATAAAATATATGAAGAATTTAAACAAGCGGGCATTATGGCTGAAGATTTAATTTATTTTCATTTAAGTGGTAATATGGTGAATGTTTTAACTAATATGAATGGGAAAGATATACATTGGATTCTTCATTTAAGAGAATGTACTAAAGCTCAATGGGAAATTAGGAGTGTGGCTCAAAGTATTCATCATGAAATAAGTAAAGTATCAAAATATTTTCCAATGATTTTAGGACCCACTTGTATAACTAAAGGTTTCTGCCCTGAAGGCAAAGAATCATGTGGTAGAATAAAAAACATTAAAAAGTAGTAGAAATATACTACTTTTTTTATTCTAATTATGATATATTTATATAAGAAAAAATAACCATAAAAAGGAGTGAGTGATATGAGAAAAATATTACAAAGTATAGGATTATTTTTAATTGCTTTTATCATTGCTATTCCTGGAGTTTTGGCTGATAGTATATCAACTTCAATCTCAGGAGCAAGTGAAATCGAAGCTGGAGAGGAGTTTACTTTAACCTTTAAAGCAACCAGTGGTACTAACATATGGGGACTTACTGCTAAACTCAACTATGATAGCAGTAAACTATCAATAGTATCAAGTAGTGCTGGTAGTGGGTTTAATTTAACTTTAGGTGCCAATATTGTTATTGATGCTACTAGTGGAGTTAATGCCCCTTTTATTATCTGTACTATTAAATTTAAAGCTTTGACAGGCTTTGTAGCTAATGAATCAACTACTGTGTCTCTTTCAAATGTTCAAGGCTCAGATGGAAATGTTGATATTAATGGTAGTGGTTCATCTAAAATTATAAAAGTTGTTCCACCAAAATCAAGCAATAACTATTTAAGCGGTTTAGCAGTTGATGTTGGGACAATAAAATTTAATAAAGCAACTAATTCTTACACTATAGTAGTTGAAAACGCTGTAACTACGGCTAACATTACAGCTACTGCTGAAGATGCTACCGCTAAAATAAGTGGAACTGGATCAAAGCAATTAAGCGTATATACCAATACTTTTAGTATCGTTGTAACAGCTGAAAATGGAACCAAAAGAACATATAAAATCTATATAAAAAGAAAAGATCAAGATGGAAATACTGCCAAAATAAGTAGTGATAATTTTTTAAAAGAATTAACTATTACAGGTTACAACATTGACTTTAATAAGGCTACTACTGAATATAGCATAGAAGTAGAAAATGATGTTGAAGTACTAGAAATAATAGCTAGTGCTAATGATAGTGGAGCTACTGTTAATGTTATAAAGCCAGATGCTTTAGTTACCGGTGAAAATATTATCACAGTTGAAGTAACTAGTAAAAGTGGTGAAAAAGCCACTTACACTATTAAAGTAAATAAAAAAGAAAAACAAGTAGATCCGGAACCAATAGTGGATGATAAAAAAGAAGAAGAAAAAGAAAACAAAGATACTTCTTTCAGTCATACAAAGTGCTATATATTTATTGGAGTGTTAGGAGTTTTATTTGTTGCATCATTTATATTAAATATCTTATTCTATAAAAAAATAAAAAATAGAGGTGTTTAATATATGAAAAAAACATTCAAAAAACTAATTAGTTTAATAAGCATTATTTTAATGCTTTTTCCAGAATTATTTCCTTTTGTAGGAATAATGAAAGTTGATGCTGCTTTATATGAAGGACCAACTGTAATTGAAAATATTGATTTAAACTTTACAGATCATCAATCTCAAGACATTACTCTTGGTGAGGGCGAAACATTTTCAAGCTGTTCTTCTGAATCACCTAGAATAGCATCAACTACGATATCAGCTGATAATAAGGTTTGTACTATAACTGCTTTATCTTACGGAATATCATCTGTTTATTTAAATATATATGCCGGTGGTAGCTATGAGAAAACAATATTTGTTAATGTTGATAACAATACTTTCTTAAATAGCTTTTTAGATTCAATTCCTAATGAAATGACAATGACTTATCCCGAATATCAAAAATACATTCAAAATTATAGTCTAAATAGTAATAACCCAAATGATGTTAACGTTTATTTTGAAGAAAACTCTTTTGAAAATGGAACCTTCATAACTACAGCTGAAGTAACTGATAAAAATTATTACTATTTTAATAATGATGGTCAGGTTCACTATTACGAAAATGAGGACGATGCCACCATTTCTAAAGAAGTTCGTTTTAATATAATCGGCACGATGCTTTATGGTGACCTAGTTCATGCTTCATTATCTTATTTATCAAAGATTGATTTTGTAACAAATACTGAAGTTAATTATGATAATTTAATATTTGTAAGCAGTGATAATAATATCTTTACTGTTGATAATAAAGGCTATGTTAAGGGTGTATCTCTCGGCAATGGATATGTTTATGTATATGATAAAGAATCTGATGTGTATTACAAATTAGAGGTAAATGTTCAAGCTGGTTTTAATAATAATCCTGATTTCTCAGCTATTACTAGTTATTTTAACAATCAAACATTTGATGTTAATATAAGTACTAGTACGATAGCCAAAAAAGCTATAAAATATACAGAAGGTGGTACATATACTATTGACCCAGCATCTTATTTTACAGCACTATATAACGAGCATTTTACACCAATATATGGTAGCAATATGCCTTATTTTAATAGTTTATCTTGTACCAACAATGTTTGCTCAGGTAGCGGTAGTTATTATTATGGCTCATCAGGATCTATCGATATAACAAATGCGACCTTTAATTTTAATGGAATAAAATTATTAGAAACTTATCTTATAGCTGATCCAAGTTCAAGTTTTGATTTAAACATTATAAAGTTAGGGGCAAGTGCTGATTCAGAAATCAGCTTTACTTATGATAGCGATTATTTAACTGAAAATGCTAACGGAACATTTTCTGCATTAAAAACGGGAGTTACAGAAGTAACCGCCAGTGATGGAACTTATCAGAGTACTGCTAAAATGTTTATTTCACCAACATATACTGATATTGCCCCAATTACAAATTATTTTAATAATTTATCGTCTATTACCTTGACTTATCCTGTAACAGTTTTTAATGATTTAAATTTTTTATCAAAAGCTGTTAAAAACTATCTTACTGAAAACACACCTGAAAGTAATGGATATAAAAATTTATATGAATATGATGTTAAATGCATAAATACTAATATGTGTCAAATCAAAAAGAATGAATATTATGATGCTGAGCATCTATATCCATCAGGTTTTTATTTATCTTCTTTCAATTCTAAGATAATTCGCATAAATTATTCATTGGCTGAAGCTACAGAACTTACAGCTGCTGTTAATGAATTAAATAATATTGATAGTAAAATTAATATTGCTTTTGAAGATATAGAAAAAGCTTATTATAGCTGTGATGCTTCAGACACTTGTTTTAACGAAAAAATTATAGAGGCAGCAGAATTGCAATTTAATTCATCAATGTTAAGTTTAAGCGACTTCGTTACAATTGAACAAATACCTGATATTTACTATACTATGGAAGGAAAAGTTCAGCTATCACTATATGGTGAAGTATTGTATAGCAAGCCAGTAGTAATAACTTATAATAAAATTCATACTCTTTCTCATTTATTAGAAAGAACCGAAGAATATAAAATAAATAATTATAAAGAAAAAATAGTTGATATGAGTACAACTCTTAATAATTATTCATTAACCACTAATGATATTACCATTACCTTAGTAAGAGATAAAATTTATAATATTGCATATCATAATGATAATGAGCATGAAATCACATATAATTTTATGATCGATCAAAAAGAAAAAGTAAAAATAACAGGATTATCATTTGGGTCAAATTTTCCAGGTAAAAATATGGAAATTGGTGATGAAGAAGTTCTATATTATTCTGTTTATCCGGAAAATGCTAATTATGGTACCGTAGAATTTGTAAGTGCAGATCCAACAATTATATCGGTTAATAATACTACTAGAACTATTACTGCTCTAAAAAAAGGTTATACAACTATTTATCCAAAGATAAATGGTAAAGTCCAAAAACATAGTGGTTATCTATCATGTGTAGATACCACCTATGAAGATATTCTTAATGATATGTTAGAAGCTAATGGCCCAAGTAATGTTACTATAACTTATTATGATTTACTAAACTTTGATTTGATAAGTGCCATAACTAATGAAGTAAGTAATCAAATAAATAATAATTTAAATAGGCCGTTAAGTTCAACGGTTGAAGTTGAAGAGATTGGAACAACTGGAACATATAAATATCGTTTAGTTTATTCAGAATATATTTACGGATCATCTGAATCCTCTTTTAGTTATTCTCAATATAAAAATATTACCTATGATAAAAAAGGAATAAGTACTACTGATAACGAATATAAAATAGATATTAATGAAATAGTGGATACTAAATTATCATTTAGTGAAGCTGATAATATAAACTTAAATATTAGAATTGAAGATCCAAGTATTGTTTCATATAGTAATAGTGGGATTTTAAAAGGACTTAAAACAGGCAAAACTTATATTTCTATTTATGATAAGTTTGATAAATACTATAATGATATTTATGTTACTGTAGATGGGGATACTCTTTATACAAATATTATTGATGAGTTAAATGATATCGATACAGTCATACTTCCTAGCTCAGCAATTGCTAATACGTATGGTTCATATAATCAGATTTTTGATACAGTACTTTTAAGAAAAGTCGATAAATATGATTTATTTAATACCCATACTACAATATGCAATAATGTAAATAGTACTTGTACTTTATCACTTAACTATGAATTAAATGGTCAAGAAGAAGAATTTTCAAAAACATATGCTTTTTTAATACAAGGTTTAACTATAGAAAACAATGACATTGAATTAGCAACTGGAGAGTCATATACATTAGAATATACTTCAATTCCTAATACTGACCCAGTGACTATAACCTCTTTAACACCAGAAACTTGTAGTATTGTTGATGATGAGGTATTGGCTTTACAACGAGGAGGATGTTACGTAAAAATTAAAAATAGCACTGATTTTGATGTTTTAAAAGTAGCCATTGATAAAGATGATATTATTGCCGAATATCAAGATTTACTTGACTCGCTTCCTAATGAAATAACTTTAAAAATAGAAGAGTATAATGGTGATATAGGTATGGAAGATTATAGTTATATGGCTGCATATTCAATGCTCTTTAAATTAGCTATTGTTGATTTATTAGACTTAAACGAAAGTGAAATCACCAATTTTTATCCAAGCTTTTTTGATTTAAATGAAGATGATGGAACAATGCCAGTTTCTTTATATCCTAATTTATCATACCATGATGAAATTAGTGGTGAATATTATGGAGTTAATATTAGTCCAGTTGAAAAAGCGGAACCAATAAAAATATTATACGATAATGATTTTATTGCTGATCAAGAAGAGGTTGATGCTATAGTTGCCACTTTGCCTAAAGAATATCGTCTAAGTATTGATCAAATAATTAAATATCGTCTATTGGGTGGACAGATGATTGATTATACAGACTTTTCTAATATCTTAGATGCTTATCCCGATTATGAATTACAATATGATATGGCCGGAGCTGGTGGAAGTATGGCTATGGTAGGGCAAAATTATGCTTATACTGTTTTAAAAGATGGATATGTAGTGGCTTTTGGAAGTGTTGATGTTTATATGTATTTTGAAGATGAAAACACCACGGTTATGACACAAGAAGAATACATTGAATATTTAAAAGGCCTTGTTACTGATGAATATATTTCTGTTCAAAATGAAATATCAAATTTAACAACTTTAGCTGTTAGAATGGATATTAGCGAGCCAACTGAATTATTAGAAGATTCAATATATGGCTTAGGAGATACAACCCCGGAAGTTACTGTTACTTATATTAGAAACAGTGCTGACCCAACAGTTGATACTTACGATATTCGAGTTGAAGATATTGCCTTTAGATTAACGGTTGGTAAAAAAATAGCTCAAGGAGCAACTTATGATGCTAGTTATCTAATAGGAGATTTAACTGGAGATAATGTTATTTCAACAACCGACTTGGTCAAACTAAGAAGACATTTAGCGGGAATTGAATCAGTTACTGGTAATAAACTAAAAGCCGCTGATATTAATCGTGATAATAATGTTACAACAACTGACTTGGTCAAACTAAGAAGACACTTAGCGGGAATTGAATCAATAGCTTAAAAGAGTGGGGAAGCCCATTCTTTTTTAATGTAAATAATTAAGTAATATTTATAGACAAAACGCCCATTAAAGCCTATAATACACTTACGAGAGGAGAAGAGTATTATGGTTTCAAAAGAACATCTAAAAGAATTAGAAAGTACTTTTAGTCAAAATGAAAAACATGGTAATCTTTTAGTACCTAGTCATAATTTTACTAAAGGGCTTGGAAATATTATATTGACTGCTCCCCATACCGTTATTACAAGCAAAATTAAAAATGGAATTGAAACTATAAAAGAAAATGAATCTTATACTGGGGCTATTACTTTAATGTGTGGTGAAATTGCTGGATGTCATACCATGACCCGTAACAATTATAATGATGTTACTGCTATCACTAATTTTTATAATGAATATTTACAAGATTATATTTCTTCTTATGGAATAGTTGGTCATTTAGATATTCATGGTGCTGCCAGGACTAATCCTTATGATGTATCAATAGGTACTAATCATCTTGAACATATTTTTTACGATCAACAGGTTTACGAAATTGTTAATGATGGATTTAATGATTATGGAATTAATAATGTGGTTTGGAATTCTAAATTTCAAGCCTCTACTAAAGCAACTTTATGTCGTCAGGTATTCTTAGGTAAAATGATTCATACTCTTCAACTAGAGATAAATAAAAATTATCGCGATTTAAATGATTTTGAGAAAATGGTAGCTCTTATTAAGGCCATTTCTGAAATAGCTATAAATTTAAATGAGCATTTATCTTCCGGTGGTTTAGGATATGGCAGATAATAGTTTATTAAATATTAATACCTATGATTATCCATTAGACAAAAACTTGATTGCTCAAACGCCTATAAAAAATCGCGATCAATCAAAATTAATGGTTGTCAATCGTAAAAATGGTGATATTTCTCACCATATTTTTTCTGATATTATAAATTACTTAAATAAGGGCGATTGCCTAGTACTAAATGATACTAAAGTAATACCCGCCAGACTATTTGGAGTAAAAGAAGCAACAAAAGCTCATATTGAAATACTTTTATTAAAAGATAATGGTAATAACTTATGGGATTGCCTTATTAGAAATTCCAGAAGATTAAAACAAGAAGATATTATTTCTTTTGGTGAAGGATTATTAAAAGGGAAAGTCATTTCTAAGGCCTCTGATGGGGTAATAAAACTTCAATTAATATATGATGGCATTTTATATGAAATACTTGATAAACTAGGAGAAATGCCCTTACCGCCATATATTCATAAACATTTAAAAGAACAAGATCGTTATCAAACGGTATATGCTAAAAATATTGGTAGTGCTGCAGCTCCTACTGCCGGATTACATTTTACAAAAAAATTACTTGACGATATTGAAAAAAAAGGTATAATAATTTGCTACGTCACATTGCATGTTGGTTTAGGTACTTTTAGACCAGTTGAAGAAGATAATATTTTAAATCACCATATGCATAGTGAATATTATGAAATGACTTCGGATGTGGCAAAATTATTAAATGATGCTAAAGAAAGTCATCATAAAATTATTGCTGTAGGAACAACCTCTACTAGAGTATTAGAAACCGTCTATAGTAAATATAATTCCTTTAAAGAATCTTTTGGAAATACCGATATTTTTATCTATCCGGGATATACCTTTAAAGCAATTGATTCTTTAATTACTAATTTTCATTTGCCAAAATCAACTTTAATGATGCTAGTAAGTGCTTTTAGTAGTAAAGATATTATTATGAATGCTTATAGAGAAGCTATGAATAAAAAATATCGTTTCTTTTCATTTGGTGATGCCATGCTTTTGGATATTCCTAATTATGAAAAATTGTTAGACGAGTTTAAAAATCAAAAGATTTATTTAAAAAAAGATAATTTTAAAATTTTAAAAGGAACCATTCCTATAATGATATCAGTTCCTCATAGTAAAAAGCATTTACGAGATGGAATGGTTAAAAATAATGAACATAATACAGCTAGAATTGCTAAACTATTATATTGTTTAACTAATTGTCATTTAATCTATGCCTATAAACAGGGAGATAATGACCATAACTATGATGAAAGTTCTAATTATAAAAAAAAGTTAAAAGCCTATATAAAAGAAAATAACATTAAGATATTAATAGATATTCATGGTATGGCTGATTCTTATGACATCGAGTTAGGAACTAACCATTATCAAAATATTTTTAATGATAAAGATATTATAAATAATATTAAAGATATATTTTATAAAAATAATATAAAGAATGTATTTGTCGACCGAAAATTTAAAGCTAAAAGACATAATACTATTAGCAATTACATAAATAAAGAATGTAATATTAAAACTATTCAACTAGAAATAGGCCCTAAGTATCGTAAAATCAAATTAAGACCAAAATCATTTAATAAAATTATAATAAGTTTAGAAGAAATCATAAATAAGAATAAGGAGTGATTTATTATGGAAGAAGAAATTAATTATCGTGAAAGATTTGACACCCTTTTAAATATTCAACCCAATTATGGAATAGATCATGTTAAAAAACCAGTCAAATTTAATTATATTGGATTAGAAATTGAAATTGCAGTTATCTATGATCGTAGTCGTTATACCTTCATTAGGACTTTAATTAAACAGGTCATTAAATTAGTTGGCAATAATGGCTATTTTACTAGTGATGGAACAATTATAGGAGATTATTCTTTTGAAATAGTAATGAAACCAATGAGTGTTCCAAAAATAGTTAAGTTTTATCGAACCCTCAAAAAAATAATTAAATTTAGTGATGGATCCCTTGCTTTTGATAAGGAACATAATTGTGGTCTTCATATGAATTTTAATCAATATGATGTTCCTAATATTGAAGAGGCTCATAAAAGGTTATTACTATTATGTAATGAAAAACCTGAGTATTTTGATGAAAACGTTTATAAAAGAACCATTTATAACTTTACATTTAAAGATTATGTGGAGTTCCAAAAGACCGTTGCCAACAAGTATATTGGCATTAACTATTTAAATAAGAAAATAGTTGAAATAAGAAATATAAAAGTTAGTTTATCATCTTCTAAATTAGAAGAAATAATGAAAGACTTATTATATTGTTTGTTTGAAGAAAAATTACCATCTCATAAAGAAAAAATGAAAGTTCGTAAACTAAAACATGTCGTTAATGCAGCCTTTGCTAAAGAAAATAATAAAAGTTTAAATGAAGGATTAGATGAAGGATATATCTTAATAAAATTTGATAAAACCATTCCTAAAGTAATTGAAATTACCGACGAAGTGAAATCTGTTTTAGATGAGGTTACAAAATGAAAAGAATAGATGCATGGCTATTTTTTGCTAATGTTTCATATAAGGAAAAAGAAAAAAATGGTTATATTAAAGAAATAATTAAAAAGGCTCAAAAAGAATATGATTTTAATTTAGAGGTTAAAAATGTTCAAAAGTTTCACATTGTTTCCGGTGAAAAAAACGAACTTTATTATGATGGAAAGCTAGTGAAACAATTACCTACATATGCCATTATTAGAAGGTATGAAATTTATTTAATGAGACAATTAGAACTAATGGGAGTTCAAGTATTTAATAGTGTTTCAGCAATGATTGATGCTCGTAATAAGATGAAAGTTCATCAAATATTAGCTTCTAATCATATAAATACTCCTAAAACCGTTTACACAGTATTTAAAAGTAATTGTGATAATGTTCTATATAAAGATATTACAAAAATATTAGGTAGTAAAAAATTTATTTTAAAATGGATATATGGTTCTCAAGGAAAACATGTTTATCTAGTACAAAATGAAGCAGCATTTAATGAATTAGTCAAAAAATATAAAGGCAGAATTCTTTGTCAAGAATTTATTGAAGAAAGTTTTGGAATGGATATTAGAGCTTATGTCATTAATAGTAAATTTATTGGTGCAGCCATTAGAAAAAGTAATGGTGATAACTTCAAAAGTAATCTAGCTCAAGGAGGAGAAGCTCTTCCAGTAGAATATAATGATGAAATAATTAATATTGCTGAAAAAAGTGCTAAAGCAGTTGGACTTGATATTTGTGGCGTCGATATTTTAGTATCTAAAAAAGGTTATTATATCTGTGAAGTAAACGCTTTACCAGGTTTCAAATCAATAAAAAAGGTATGCGACATTGATGAAAAAGATATTCTTTTAGGCCTTATCAAAAATAAAATAGATAATAAATAATGTTGAAATATTCTAACTCCTATCTTATAATAAACCTATAGGATAGGAGTTTTTGTATGTGGAAAGAACTTTCTAAAAAAACTAAAATGATCATTATTGGAATATTGTCTATTACCATTCTTTTAGTAGTGGGAATAACCTATGCCTATTTTACAGCAGCCACCGTAGGAGGAAACGCCAGTGCCAATTCAATCCAATTACTAACTGGTACTCACGGAAATATAACTGTTAATTATCTTAATGGGAATGGCCTTATTAATATGAATAATGTTGATTTAAAAGAAAATGAAAAAGGAACCATAAAAAAAGAAATGGTTAAGTTTAGTGTAAATTATCCCGGCAGTGAAGAAGAAAATATATCAATTAATTGGAAAGAAGTAACTAATAACTTTTGTCAATATCAACTGGGAAATATATGTACTAATAACGATGAAGACAACTATGTTGGAGATGAAATATATTTTGATTTATATGAGTGCAATACTCAAAGTGATTTACAAAATGCCACTACAACTATTTTGAATAATTGTACAAATATAACCAATGAAAATAATAGTGCGCCTTTAACCGGGGAAGAAAAACAATTACAAAATGTAGAAGTTATCCCAATAATTAATGAAGTTAAATATTATATAATGATTTTAAATATTAATAATCTAAATGTTTTGCAAGACTATAATCAAGGAAAAGCCTTTCAAGGAAGAATTGAAGTTGTCCTTCGTAATGAGTTTGTTTTAACTTTAAACTTAAATGGAGGGGTTAGTGAAGATTTATTAACTCAAAACATTCGAACTGGTGAAACCATTATTCTTACCGAGCCAACTAAAGAAGATTATACTTTTATCGAATGGAAAGTAAATGTAGGAGGAACCGATGCTTTATTATCAGGAAATACTTTTACTATGGGTAAAGAAAATACAACCTTAAAAGCAATTTTTGCAAAAACCATCACTGAATTTTCAGCTAATAACTTAATTACTTATGAAGAATTTAATCCAGAAGCAGATGGTTATTATAAAGTAGAACTATGGGGTGCAAAAGGTGGAAATTCTAATTATACTGGCGGAGCTGGAGCTTATGTTAGTGGTAGCATTGAAATGAAAGAGGGAGAAACCTACTATATTTATATTGGGGGTTTAGGTAACCTCACAAGTACCGGTGGATATAATGGTGGAGGAAGAGGGCAAAGCAAGAATCCATCTGGAATGAGTGGTGGTGGTGGTGGAGCCACTGACATCAGGTACTTTGGTAACATAACCCCTTCGGCAGAGGAATTATTATGGAATTCTTCTTTAGGACTTAACTCTAGGATTATGGTTGCTGGTGGCGGAGGTGGCGGTGGAAATAACGGTGACGGAATAAGTGGCAATGGTGGAGCTGGTGGAAATACAATTGGTGGAAGCGGAACTTCATCAGGTTCTGACTGTTGTGGAAATTCTGCAAATGCTAGTTATAATGGAAAAGGTGGTTCCCAAATTGCTGGGGGTAGTGGCGGTATGGCAGCTGGCAGTTTTGGTGTTGGAGCAATTGATTCTAATGTCAAAGGCGGTTCTGGTGGCGGTGGCTACTATGGAGGAGGCAGCGGATATTATGGCGGTGGCGGTGGCGGTGGTAGCTCATATATAAGTGGCTCTTTAGGAAGTATAGCTATTACTGCATCTGACAATCGTACCGCTAAGTGTAGTGCTGAAGTTGCTGCATCAGATTTAACTTGCTCTTTCCACTATAGTGAAAAAGCATTTTACTTAACCACTATGAATCAAGGAACGAATTCAGAAGCGGGAAAGGCAAAGATAACTTATGTAGGAAAACAATTAAATGTTCCAAGTTATAATATTAGTACTACCACAACTTCCAGTAGTCCTTTAATTATCGATTACATGAATACTTATCAAGAAATAAACGTCTTGTCTTCAGGATATTATAAAATAGAATTATGGGGAGCAAGTGGAGCAACATATAGCACAAGCTGGGCGCCTTCTGGAAAAGGTGGCTATACGCAAGGCACAATATACATGGAGCAGGGAGAAAAATACTACGCTTTTGTTGGAAGCGAAGGACTAAGAAGAAATACCATTAATGGTGGTTATAATGGGGGTGGCGAGGCCTTAAGTAACTATGCTGCTGGTGGTGGTGGAGCCACTGATATTAGGTACTTTAGTACAACACCGTCTATTGAACAATTACAATGGAATTCCCCTTTAGGATTAAATAATCGTATTATGGTAGCTGGTGGTGGCGGTGCTGGTGGCTATAATGGAGATAATAAATATGGTACTGGTGGGGCTGGTGGAGGATTAACCGGTGGTACAGGAACTATTGGAATTTTAAATTCGACCTATTGGGTTGTAGAAGCAGATTCTTCTAGCAATTGGACAAGAGGTACCGGAGGAACACAAAATGCTGGAGGAACCAATTATCCAGTAGGAGGCTTTGGTGTTCCAGGAACTCCAGGAGGAACAACATATTCTGGGGCTGGTGGTGGTTATTATACTGGTGGTGGCGGTTATTATGGTGGTGGTGCTGGTGGCGGATCTTCATATATTAGTGGCCATTCAGGATGCACAACCCATTTAAATGGCAAAACTTTTGCTTCTACTGAAACTACTTCAGGAGTAAAATCTGGGAATGGTCAAGCCAAAATAACATATATTGGAAATAGTCTTTAAAAAATGAATGGTAACTATTCATTTTTTTTGTTATACTTATAAAAGTGATTATTATGAAAGTTAAATATGAATTATTAAAAGAAGAAAAACATAGTAAAGGTCGTTTAGGAACAATCGAAACTAATTATGGTAAATATGATACTCCTATGTTTATGCCTGTAGGAACCAAAGCTACAGTAAAGACTCTAAGTCCTGAAGAATTAAAAGATTTAAATGCCGGCATTATTTTATCAAACACTTATCATTTATGGTGTCGTCCTGGAGCCGATTTAATTGATAAAGCAGGAGGTCTTCATAAATTTATGAATTGGAATGGACCAATATTAACTGATAGTGGCGGTTTTCAGGTTTTTAGTTTGGCCAAACCAAAAGATATTACTGATGAAGGAGTAAAATTTAAAAACCATTTAAATGGTGATATTATTATGCTTACTCCTGAAAAATCAATTGAAGTTCAAAATAAGTTAGATAGTGATATAGCCATGAGTTTTGATGAATGTGCTTTTTATCCAGCTACTAGAGAATATATTGAAAAAAGCCTAGAAAGAACTCTAGACTGGGCCAGAAGAGGCAAAGCTGTATTTAACAACCCTCGTCAATCATTATTTGGCATAGTTCAAGGAGGAGAATATACCGATTTAAGAGAAAAAAGTGCTCAAGAACTAGTTAAAATTGGCTTTGACGGTTATTCAATAGGAGGAACCAGCGTTGGTGAACCTAAAGATGTTATGTATAAAATGATTGAAGATGGCATTCGTTATCTACCTAATGATAAAGTTAGATATTTAATGGGTGTTGGAGAACCAATAGATATTATTGAAGGGGTTATTAGAGGAATTGATCTTTTTGATTGTGTAAGTCCCACTAGAGTAGCTCGTCATGGCAATTTTTATACTCCTTATGGAAGAATGAATATTACAAATAATAAATATCGTGAAGATTTCACCCCTTTATCTGACACTTGCGATTGTTATGCTTGTAAGCATTATACTAAAGCCTATATTAGACACTTAATGGTAGAAAAAGAAACCTTTGGAGCAAGACTATTATCTATTCATAATATTAGATTCTTGACTAAATTAACCGAAGATATTAGAACATCTATTAAAAATGATACACTCTTAGAATTCAGAAAACAAGTGTTAAAAGATTATTATCATATTGAAAATTAATTAACTATTTGATAATATTTAAAAGTAGGGAAGTGGGATTATGAATATTAAAAAAGTTATAATAATAATGACTATTATAGCAATATTTTTAATAATAGGAATTCCTACTATGGCCAAATTAAAAGATGAACAAGATAAAAGTATTGAATTGGTTATTACAAATAAGATAAAAGATAATGCTAATAGGTGTTGGAATACCAACACCTGTACCTCTAATAAGGTTTATCTAAAAGACTTATATAATTTAGGATATTTAGAACAGATTATTAATCCTAAAACTAAAGAATATATAAGCGAAGAGTCATATGCTATTAAAGAAAGTAACTTAGTAAAGGTAACTATTATTTATTAATAGTTTCTTTTTTTTGAGCTTTTCCAATCATCCCGCCTAATACGTTGAATAAAGCTATTATTGAATAATAAGTTAATAGCTTTAAGTTATAGTTTGGATTATAAAAAATAAAATTAATAATATATAAAATTAATATTGATAATACTCCTATTTTAAGCCCTTCAAAATACCCCTTTTTAGTAGTTTTTTTACCATGAACTAGTCCAGTCATTAATGATAACACTCCTACCAATATAATCATCAAAATGGATATTAAATTGCTTTCTAAGCCTATTAATTGCAATAATGATAACAAAAGACTTATTAATAGAATGCCACCTATATAAATTCCAATACATTTTAAATATTTTAATAGTTTCATAATTCACCTAATTAATATTATGACTAAAATATTAAAATATGTTTCATAATAGTGATAGGTGATATGATGGAATTATTAAATATTGTATTTAGGACCGGATTTTTTTATTTTTTTATTGTTATTGCTTACCGCATAATGGGTAAAAGAGAAGTAGGGCAATTAGGAATTATCGATTTAATAGTCTCTATTTTAATAGCTGAATTAGTAGCTATAAGTATCGAAAAAATTGAAAATAATATTTTATTTACCATTATTCCAATATTGCTTTTAGTTATTTTAGAAGTAATATTGGCTAAAATATCTTTAAAATCTAGAAAATTTAGAAGTATGATTAGTGGCAAACCATCAACAATTATCTTAAATGGTAAAATTAATTATAAAGAAATGGTTCGTCAAAGATACTGCCTAGATGATTTATTGCTTCATTTAAGACAATTAAAAGTTAAGAGTCTAGATGAAGTGGAGTATGCTGTCTTAGAAACAAATGGTAAATTATCGGTATTTAAATATAATTTGTTTAAAACTAAAAGTAATTATCCCATCGCCCTCATTATAGATGGTAAAATTCAATATCAAGCTTTAAAAGACCTTAATAAAACTCCCACTTGGTTAATTAAGAAAATAGAAGATATGAATATAAAAGTAGATGATATTTTTTATGCTTTTTATAAGAAACTAGGACTTTATATAATTAGAAATACTGATCTTAGATAATTCTTTTTTTAGGAATGCATAGTTAAATCCTACTACAATAAAAATATTAATTATTTCACTAATAATTAAGCTATAAAGGCCTATTTTTAAATAAGAAAAAACTATTAAAGATAGACTTTTAATAATTGTTCCTATTAAAGTTATTTTAAAGGTAGTGCCTGCCTTATCAATGGCCTGTAAACTGCTTATAAGGGGTCCCTCTAAATAAAAAATAGTAAAGAAAGGAATTAAGGCCTTTAAATATTTAATTCCTTTAGTGGTATTATAAACAGCCTCTAATATGGGATTGGCAAACAAAAAGATTAAAGTATTAATAGCAATACCAATTAATAAAGAAAAAATAAGCCCTTCCTTAATTCTTTTTTTAACCATTCTAAAATTTCCTTGATAATAAAGTTTGCTTATTTCAGGTATAAGAGATTGACTAATGGCACTTATAAAAAAAGAAGGAATCATTAAAAGCGTAATAACATAGGCATTATAAATACCATATTCAGAAATAATAAAATGCTTGGAATAACCAACTGATAATAAAATGTTAGTCAAAATAATAGGCTCAAAAAAGTATCCAACATTGCCAATAAATCTTGATGATACAGTAGGAATACTTATTTTAAAAATTTCTTTAATGGTATATAAATCCGGTTTAACATCATTTTTAGTTATTTTGACTCTTTTAGGAAAATAAATAATAAAAATAATAATCGAAATAGTTTCAGATAAAATGCTTATTAAAATAAGCCCATTGACAGTAATTAAGGTTCCATATTTTAGTAATTTTGGTAATATTAAAAGAACTATTCCTAATTTAAAGGCTTGTTCAACGATATTAGAAATAGTATGAGGCATCATTTGTTGTTTACCAAAAAAATATCCTCTAATTAAACTAGATAAACTAATAAAAGGTAAGACTAAACTCATCGATATTAGAAGTGTTTTGGTCTTTTCTTCATGTAATAGTACTTCACTAATATAAGAAGAAGAAAAAACAATAATTAAAATAATTATTAAATTAATACCTATAATAACAGGAACCATAGAAAGAAGAACATTAAGACTTCTTTTTTTACCTTCGGCTACCACCTTAGAAATGGCTATGGGAAGTCCTAAAGTAGCAATACTCACCATTAAACTATAACTAGGTATAACAAGCATATATAAAGCAATTCCTTCTTCTCCAACAATTCTTGTATAAACTATTCTAATAATAAAACCTAATAATTTAGTAAATACTCCTCCTACCATTAAAATAAAGGTTGTTTTAAAAAATTTATTTTTAAACATATTTTCATCCTTTTATAAAACAAATAAATGTTATATAATAAAAATGTATGAAATAAATTATAATTTATTAAGGAGTGTTCATTATGGATGATATTAAATTTAGTTCTTTAACTGAGTTATACCAAAGAGTAAGCCCTGCTTTAAAATGTCGAGCCGAAGAAATTAGGAAACATAATATTCCTTATATAAAAGAAGAAGATATTTGGAACTATTTAAAAGAACATACTTGGAATACTTCAAAAGAGCTAACTCTTGACCAAATGGTTGATGATATTCTAAATGCCGATCATTATTTGGTTGATGAATATTTAAAAGATAAAATGGTACGAATTAAAAGAGAAGTCAATATTGATGATGATAATCTTTTATAAGGTGATGAAATGGAAAAAAATATAACAATTGATGATTTAATTTCTAAAATGGATGGTTTAGTAGAATCTAAAAAAGAATTAGATGATATTAATGAGGCTTATCTGTTTGCTAAAGAAAGTCACAAAGGGAAAAAAAGAAAAACTAACGAGGAATTTATTACTCATCCTTTGAATGTGGCTTATATTTTAGCTGGTTTAAATGTTGACACCAAAACAATAGTAGCTGCTTTATTACATGAAACAATTAATCATGGTTCTTCTACTTATGAAAGCATCTGTGATACATTTGGGAGTGAAATAGCTAATATAGTTTTATCTATATCTAAAATTAACAAATTAGAATTAACCGATGATTCAGAATCATCAAGTATTTATTTAAGAAAAATATTGGTAGGACTTTCAGAAGATGTTCGAGTTTTGTTTATAAAATTAGCCGATCGCCTTCACAATATGAGAACTGTTTATGCGTTAACACCGGAAGAACAAAAGCAAAAGGCCAACGAAACAATGAAAGTTTTAATTCCCATTGCCCATCGTTTAGGTATTAATAAAATTAAAAGTGAATTAGAAGACCTATGTCTAAAATATTTAAAACCTGATGTTTATGCCGATATTGAAAAAGAATTGACTAAAGGTAGAGCCGAATTAAATGAAGTTTTAAATGAGATGAAAGAAAATATTTCTAATATTTTAATTGATTATGGGCTTCGTTTTGAAATAAAAGGCCGCGTCAAAAGCATTAATAGTATATATGAAAAATTGGCTAAAGGGCGTAAATTTAGTGATATATATGATATTTTAGCTTTAAGAATATTGCTTCCTAAAGAAAATGATTGCTATTTAGCGGTAGGTCTTATCCATGCCAAATATCGTCCCATTCCTAAAAGATTTAAAGATTATATTGCTATGCCTAAAGAAAATATGTATCAAAGTCTTCATACAACTGTCTTTGGGATAGATGGTTATTTATTTGAAATTCAATTACGTACATATGAAATGGATGAAATAGCCGAAAAGGGGATTGCTTCTCATTGGTCATATAAAGAATCTGGTACTCAAAAAATTCAAAATATGATGGAACAAAAGCTAGAAATGTTCAGAAATCTAATTGAAGCAAATAGTGATACTTTAAATGATGAAACCCTTACTAATATCTCTAATGAATATATTAGTAATTTAATTTATGTCTATACTCCTAAGGGAGATGTCGTAGAGCTTCCCGAAGGGGCAACACCAATAGACTTTGCCTATCGAATTCACTCAGGAGTAGGAGATACAATGGTTGGAGCCTTAGTTAATGATCAAATAGTTCCTCTAGATCATAGTCTTTCTGATGGCGATATAGTTAAAATTAGAATTGATAAAAACTCTCATCCTAAAGAAGATTGGTTAAAAATTGTTAAAACCACTCAAGCCAAAGATAAAATAAAAGCTTATTTTAGTAAACAAGATAAAATTGAATATATAAAAAAAGGGGAGCTTTTATTAGATAAGGAACTTAAGAAAAGAAAAATATCAGCTAATAGTATTTTAGATGAGGAAGCTTTAAACAAAATATTTAAAGGTTTAAAATTAAAAGATTTAGACGATTTATATTTAGCTATTGGAACATTAAGATATTTACCTAGTTATATTATTGAATACAATTCAAAAGAAAAAGATGAGTTAAAAGATCCTTTACTTATGAGAAATAGAGGAACTATTCTTAAAGAAAAAATTTATAATGGCAATATTATAGTAAGTGGCTGTGATGATATAAAAGTAACTATTGCTAATTGTTGCAAACCAGTTAAAGGAGACACCATAGTAGGATATATTACAAAGGGTCGAGGAGTAAGTGTTCATTTAAAAGATTGTCCTAATATTAGTAGTAACGAAGACCGCTTTATTGATGTTAAATGGAATGAAGAAAATGATAACTTTTATTATACTGATGTTACTATTGAAACTGATTCTTTAAGTGATCATTTAATGGAAATAATTAGTAAGACTGGCCAAAAAGAAGTATTTATTGAAAGCATTAATAAAAAAGAAATAGAAAATGGAATTAATTATACTTTAACGGTCAAACTTAAAACTTTAAAAGAACTAAACAGTTATCTTCTAGACTTAGAAAAACTAAACTATATTAAAAAAGTAGGGAGGACAAATAAGTGAGAGTCCTAGTTCAAAGAAGCAAACATAGTACGGTATCAGTTAATAATAAAATAGTAGGGGAAATTGATAAAGGATTAGTTCTTTTAGTAGGATTTACTCATCATGATACCGTTAAAGAGATTGACTATTTAATAAATAAAATAATTAATTTAAGAATTTTTGATGATGAAAATGGTATTATGAATAGAAGTGTTTTAGATGTTGGTGGAAGTGTTTTATCAATATCTCAATTTACTTTATATGCTGATACAAAAAAAGGACATCGTCCTAGCTATTTAGAAAGTCTTAATAAAGAAGAAGCCAGCATTCTATATGATACCTTTAATGAGCGTATGTCAGATAAAATACTCTTGGAAAAAGGCATATTTCATGAAGAAATGTTAGTTAATATAGAAAATGATGGACCAATAACCATTATGTTAGATAGTGCTAATTACAAGATATAAATAAGAAAAAATTATAAAATAATATCAAAATATAAAGGTTGACTAAATTAATAAAAGATACTAAAATATAACTAGATTTCTATAAGAAAAGTTGACACCTTTTTATAAATTATAGAACGTAATAAATGCGTTAAATTAGAAATAAGAGTACTTCGGTAAAGTAAGGTGGCACCGCGGGGTTATCCCGTCCTTACAATAAAAGTACTTTTTTTAATAGGAGGATTAAATATGTTAGCAAAACCAAAAGGAACTTACGATGTTTATGGAGAATATGGGAAAAAGGTCAAATTCATTGAAAATTATCTTGGATCTTTTATAGAGACTTATAATTATGAATATGTTAGAACTCCCATATTTGAAAGCAGTGATTTATTTCATCGAAATATAGGAGAAACTACCGATATAGTTACCAAAGAAACCTACAACTTTAAAGATCGAGGAGACAGAGATTTAACTCTTAGGCCAGAAGGAACAGCAGGAGTAGCTAGAATGATATTAGAAAACAAGCTATCATTAAGTATTCCACTTCCTTTAAAATATTGGTATTATGGTCCTAACTATCGTTATGAAAGACCACAAAGCGGTCGATTTAGAGAATTTTATCAATTTGGAATAGAAACATATGGTAGTGTTGATCCGGCCATGGATGCAGAAATTATTAGTTTAGGATATCAACTATTTAATGGCTTAGGACTTGATAATGTTAAAGTATGTTTAAATACATTAGGTAATCAAAAATCTAGAGACATGTATCGTAGTGCTCTAATAGAATATTTTAAAGATAAATTAGGAAATTTATGTGAAGATTGCCAAGAAAGATATTTAAAAAATCCTTTAAGAATATTAGATTGTAAAGTAGATGCAGAGTCAGAAATAATTACGAATGCTCCTAAAACAGTTGATTATTTAGACGAAGAAAGTAAATTATTTTTTGAAAAAATTAAAACTTATTTGGATGATTTAGACATTAACTATGAAATAGATACCAATATTGTTAGAGGTCTTGATTATTATACTCATACCATATTTGAATATAAAGATGCATCAAATGTTACTATTGGTGGTGGTGGAAGATATGATAACCTATTGGAAAATATTGGAGGCCCTAGCACTCCAGCCATCGGAATGGCCGTAGGTATTGAAAGATTAATTACTTCTTTAGAAGAAAATGATATTAACATTGATTTTAAATCCGATTTAGATTGCTTTATTATGTATGTTAATGAAGAAGAAAAAGAACAAGCGTTAGTCCTTTTACAAGAATTAAGATTAAATGGGTTTAAAACTGATATGGAATATACTGCTAGATCATTAAAAGCTCAGTTTAAACAAGGGGATAGATTTAATGCTAAATTATTTATTATTATAAATAGTGAGGATTTAAGTATGGTAACAGTTAAAGACACTGTTACTAAAGAAGAAACAAAAGTAAAATTAACCGAATTGGTTTCTTACTTAGATATGAATATATAGGAGGAAATATGAAAAAATATAAAAATGGTTTATTTACAGCAAAAGATATTAATAAAGAGGTTGAACTTTTTGGGTGGGTTCATAAAGAAAGAAAATTAGGAGGAATGATTTTTATTCTTCTTAGAGATAAAAGTGGATTAGTTCAACTAGTATTTAATGATCAAACTGATAAAAACATATTTAAAATAGCCGAAACTTTAAAAAATGAATATTGTATTAGAGTAGAAGGAAAAATTATTGCTCGTACTCCTGACATGATTAATAAGACCATGCCAACAGGTAAAATAGAAGTTGAGGTTAAAAAATTAGAAATATTAAGTGAGAGCATTCCTCTTCCTTTTAACATTTTTGAAGAAACTGATGCCAATGAAAATATTGGCTTAAAATATCGTTATTTACAACTAAGAAAGCCTAAATATCAAGAAATATTAAAATTAAGACATAATGTATGTAGAGCTATTAGAGAGTATTTAGACAACGAATTTGTTGAAGTAGAAACACCTATTTTATGTAAAAGTACTCCTGAAGGAGCTAGAGATTACGTTGTACCATCTAGATTAAATAAAGGATCTTTTTATGCACTTCCTCAAAGCCCCCAAATATTTAAACAATTATTAATGGTTGGCGGATTAGAAAAATATTATCAAATAGCAAAATGTTTTAGAGATGAGGATTTAAGGGCCGACCGCCAACCGGAATTTACTCAAATAGATATTGAAATGAGCTTTGCTAATGAAGAAGACGTTTGGGAAATGGCCGAAGGAATGTTAAAGCATGTTGTTAAAAAAATTAAAAATATTGAATTGCCAAAATTTCCAAGAATGAAATATGAAGAGGCTATGGAAAAATATGGCACTGATAAACCCGATACCCGTTTTGAACTATTATTAAATGACATAACCAATATTATAGATAAAACTAAAATGGAAATGTTCCAAAATATTATTGATAATAATGGGATTATTAAATGCTTTGTAGTAAACGATGGAGCATCAAAATATAGTCGTAATGAATTAGACCATTTAACTACTTTTGTCAAAAACTTAGAAGCTAAAGGATTAATATGGCTAAAGTATGAAAATGATACATTTAATGGGTCAATTGTCAAAAACATTGAAGCCGAAAAATTAGAAGCTTTAAAAAATAAATTAAATATTCAAAATGGAGATTTAATTTTAATGGTGGCTGATAAAAAGAAAATAGTTAATATGGCTCTAGGACAATTAAGAAATAAAATTGGTAAAGATTTAGGTCTAATAGATATAAATAAATTAAATTTTTTATGGATTACTGACTTCCCAATGTTTGAATATTCTGAAACTGAAAACAGATGGATGGCTGCTCATCACCCTTTCACAATGCCTAATGATGTAAAATTAATGAAAGATCCTGAACATTGTTATGCTCGTAGTTATGATATTGTCATTAATGGTTATGAGCTAGCTAGCGGAAGTGTAAGAATTCATGATTCTAAAATTCAATCAGAAGTATTTGATGCTTTAGGGATAAGTAAAGAAGAAGCTAAAAACAAATTTGGTTTCTTTGTAGAAGCCTTTACTTATGGAGCTCCTCCTCATGCTGGTATTGCTCCCGGAATTGATCGTTTAGTTATGATATTGGCTGGCACTGATAATATTAAAGATGTTATCGCTTTCCCAAAAACTCAAAGTGCTTCAGATTTAATGAATGAATGTCCTAATAGTATAAGTGAAAAACAATTAAAAGAATTAGGAATAAAGGTAATTAATAATGGAGAGTAAGTTTACAAAGGAAAAAATCAATGATTTGGCAGATAAACTATTAATTGGCTTATCTCCTTTAGAAAATGATTTAGTTTTAAATGAATTTGAATTTATTAAAGAAGAAATGGATATCATTAATAATATTCCTAATATTAATAAAATTGAACCAATGACTCATCCTTTTCCAGTAGAAGTATCTCTTAGAGAAGATATACCATTAGAGAGTGAGACCATTAATAATATTCTAGCTAATTGTGATTTATATGATGAAAGAGAAATAGAAGTACCAAAGGTGGTGGGTAATGAAAATTAATATTTTAGAAACTCATAATTTATTAAAAGAAAATAAATTAAATAGTGGTACCTTAGTCAAAGAATCTTTAAATAAGGCTCATAAAAGCCAACTAAATGCTTTCGTAACTATTTGTGATGAAGAAAAAGAAGCAAAAATAGCCGATAATCCTTTAAGTGGTATTCCTTGTGCTATAAAAGATAATTTCTCAACTAAAGGCATATTATCTACCGGTTCATCTAATACCCTTAAAGATTATATTCCTTTCTTTGATGCTACTTGCGTTAAAAAGCTAAAAGATGCTGGAGCCGTTATTATCGGTAAAACCGTCTTAGATGAACTAGGAATGGGTGGAACTGGGACTACTGGCCATACTGGAGTTGTTTTAAATCCTTGGGATAATAAAAGAATATGTGGTGGATCTAGTGCAGGAAGTGCAGCTGCTGTTGCTAGTGGTATTATTTCATATGCCATAGGAAGCGACACTGGAGATTCAGTTCGTAAACCAGCAGCATTTTGTGGAATAGTAGGTTACAAACCAACCTATGGGATGATTAGCAGATATGGGTTATATCCTTTTGCATGTTCGTTAGATCATGTTGGAGTATTAACCAGAAATGTTTATGATGCCGGTTTAGTTACTAATCAAATTAAAGGTTTAGATAAATTAGATATGACTACTTTTGATAGTGGCAATATTAATTTAACTCTTAATATAGACAAAGATGTAACAGGCAAAAAGTTATGTTATATCAAAGAAATTTGTAATATAGAAAACTATTCTAATCCTAGTAAAGAATTAAAAGAAATCCTAAATATATTTAAAGAAACCGTTGATAAAATCAAATCTTTAGGCATTAAAGTAGAAGAAGTTTCATTTGATAAAGAACTTCTTAATGCTATATATCCTACATATTTATGTATTTCATGTGCTGAAGCTACCAGCAATTACTCTAATCTAACTGGTATTAGTTTTGGACCTCGAGGAGAAGGCAAAACAATTAACGAAATGATAAAGGATCATCGTACTAAAGGTTTTTCAACCTTAATCAAAAGAAGATTTATTATCGGCTCATATGTGTTACAAAAAGAAAATCAAGAAAAGTATTTTGTTAATGCTCAAAGAGCTCGAAGACTAATAGTTGATGAAGCAAATAAATTGCTAAGTAAATATGATGGCTTAATTCTTCCTTGTAGTGGGAAAATAGCTCCTTTAATTAATGAAACTGATGAGATAATTACTCCAGAAGGTCAAATATTAGAAAATCATTTAGCAATAGCTAATTTTGGAGGAATGCCTAGTATTACTATTCCTAATGGTAAGGTATCAGACATGCCTATTGGGATTAACATTACTGGCAAGATTAAAGATGATGCCAATATTTTAAATATAGCCAATAAAATTGAAAGTATTTTAGAATATAAAAATCAAATAGCAGGGGAGGAAAGATAATGAAATATCAAACTGTTGTCGGATTAGAACTTCACTGTGAACTGAATACTCAATCGAAAGTATTTTCTAGCGCCAAAAATAATTATGATTCAATTCCTAATTCGAATGTTCTACCACTTGATATGGCCTTTCCAGGTAATTTACCAGTAGTCAATAAAGAAGCAGTTAAAAAAGCTTTAAAAATGGCAATGTGCTTAAATTGTAAAATACCCAAAGAATTAACTTTTGATCGTAAAAATTATTACTATCCAGATCTTCCTAAAGGCTACCAGATTACTCAAACCCACAATCCTGTAGGAACTAGCGGAAAACTATTAATTGATGTTAATGAACACGATGAAGAAATTTTAATTCATGATATTCATTTAGAAGAAGATACCGCTTCACTAGATCACCTTTATGATTATTCATTAATTGATTACAATCGAAGTGGAGTTCCTTTAGTTGAAATAGTTACTGACCCATGTATATATAGTGCTGAAGCAGCTATTAGTTTCCTAGAAACCTTAGTTGGAATTTTTAAATATTGCGATATATCTGAAGCGGACACTAAAAAAGGCCAAATCAGATGTGATGTTAACGTTAATTTAAAAGATCCTACAAATAATAAGTATCTAACCCCTAAAGTAGAAATTAAAAACATTAATTCATTTTCCAATGTAGCAAGTGCTATCAATTATGAAGTTAAAAGACAAACTGAAGCTTTAGAAAACAATAATAAAGATAGTTTAGTCCAAGAAACCAGAAGATATGACGAAGCTACTGATACAACTATTAGTATGAGAGTAAAAGTTGAAAGTGTTGATTATAAATATTTTATTGAACCAAATATTCCTATAATCAAAATTGATGACAATTGGATAGAAAGCATTAAAAAGGAAATACCTAGACTGGCCCTAGAAAGAAAAAAGAAATATATAAAAGACTATAATTTAAGCCATTATGATGCTTCTATTATTGTAAAAGATATTAATATTTCTAACTATTTTGAAGAATGCATAAGTTTAGGAATAGATCCTAAACTATCATCTAATTGGATTACTTCTGAAATACTAGGAATTTTAAACAAAGAGAATTTAAAAATTAAAGACTTTTTTATTACTCCTAATATGTTATTTCAAATATTAGATAAAATGAATAAAGGGGAGATATCTTCTAAACAAGCAAAAGAAATATTTAATAAAGTTTTAAGCGATAAAGTTTCTCCTAATAATTTACTATCTGGTTATAGACAAATATCTGATGAGGGGGAATTAGTAGTTATTATTAAAAACATCTTAGATAATAACAAAAATTTAATTGAAGAATATAAAAATGGCAAGAACAATGTCTTTGACTACTTTGTTGGTCAAATCATGAAAGAAACTAAAGGAAAAGCAAATCCTGTTCTTACAAAAGATTTATTAATGAAAAAAATTAAAGAAAGATAATGAAAATTATCTTTTTTTGTGATATATTAGAAGTAATATAAAGGATGATAAAAATGAAAAAAGGATTTACCTTAATTGAAATGATTGCAACAATAGTGATAATTTCAATAGTCAGTATTG
>CAZTRF010000002.1:0-26347 GCA_964616495.1 uncultured Muribaculaceae bacterium
AATATTTTCTTTTGAATATCCATAAACCGAAAAACTGGAAATAATATTATTTTTATTTGCAGTAGAAAAGCAACTGACTACTACAGCTTCACTATAAACACAAGATAATTGTCTGATAACATTGCTCATAAAATTATGAGAAGAAAATTTTTCTAGTTTTTCTTCTTGATAATCCCCTACTATCTTTATGAGAAAACCATAGTCTTCATTCATATTTTCACCTTTTTACATTATAGCATAAATTTTATTTTATAGGAACAGTTATTCCTTCACTTTGACTACTAAAATTTCCACCATAAATTGCAGGCACTTTTCCCTCTACAGCTTTTGCCACAACTAAAGTTTCAATAACAATATCAACATTTTTAGTTTTATTAGGATAAATAATAGTATTTGATATAGAGGTTATAACATATAACTCTAATAAAACATTATTAAGTCCATAACTTGTTGCCTTGGTTTTGAAATTAACAAAACCATTACCAACAAACATTAATTTAACAGGTATTTTAGGGCCTAAATTAGAAAATAATGCTCCATTAAAAGCATATCCTGAGGGAATAAATAATATTAATCCATTTTGACTTCCTTTGTATACTAAGTTTTCATTTTCATATTTTTTAGGAATTAATCCACTTTCAACATCATTAATTTTTGATTGAATAGACTGATTTAAGTTATTTAAGTATTTATAAACCAATTCCATATTATAATCTATTGTAGAAATATACCCACTTTTATCGTAGTTTACAATCAGAACATCTTCGGCTTTTTGGGAAAAAATATTATTATTTTTAATAGTATCGGCAACTATTAAATTAGAAATATCTTTTAGTTTGGCCTCTCCAATTTCATAAATTACTTCTGATATGTTCTTATTAAAAAAAGATAAAAAATAAATGGTGGTTATTATTACAAAAACAATAAATACAAAAATTAAGTTTATTTTTACTTTTTTAGCTTTAAATATTTTTCTCATAATAAATATTATGCAAAAAAAAAGACTATTATCAAAATAGTCCTAATTCAAAATATTTATTAATAATAATTACAACTCCTGCTAAAAAGGCAATTATTGATATAGTAATCAAAATCCAAGCCAATACACTTCTGTCTTCTTTATGATTTTCTTTTAATTCGTCAATAAAATCGAAGTCACTTTGGGTAAAATTAGAAGACGTTGTATAAAATGACTTATCTACCTTATTATCATCTTCTGCTCTCTCTTTTATGTTTTCTTCTTTCGAACCGTCATCTTCGGGCTTTATCGGTGGAATTACGACTGTATCAGGACCACCTTTTAAGTCTGATAATATGTCTAAAGGATCTAATTCTCCAGTTTTTTCTAATTCTTTAGCTGTAATAGTGTTAATTAAAGTCATTAAATCTTCATCTTTTGATTCTTCTTTTTCTGGCTCATTTTCATCAATTTTTAAATTTTTTAAAATGTCATATTGAGTATTTGATATTTTTTTATATTTATCATTTTCATAATTTTCTTCTTTTTCTTCATGGGCCTTTGCTAAAATAGCATTTATATCATACTCTTTGGTAATAATTTCTTCAGTTTTCTCCGATATTTCTTCATTTTCTAAAAATATAGATTTCCTTTTAGGACCACTTTTATACTTTTGAGTCAATATGCTTTTTAATTCATCAATATCAATATCAGAGGCTTCGTCTTTAATAATACTGGCATTGGAATTAACCTTAAATTGGTCAAGTTCATTATCAGAAATTTTATCATATAATTTCTCATTACGAACAACTCTTCGGCCATAAGCATCTGTGTTATTATAATATTTTTCCATTCTCGATTTCATAATGACACTTCCTTAGAATAATAATATCATATTTATAATTTAAATTAAACTAAATGTTTATTTTTTTCAATTAGCATAGTATAATTATTAAGAAAAGGAGAACAAAAATGAGTAGAATTGTAGTAAATAAAAGTCTTTGTCTTGGTTGCGGTGCTTGTATCGCTCGTGATGAAGAACACTTTAAATATGGAAATGATGGCCTTTCTGAAGTTAATAAACAAATTGAAGGAGAACCTGCTCCAGAATTGATGGATACTTTAGAAGTATGCCCTACCAATGCTATCACAATTGAATAAAAAGCCCTTAAAGGCTTTTTTGTTTATATAAACTCTCAACTTCTTCATTGGATAGCATACGATATTCTCCAGACTTTAAATTACCTAATGAAAGTGTTGCATATCTAGTTCTAGTTAATTTTAATACATCATATCCTAATGAACTAAAGATATTTTTAATCATATGGTTTTTACCCTCGACAACAGTTATTTCAACATAAGAGGTATTTTTTTTATCATCTTTTTCTTTAATTTTTAAATGATTTGGTTTAACAAAATAATCCTCTACTTTAATGCCCTTTTTTAAGGTAAAGTAATCTTCTAAAGTAAAAACCTTATTTAATTTAGCTAAATAAGTTTTAGGAATTTTATTCTTAGGATGCATCAATAAATTGGCCAAATCTCCATCGTTAGTTAAAAGAATTATTCCAGTTGTATCATAGTCTAATCTACCAATTGGATAAATATTAGCTCTTGTATCAATGTAATCTGTCACAATTTTTCGGTTTTTTTCATCATTTGTGGAACTAATTACATTACGAGGTTTGTTTAAAAGATAGTACTCTTTTTTACCGAAATATATTTTTTTGTTTTCTACTATAATAACATCTTCATAACTGGCTTTAGTTCCTAATTCGGTAACTACTATACCATTTATTTTTACTTTTCCTGCTAAAATAAGTTCTTCTGCTTTTCTTCGAGAACAAACTCCACTTTCAGCTATTAATTTTTGTATACGTTCCATTAAATCACCTTTTGAATTATAACATAGTTTACCCAAAAAATAAATAAGTGACAAGAAAAGCTACCACTATGCCTATCAAATCAGATATTAATCCTACTTTTAAAGAATACCTTATTTTTTTAACTCCTATACTTCCAAAATAAAGAGTTAAAACATAAAAAGTGGTATCACTAGATCCTTGAATAGCAGAAGCTAGCCGACCAGCATAAGAATCCGGTCCATAATTTGCATAAATGTCATTTAAAATTGCCAAAGTTGCCGTTCCAGAAATTGGCCTTAGAGCGGCCATTGGTAAAACCTGTAAAGGAATATTTAACTTTTTTAAAGTTTCTGCTAAAAAGGAAAATGTAAAGTCAATAAAACCACTTTTAATAAAAATATTAATAGCAAAAATCATTCCAATTATAAAGGGAAATATAGTAACTACTGTACTAAGTCCCTCTTTTGCTCCGTTAACGAAGCTATCATATAAATTAACCTTTTTGATAAAACCATAAATCATAATCCCTAAAACCAACGATGGCACCACAAATAAAGTTATCTTGTTCATATTCGATGTCTCCTTCTGATAAAATAATCTACTATCAGGCCACCAATTGTTGCACAGGCAGTAGCAATAATAGAAGGAATAATTATTTCGGTAGGGTTAGCACTCCCATACATAGTTCTCATTGCAATAACGGTAGTAGGAATAATGGTGACTCCTCCGGTATTTAAAATTAAAAATGTAACCATGGCCTCGCTAGCTATTTCTTTTTTAGGATTAATTTTTTGTAATTCTTTCATTGCTTTTAAACCAAATGGAGTAGCAGCACTTCCCAACCCCATCATATTAACAGCCACATTTGATGCTATTAGTCCTAAAGCCGGATTTCCTTTAGGAATTGAAGGGAAAATTATATTTAGCGGTCTAGATAAAAGAGTAGATATTTTTTTTATTATTCCTCCATCTTCAGCTATTCTCATTAGACCCATCCAAATTACTATAATGGGTAATATTTCAAATATTAAATCTAATCCTATTTTAGCACTTGTTAATATCTCACTATTTAATTCGTTTACTTTACCGGTTAATAGGCTATAAACAATACCTATAACCAATAATAATCCCCATATTACATTAACCATAATTTAATCCTACTCCATATTTTTTTAAAAAAAGTTACTTTAGAGGGCTTATTTAAAAATAGATCATCCTCATATAGCAAGCTATCATATAAATAAATTTTAACTTTTCCTACTTTATCACCATCTTTAAAATTATCTTTTTTAACAATTTCTTCTTCTATTCTAATATTTTCTTTTTCTTTTGAAGTAAGTAAAACACTATAGGATTTCTTAAGATAAAGTTTTTTATTATAATAGGTGTCTTGTGATTTGAAACTATTTTTATTTAAAATAGTTATTTTTTCATAATTTTTAAAAACCTTATTATATAAATTTTGATGATTTTTAAAGTCATTTCCATCTTTAAAAGTGACTATTACTACTCTTTTATTATCCATTGATGCGGTTGTAACCAAAGTACGCCCCGCTTTTTTAGTGAAACCAGTTTTACCACCGGTAGTATATTTATAATATGATAAAAGTTTGTTTTTATTATACCAAGTATATGTTTTAAAATTGGTTTTTACTTTTATACTTTTTGTTCCCACTATTTCTCTATAAATATCACTTTTCATTGCCTCAATAGTTAAAAGAGCCATATCATAAACAGTTGAAGTATTACCTTTTCCATTATTTTCTTCCAACCCATGGGGATTATAAAACTGAGTATCGCTCATTCCACTTTTTTTTGCTACATCATTCATTAATTTAACAAAATTTTCGGTATTATTAGAAATATTATTAGCAATCACAATGGCAGCATCATTACCACTTCTTAACATTAAGCCATATACTAAATCTTTTAATTTTATTTGCTCACCTACCTCTAAATATATAGATGAGCCATAGGCCTTTAATATATCTTCATTAGTTTTAACTTTTTCATCTAAATTACCATATTTTATGGCCAAATAGCCTGTCATTATTTTAGTTGTAGAAGCTATCAAGCTTTCTTTTTTGATGTTTTTTCCTTCAATTACTCTTTTAGAGTCCATGTCCATGACAACATAGGCATCAGCACTTATCGCCCATGTTTTAATAGGAATTAAAAATAGAATAAGACATAGTAAAATTTTCTTCATATTTATATATATTTTGTTATTAATAAAATAATACCTTTCTTACTTCATAAAAAGTTTTGCAATTATAAAATAAATAAGTTATAATTTTAACAGATTGGATGTTGAGAATCTTATGAGAAAACACCATGCTAAAAAAGTTAGAAATATAGATGCTATGCACCGAATAATGCCTCACGTCATGAAAAACAGGACTGAAGCGGAGGTTTATTTATCAGAAAAAATAGATATAACTGAATTATTAAAATTTATAGAACATAAAAATAAAAACATTAAAAATAAAGATGATAAACTGACTTTATTTCATACTTTTATTACTACAATATTTAAAGTTATTTATGAAAGGCCATTATTAAACCGATTTATTAGTGGTAGACAATACTATGACCGTAATGAAATTAGTGCTGCCTTTGTAGTTAAAACTAAATTTTCTGATGAAGGTAAAGAAGTATTAATGATTTTAGAAGCTGATAAAAATGATAATGTTGATATTATTAAAAATAAAATTTTAACTAATGTAAATAAAATAAGAACGGATGAAACTAATACCATTGATAAATTAATGAATTTTGTAACTAAAGGCCCTAGAAGCTTTACTAGAGCAATTGTTGGAACAGCTAAATGGTTAGATTATCATGGGTGGTTACCTGATTCTATAACTAAAGGTGATCCCTACTTTGCAACTTTATTTCTTACTAATTTGGGAAGTATAAAATGTAATCAAGCCTATCATCATTTAACTAATTATGGAACCAATAGTATGATGCTAGCAATAGGAACGATGAAAAAAGAAGAAATGTTATTCGAAAATGGTCAAAAAAAATTAAGAGATACTGTTGAAATTGGAATAACCTGTGACGAAAGAATAGCTGATGGATTTTACTTTGCCAGAAGTATCAATTTATTTAAATATATTGTATCAAATCCTCAATTATTGGATGATGAGATTAGTAAAAAAACAGATTATAATCCAAAAAAATCATGAATTAATTTCATGATTTATCTGTTTTCATAATTATATATTCCGTGTATTTTTTCTAAAGTAGAATTATCAAGGTTGTTAATTTTCCATTCATTGTTAGTCTTTGCTAAGGTAAAAGATAAAGTATAGGTTACTGTTTCAGTGGCCTTTTTCATTTCATCTAATTTATAATCAATAAATTTTTCTTCACTATAGGCTCCCTTATCATCTTCAAACTTTTCTTTATTCATAGCTAGGTAACTATTTGCTGTTTGTTGAGGCTTATACAAGTCATATACCGTAATTTCAGCTGTTACTGTTGCATTATCCCCATCAATTACTTCTTCTTTAATTTCATATTTTAAATCTTTATATTGTTTTTCTAAGATTTCTTTATATTTTTTTTCTTGTGATTCTGTATAGTTCATAGTTTTAACATTTTCATCAAGTTCGGCCATAATCGTATCATCTTTTTTTTGATAACTCATTAAATAACTTTCTACCTTGTCTTTAGGATTTTTTGTAAAACTACATCCAACTATTAATATAACTGCAATTAATAATAAAACTATTTTTTTCATAATATCTCCTTGTTACTATTATTCTCCTATTATTTAAAAATATACCTTCTTATTTATTATGATTGCAAAAATAATTATTCCCAGTATAAAGCATAGGGTTTCTCCTCTAGTAAAGACTAATTTCAAGTACTCTAATAAACTAAACTGAACGATCATAACATTCAGATACATAATAGTAAAAGAAAGCCCAAATGCCGTTAAAAAGATTGTAAACAAGAATAGCAATAATTTTATCATATTAAATAATATTTATTTTTATTGTATAATATTATATAATTAGTTGGAGTGATATTATGAATTATATAAAATATATTATACTAGGGGTTATTCAAGGAATAACTGAACCAATTCCAGTTTCTTCAAGTGCTCATTTGCTTGTTTTTCAAAATTTATTTGAAACTAATATTTTTGATAAAAACAATAATTTTGAAATTATTGTTAATTTTGCCTCTTTTTTAGCTATTTTATTTGTTTTTAGAAAAGATGTAATTAATTTACTTAAAGGCTTCTTTTATTATATTTTTTCCAAAGAAAAAAGAAAACTATTCAAAAAAGAATTTAAATATTGTTTATTAATTATTTTAGGAAGTATTCCTATTGGTATTAGTGGTATTATTATTAAAAAGTTTTTCCCTGAAATATTAAAGAGTCTTCCTCTAACAGGTATTTCCCTTATTATTACGGCTTTATTATTATTAATAATAAATAAAGTTAACGGTAAGAAAGATGAAAGTAAAATAAGTTATATTGATGCCATAATAATTGGACTTTTTGCAGCTTTTGCTCCCATTCCAGGAATAAGTCGAAGTGGAATCACATTAGCAGGGTGTTATTTAAGAGATTTAAAAAAAGAAGAAGCTTTTAGATTTACATTTATGTTATATTTCCCCATAAGTATTGCTTCTATGGGATTAAGTATTTTAGATATTACCAAGACAGGAAATATTAATGAACTTATTTTACCTTATATATTAGGTTTTATTGGGGCTTTAGTTACAACTTACTTTGCAATTAAGTGGTTCTTTAAAATAGTAAGAAAAGGCAAATTATGGAAATTTGCTATTTATTGCCTTTTAGTTGGATTATTTATTCTATTATATTTTTAAAGGAAGATTATTCATCTTCCTTTTTTTCTTCAATTAATAGCTCCGCAATGTCTACCTTGTTAATTGATTCAAATCTTTTTGTAATTTTATCCGTAGTTATATTAATATCTTTTACATCTTTATTAACGGTTTCAATAGAGCGGGATAACTTATCCCAACGTTCTTTATATAATCCGAAATCCTTACTTAATCTATTTAATTCATCATGAATTATTTTGGCATATTTATCTCTTTCAATATTCTTTAAAATCATTTCTATCACGGTTAAAGTACTCATTAAAGTGGTTGGCGACGCAATCCATACTTTTTTATTATATGCATATTTAACAATATCTTCATGATAGGCATTTAGCTCAGCAAATATGGCTTCAGCCGGCAAGAACATAATTGCTTCAGAAGCTGTAGTACCGGTAATGATATATTTATTGCTAATATCATCAATATGCTTTTTAACATTAACTTTAAATAATTTGCTTGCAGCTTCTCTTTCGGGTTTAGTTAGCTCTAAATCAATCATTTTTTTATAGTTTTCTAGAGGAAACTTCGAATCTATGCAAATAGTCCCTAGCGGCTCAGGAGCAAATAAAATAGCATCAGCAATATAGCCATTACTTAAAGTGTATTGAGTTTGATAAATGCGATCATTTTTTTCTCCAAAAACATTTGATAAAATATAATATAAACTAGTTTCTCCAAAAGTTCCTCGAGCCTTTTTATCAGTCAAAACACTTTGTAAAGATACTATATCAGTAGACAAATCCTCTATTTTCTTCTGAGCTTCATCTATTTTAGTTAGTCTTTCTAATATTGAAGTAAAGGTTTTATTAGTCTTATCAAAATTTTCATCTAATCTAGAATTAACTTTTTCATTAATTAAAATCAGCCTATTTTCAATAGTCTTATTTAACTTTTCAAAATCTTCTAGCATTGATTTACTAAAATCATATTTAAAATTACCTATTTCTTTAACCATATTTGTCTCTAATCGACCTAATCTTTCAGTAACATCATCAGTTTTATTTCTTCTTACCAAAATAATTATCAATAATATAATTGTTACTGCTAAAAGCCCTATAATAATGTAATCCATTTTGCACCTCTACTCTATTTTTAATTTCTTATTAACTAATGTTCCAATTGCATAAGCCAATACCAACATTATTGCTATTATTGCTAAATAATAAGAATTTTTTAAGCTTTCTACTAGGCCAACACCAATAAATCCCCAGAAAAACACTAAAAAGGTTTTGCTAATTAGGATAGCAATCAAAAATTTTTTAAATGACATTTTTGAAACTCCAGCAGCAATATTAATGGCAAATGCTGGGGTAAATGGCATGGCCAGTAAAGTAATTAAACTTGGTAAAGACATCTTATCAACTTTAGTCATTAGTTTCTCAATTAGTTTATTTTTTCTTAATTTTTCATTAACAAATTTTTGAAAGAATTTTTGACATAAAAAATATGATATACTGCAGCCTATAACAGTAAATATCCACGAGATAATAAAACCTAAAAAAGGCTTCCACAATATAAAATTTATAGCTATAAAGACTGTTAAAGGTAAAATAGGAACCATTGATTCAACTACTATTAAAAAGCAACTAAATAATACCCCATAACTTCCCCAAGATATTATTGTACTATTTACCCAGTCATATACATTTTCTAAAAAATCCATCATAATATCACTCTGTATATATTATAATACATTTTTCTTAAATTATGGAATTATTTTATTACTTGACTAACATTATATCCATAAAATTCAAGAATATTTACTACTCTTTTACTTTTTTGGCCTTTCTTACAAATTATATAATAAAAATTATTTTTATTTAAAATATTGGCATAATTATATAATAGTTTTTCTTCATCTATATATTTATAGATAAAATTTATTTTAATATCTTTATCTAAGGATATTAATTCCCCTAATGAGGAATTATAATCTTCAAGTTTTATTTTTTTCATAGTTCACCATTATAATATATGTTTCTAAAACAAAAAAAAGATGGCTATTAACTAGTCATCATTAAAAAAGTCATCAAAGAATTCATCATCCGAAATAATATTTTCATTTACTATCACACTATCTTTGTCGACATTAATTTTAGTTTCAGTTTCTTTTAATATTTCATCTTGTTTAGGCTTATCATCTTCCACTTTTTTAGAAGCTTCATTTTCATTATAAATATTAAATTCTTCAGCTTTAGTAGTAGTTTGTTCTTTAATCGGGTCTAGTGGAAAAGGTTCATCTTTTGGTTTAGAACTTTTTGACTTTTGTTCAGCTTCCAAAGCTGCTATTTTAGCATCTATCTTTTTAGCCAATTCTTCATAATTAAATTTAGGCCTTGGTTTAGAATCAATGCTTGGAATATCCATCATATCATTTTGATTTCCTAAAGGCATACCCTTAATATTAGGAGACTCCGTAGGAACATAGTTTGAATTATTATTTTTTTCTAAAGCTTCAAATAAATTATTTCGTTTTTTTTCTTTTACCCATTCTCTTAAATCAAATAAATTGATTTCTTTAACTTCACGATCATAAAATTCAGTTTCAGGGTATTCTTTGCCCCAGTCTATCTCATAGCTTGGTTTTAATTTTGTTCTAAATGGGTTACTTCTAGCCCTTATAATAATTGCTTCATTCATTTGAAGTTTTTGTAAATCAGAAACTGTAGCTAAAGGGGTACTAGCTGTCTTATCTTTATCTTTAGATTTTACCTCTCCACATAACTTACTAATTTCTTCTAAGGCAGCCAATTCAGTGGTAATTAAATATATTAAATTACCACAGTTTGATCTTATAGTTTGAGAATCCTCTTTACCATACACATCATCTAATTGAGCAAAGTTTTGAATAATAAAAGTAAATCTAATAGCTCGGCTTCGAGCAGCTGTTACCATAGCTGTAACATCTTTTAATGGAGGCATATTTGCAAATTCATCTAAAATAAAATTAGTTTTATGTTTTAGTTTTCCACTTTTTTCTTTATAAGCAACATCAATTAAAGTTTCGTAACATTGTTTAATAAAAATTGTTGCCAAAGCATGATATGTGGTCTTTTCATCATGAATAACTAAAAATACAGCAGTCTTTTCACTACCTATTTTACGCATATCAATATCACTATGGCTTAACATTTCACTTAAATTGGCACGTGAAGAAAATATTCTTATTTTTTGCCTAAAAACAGAAATTACTCCCCCTTTGGTTTCACTAGGAGCATTAATAACACTAGAAGCAAAAACATAAGGAGCTGAACTTTCACCTTTTAAGGTAAAGTATTCTTTAATATATTGAGATGCTGCAAATTTTTCTTCACCAACAGTAGCCATATATCCAATAGAATTTAAATTTACTTCGCTTTCATCTTTAGCGTCTTCAAACAAACCAATTGCTATTCCCGAAAAGAAATCAGAAGCATTTCTTTCCCAGAAAGGATCACTTTGATTTTTGGTATCAATTAAAATATTTAACGCTACGTCTTCTAATAACTCTGTAGCTTTATCAATATTGCCTTCTTTATATAAACGATATGGTAAAGTTAGTGGATTCCAAGCGCTTCCATGACTTGGATCACGAAAGTTTAAAACAATAACATTGTATCCCTTTTCTTTTAGCATGGCTCCATGTTTACGATAAATCTCACCTTTTGGGTCTGTAATAACCATGCTTTCACCTTTTTTAGCTAAAGAAAAAACTAAAGGATTAACAACAGATGTAGTTTTACCAGAAGCAGTAGCTCCAATTACCATTGTATGATTTTCACCATTATCAACATACATTTCTCTACCGTTATTAATTAGGGCTACACCAGCGGCCGTTGCTGGTGATGGATCTTTTATAATAAATCTTTCAACATCTTTTTGTTTTTTAATTTCACTATCTTTAGCCCATCTAGAATACCCTTTTTCATCTTTTTCTCCAAAAGAAAGTCCAAATAACCCTTTTCCACTTTTTTGTTTATCAAATATATAAGAACTAACACTAGTAAATATAATTATTAAAATCACAAAAAATAAGGTTATAGTTATTGGAAAGTATTCCCTTGTAAAAGCCCTAAAAGGGCTTAAACCATAAAATACACCTGTATTAGAAAAAGATGAAAAATTTAATACTCCAATAGCACAAAGATATAATAAAAATACACAAAATATTACAAATATAACAAAATCTTTTATACCAACCTTAAAATTCATGTCTTTTTCCTCCAACTTCATTATACTATAATTTGATTAATGAAACAATTTAATTTCTTTTTTTATAAATTATTATTCCGGTTGTAGATATTACTAAAATAATTCCTATAATTAAAAATATTTTTTTAGTTAATGAGCTATTATAATTTGAAACATATTTATCTTTATAAAGTACTAAATTAATAGTCTGGGTTTCGTTATCAGGTTTTAAATACCAAGTATAAATATCATCTTCTACTAGATTAGCATCATTATAAAATACTTTATGATTGGTTTTTATTTTTACTTTTATTTCTTCTAAACCTTTGGCTTCTTCAAAAATGGATGTTGTATAACCGGTTGAAATAAGAATTAAATCTTCTTTTTCATTTTCTTCTCGATAATCATAATTTACTAAAAACTGATCATAAACTGTATTTGCTAAAAAAGAGCGATAATAGTCTTTCATATTAAATTGATGATAAAAACTGTATTTACCTTTTTGATAATAGTCAAATCCATCTTCTTTAAGAGATGAAATATCATTTTTCAATTCATAATTAATATAAATGGGAATGTTGTAATCAAGCAGTTTATTAGTTCCTTCATTGATAATTAAGTCGCTAAAAGTTACCTTTTCATTATAATTATTATCAACAATCTCTAATTCATAGGTTGCTTTACAACCACTGAATAAAAATAAAACACCTATTAAAATAATAATTTTTTTCATTATATTTTCCCCCCTTTGTTATGTTTAACAATAATAAGGATAAAGAAAAAAGCAACAATTCCCCCTAAAAAGATATATACGTAAGTAGGCTTTATCTTTTTTAAAGAACTACCATTCTGTTCTTCACTTTTCTTTATATTAGTAGTATCTAAAATAAAGCTTATTTCTTTTAATTCTTTAGTGATGTACCAAGTATATCCATTATCAGTTACTTTATCAGCATTAGTTTCTAATACCGGTAATTTACTAGAAAGGGAAAAAATAATTGGATTATTTTCCACATCAAATACCTGTTGATTATATTTTTTATTAGGATAAAAATAATAGCTAGCCCTATTATTTTTAATAATTAATTGTATGCTATATAAATAATTAATAACTTCTGAACTCTTAAATATTTTCTCATTACCTTGATTGGCATTTATTACAACTTTATAGGTATCATCAGTTTCAGTTTTTGATGATACCTCATAAAATGGTTTGTTTTTTAAATAAAAGTTTAACTGATTATCTAATGAAGAAAGACCAAGGTCTGTTTTTTTTCCATCTACTTCCAGAACTTCAGTATGGTTAAGATTCTCATCTATATTTAAATTATATTTAATATTACAGCCACTCATAAAAATAATTACAATTATCAATAAAAACATTTTTTTCATAATTAATACTTCCCATATCCGACAATATATGAATCATGAAGATTAATAGTTGATTCACAAACACCAGATTCTTTCATACAAGCTGTTGTATTTCCATGAACGTAAGTGATTATATCTTCTTCTACGTTGCTAATAATACCCATATGCTTATAACAACCCATATAATTTAAATCGGTATTTAAGCCATCACCTTTATATTCACAAGAATCATTAAAGAAAAATATTATATCACCAACTTTAGGACCACCTGCATTATTTACATTATTAAACTTTTGATAGTTATCAGGATTATTTACACTATCAGACCAATAATCACTACTATAGAATTGATTTGTATTTTGTAAATAATAAATCCAAGATTTAACATCATTACTTCTGAAAGCCATATTAGGAAGATTTAAAGTTTTAAAAATAAATGATACAAAAGAAGCACTCCAAGCAACATCATTGGTATTAAAATAATAATTTAACTCATCAGCCTTAAATCCCACTAGAGAACGGGCATTATCTACCACGTCATTACCCACTATTTGACCATCCCATGGTCCAAAAATATTAACTGGAGTAGCTAAAACATCAGGTGTATTCTGCTCTTTTACATCCTCAGCCGTTTCTACTTTATTAGCTAATAACATGGTCTTTGAAGGATTAGAAATATATGATAAAGCTTTTTCAATTACTTTTTTATTTGAATTAGTTATTGTATCAGCAACATCACTCGTAGTGCAATATCTTCCTCGTACTCTTTGACCCACATTAAGACATTCTAAACCAGCAAATCCATAAATATCATAATTAGTTAATCCGGTTATTCTTAAAGGCATTTCGATATTATATTTACATGATAAAACGGCCTCATCTGAATAAGTTGATCCATTGCCATAATCAATGTCGTAATAGCCTTTATCACTATTATAATTTTCACTATAATCATAAAAATACATTGATACTTGATTTCCATAAAAATAATGTAATATTTGTTTATAGGTCCATCCTTTGGTTCCTAAATAATAAGCCCCTAGTTGACTCATACCTCTTCCATGTCCACCATATACTCTTTTTTCCCAACTAGATGGTATTTTAACCCAATGATAAACTTTTTCGTCATTTCCTTTTATTAAATAATTAGAATAGCACCACTCATCATCACAATAATAATCGTCTCCCTTGTAGTAACTATCATACTCAGCACTAAATACTTTTCCATCTTCCATTAAGACAACTCCAGAAGTTTCTAAAGCTGCTGCTCTCATAATTAAGTTATGAGTTTTTCGAGCTTCAGTTTCATCTAAAAAGACTTGGTCATTCATATTTTGAGCCTGAGAAGAATTTACAATTGAAGTGGTTAAACCATTAGTTCTAGCAAAAGTATAAGAACGGATTGCAATAGCCATCGCTTTATAAACTTCTTTTACTTCAGCCCAGCTTTCTTTATCAGCACTTCTATAACTAGATAAAACTCCCACTTCTGCTGATAATACACCTTGAACATATAAATCTAAAGGATAAACTCCCGATGGCCCGCTACCTCCTGAAACCGTTACTAAAGGTTCTTCAGAAACAGTATATAAGTCTTGCTTAGATCCTTCAATAATAGTTATTGGATCACTAGTATTGGCAATTTCAACCGCTGAAATAATTTCATCAATTACTTCCTTTTTGATTGAATATTTCAAATCATCATAATTATCGGTAGTAGTACTAGCAAAGCGCTCAATTAAACGTGGCCTTTTTTCAAGGTAGTCTTCTTCCATTAACCATTCATAATAGCTACATAAATCTACATCTTCTTCAATAGCATATTCAAAAAAATCAAATCCTTCATCTTCTTGAATTTTTAGACATTCATAGTAATCCTTTTCAAAAAAAACATTTAAGCCTAAAGTTACCACTGATTGAATTTTTTTAATAATAAATTCCCAAAAAGACATTTCTTCAAAGTAAACATCTTTTGTATCTTCAGTCCCACTTACACATCGATTAAGGCCTGGTATAAAAGACCCTCCTATACATTTTGTAAAATGACATGCTGGACGATAAATAATTGTATTCCTAACCAATTTCCTTACTTCGTCAGTTTCTTTACGATAAAATTCGGAGGAAAAGTTACCATCCGTTAAATCAGAAACCATATTCGCTGTCTGATATTTTGATTCTGATATGCCTCCTGGACATCCATCATCTCCATCACAAACTACATACGCTGATTTATCATTATAGTTTGTTTCATCTGGATCAATGTTTTCGGTAAATGTTTCTGGAGTATATTCTACAAATATAGTTGAAATGATATGCATTCTAGTAGCTTCAAAAGCTTCATAATTTGGTTGATAGTCTTTCATAGGATGGGCTTTTTCAGCTACTACATAAGGATATTCACCTATTCCAGGATGAAGTAAAGGGTTTTTGTAATAATTGTATATTCTTTCTATTCTATTATAAAAGTTTTTTTGACCATTTCTTATATCTTTTGTTTCTTCTTCAGAAACAAAATAATCTTTATATTCAGGATCATCACTATCTAAATTTTGATAAAAAGTATTATATGTAGCTCTTGAATAAATACTGCCTGATTCTCCTGAAAACAACGAAAATAATACTAGAAAAAATATTAAGAAAGCAAATGCTCCAACCCCTATAGCCATAATTTTAATTTTTGTACCTAAAGATAATTTATTAAAAAAGCCTTCTTTTTTCGTTGTTGTTTGATCATCTGAATTTGATCTAAAGCCAAACTTTTCTGAAGATTTACTATTTTGAAGGCCATTATCAGAAGAACCTAATTGTTCTTTTTCAGGTAATTTATCTTTATCTCCTAAAGAAGCGGATGCTCCTATCTTGTCTCCCATTCCACTTTCAGCCATTACATTAGAAGCATTTTGAATAGTGCGGCCTCCTGGTATATTTTGTAATCCTCTTGTTACTCCTTTAGATATGACCTCCGTAGATTTTCCATCGGTTACTTTATCGGCTATTTTTACGGCTTTACCTGCAGCCATAGCATAAGGGTTCTTAGTTTTTTCGGCTACCTCTGCCGCATTTTGAATAGTATTAGCATTATTTTGAATATTTTTATCTTGATCTGTAGCCATTTAATCACCCATTTTCTAGTTTAAGTATATCATATATAATGTCAAAAAAAAACTGAAAAGTATTCAGTTTTTATAACCCACCACCTGAACCAAAAGAATCTAATTCTTCATTGGTTAACACAATATTAATTCTCATTCTTCTACTACCACAAACAAACAATGCCTGTCCTTGATTATAATATTTGATGCTTTCTTTTTCATTATCATTTAGATCTATTAACATTGACAAATCTTCAATTGCCTGTTTTTTAAGACCCATAACTATATAATATGATGCATTATCAAATATAGCCTTTCCATGAGTAATTATATTAGGCGCCGCAAAGTCTGTTGGTTGTTGAGTAATCATAATTGTTCCAGTATTATATTTACGACTACGTCTTTGAATTTGAGCTAAGAATTCTGCGCCTAATTCATTTCTGCTACTTAATAATACGTGAGCTTCATCAACCATCATAATGGTATTAATACTTTTGTCTAAGCATAAACCCCAAGCAAATTTTAAGATATTAAAGAATAAAGCATTACGAATATTTTCGTCTGAATTCATTAATTCTTTAATATTAAATACAATATAATTACTTTCCGTTTTGATAGTTGTATGACCCTCAAAGTAATATTTTAATTCTTTAATTAAAGGCCTTACCTTTAATTCCAATCTTTCCATAACGTCTTTTTCATGACTATGTTCAGGCATTGATAATAATCGTCCTTTAATAGTAGCATAAACATCGCTAAATGTTGGATAACGTTCTGATGTAAAATTTGAAAAGTCAGTATCAAAATCTATTCGATAACGCTTATAGGTATCTTGAACCACTTCACTAAACATTGTTAATACATCTTCTTCAATCGAAGGAGAGTAATATTTCATAAAGGCTTTTAAACTTTGAAGAGTTCTAGTTAAAACCGTATACCCTAAACCTTGTTCTAATTCTTCGGTATCAGCATCAATAATAACCTCTAGTGGATTTACCATGCCAAATTCTCCACCTTTACCTAAATCAATAAAGTTTCCACCTAAAGATTTTGTCATTTCTTCAAGTTCGCCTTCAGGGTCAATGGCAACTATTTTACAACCATTTCGAATATGAGTTCTCAACATTAATTTTGCAGCTGTACTTTTACCACTACCACTTGTTCCTAAAATAATCATATTAGCATTATTTCGATTATGCTCTTTTTTTATTTGATATAAAAATTGATTAAATAATATAACTCCTCCTGAAAAATCAAAACCTAATAAGGTTGATAGTCCTGGATCCTTAATACAGTCGAAGACAAAAGGATACATTGCAGCAATTGTTACAGAAGGTATCGGAGTTCCTACTCTTGATTCTACATCTTGCTTAGGAAATATTGGAATCATTGATTTTAAAACTTTTTCTTGTTCAAACATTAGAGGAATAGCTCTCATACCCATTCCATCCAAATAGTTTCTTACTTGGACTTTTTTAGTTTCTAATTCATCTTTAGAGTCGGCTGTCAACATTAAATGTAACTGAAAGTCAAAGATACGAGCTTGACTTGAGGCCAACATTGAAATAAAACTTTCTAATGACTCATAATCTTGCCTAATTCTTTCTTGAAGAGTACGATCATGTTCATTTTGATACTTACTCTTTAAATCAGCTATTTCTTTATTTAACATTTTAGACATAACTGAAAACTCTATAGGAATATGTTTAATTACCATTTTTACACCTGGTAAACTAGTAATGTTTGTTAAATACCCTACATAAATAGATTTCGGATAACTAACTGCAGTTAAAATTGTGGCATATTTACCACCCATTCTAAACTCACTAGTTTTAAATTCCATTCCCTTTGGAGCAACTTCGCTTTTCAAAGTACTCATTTTGGCATCACCGTCCCAAACTCTGTTCTTCTTCCTCCATTAAAGAAGTTATCAACAATTGTTCTTAAATCATCATTAGAAACTTGCGAAGAGTTTAACTGACAATTAGCTAAGTTACTAATTAGATTGTAAACTCTTTTTTGTAAAATATCTTGTTTCTTATCTTTAAATAAAATGAAGTATTCCGTATCAACCACGTTTAATTCTGCTCCCATGAACTGATTAGCTTTATTAATGTCTTGCATTACTAACTTTCTAATATTTTGGTTGGCAGTACTATTATATAGAACTTGTAACTGAGATAAATAAATGCTAATATCTACCGGCCTATCTGATACAATTAACCAAAATTCATAATCAATCATATTATAAAATGTTCTAAGGTTAAACAATATATTATCTTGTGTATCCTTATCTAAAATAAATATGTTTTTTGGCATTACTTTTACTCCCGTAATAAAATAACCATTACTATTTTGAATCATTCCATTAGTAATATTTTTTATTGGTAACCAATCTTCTGTATATTTACTTGAGGCTTGATTTGCCATCTTGCCAACACCATCCTTTCCATACATATGTTCTTCGACCTGTATAATAGTTCAAAAAATTAGCTATTAACTGCCGTACATTATGATAATAAGGTACTGGCATTATTAAAAGTCCAGCTGTTAATCCAGGAAATAATACTAAAATCATATTAGGAATTGCCGTAGCTTTAATAAATAAAGCTAATATAATTGTTAAGGTTACTCCTACTATAAATATTACTAAATCTACGGGGGTAAAAAATCCAAGTATCAACATTGATTTTTTTGAATTTGCTGGTATTAAGTACACACTAATCTCCTCCTTTTATTATTTTTTTTCACTAGTTCCGCCACCAGAAGGCTTTTCTGATCCCGATGCTTTAGGCGCTTCACCTTTTTTAAAAGCTTCCAATACTTTACCAAATTCACTTCGAGCTTTGGCTTTCTCAAATCCATCAGTACTTTTATCTTGAAGATTTCTAATCTTAGCTGATGTTTTAATCTTCTTAATTTCTTTTTTACTTAAGCCAGCATCTTGTAGTATTCTTTCGGTCTTAGTACGAACTTGTTTTTCTGGTGCAACAAGCCCTTTTAAAATGTTTCCATCCTTACTAATATTTTCATATGAAACATTGCCTTCAGCTTCTACTTTTAAGTCGGTTTTTACTTGAGTTTGTACTTGAGTCATAACCGTTTGCAATTCTTCGTTTTTACTTAAATAAGATGCTCTTTCAGTTTCTGTTTTTAATCCGTTATATTCGGCATAAGCCTTTTTAAGTTCAGGACTACTTGCTATTGCTCTGTCCATCCCCTCTTTTACTTTAGAATTAAGATTTTGAGCTACATAACTATCAATATACTTTTTAACACCCGATTGATATTGTTCTTTAGCTTCAGCCTTATTAGCTCTTTTGGTATATACTTGTTTATAACTATATTTCTCATCAGCTTTAGCACTTTCTTTCATTCTACCAGCAAGATCGGCTCCTCCAAATGCTCCGGCTTTTCCTGTTAAATCCCCAGTAGCTTCATGATAAAGATCATCCATTTGAGCTCGAGCTTGAGGCCCACCCGTTTGATATCCATTAACGAATCCTCTAGTTAATGCATTTGCAACATTTTGTTTATTCACAAGGGCTGAATATCCACGCCCGGCAGCTCCTGTAACTCCACCTTCAAGCTTATTAGCGGCTTTACCAATCATAGTACCAGAACCAATAAGAGCTGCATCTTTAATTTTATCTTTAATTCCAAGTTTCATACCACCAGAATCAATTCCAAAGATATCTCCAATAAGTTTAGGTGCTTGTTTAGCAAATAATAAAATACCTAAAATAACAATTACCTTACCTAATAAATTAACTAAACCACTTGAAACATCTGTCTGGCTAGCAAAAGCTGTATTCCATACATCTGATACTTTTGATATTAAAAAGACAGCAAAATAAACTATGGCGATTCTTATAAAAACTTCAAAATAAATACTCATTAATTTTTTTAGCCAATTATCAAAAATTGATTTTTGTTTAGGTAATATTCTAAAAGCAGCAGGTATTGGCGCAATAAGTTGAAAAAATGATAATTTGGCAACTCTAACTCCCATATCAATACAAAAACTCACTATTAAAGCGGCAGCTATTCCACCCGCTATTAAAGTAATTATCATTTTATACTCAATTGAACCAGCATCTATTTCATTAGCTATTTCTTTACCATATTCTTTATTACCATCTGCCGTTTTTTGCTTACTGGTAAAAACAAAAACATTCCCATAATCTACATCCTCTGAATTAGCAAAATGGTTTAAATAGGCATCACAAAAAGCATATCCTTTCCCCTGACATGAAGTATAGGGATCTGTTGATTCTCCATAAACATTAATAAATGCACTATAAATATTTACTACTATCGTTTTACCAGCTTTTGATACAGTATAATTGCCGGAGTCATTGGAATTATCAAAAATAATATTACCAATAATATCCTCAGTTAAAACCACCTCTTGAATCTTATATAAATATTTAAAGGCGGTTGGTAAAATAACAATAATAATTACTGTGGTTATAACATTTTTTACTATTGCTTCAGCCGAGTTATCTCCAGATTTCATCTTATCTGGGTCAACAATATTTGTAAGTAATTGAAAAGCGATAATAAAAAGCATCACTATTCCAATTACGGCATAAATACGACTAGCAAAATCGGTAAAAGTTGCCGTTGAAAATAATCGGACACGCGACACAACTACGAAGGTCTGATAAGCAGTATCTACAACCCAATAAACACAACCATCTAAAAATAGAAGAACTTTATATAATTCTTTTAATACATTAACGCTAAAGAATACTAAATTCCCCATAATATACCTTCTCTTATTCTATTTTTATATACACAATTCCCCTATTTTAACTACTCCTAAAATTATATTTAATAATATTGGTAAGAAAAATATGATCATTGCTAAAATTAGTCTAGTAACAGCCGATCCTGCTGATTTTTTTAATTGATCTTGATTTTGAGCAGCTAAAGCTTTAACAAAATCCACGGTTGATAAGACAAGAACTAATCCAATAGCGGCAATTCTCATATAATCAAAAAAGTCAGTTATCATTTTATAAAATGTGCCATTACCTAATACCGTACTACAATTTGCATTAGCAGCAAAGACATTCATAGGAAAAAACATAATTAAAAATACAACTATATAAATTAAAATTTTTTTACCATTTTTCATGACTTATCTCCTATTTTTTATTCTAACATAATCAATTAATTAATACAATATTATTTGTTAGTGACAGGATAAATATCAGTGCAAGTAGTACTATCGAATGACTGGCATGATCCCCCTGTAGGAGATAGCAAACAATCCAAACAATTTGTATAATCACTTTTAACTGCATCCATTCCATCAGCAGCATTTATAGCTATATTTACTAAAGTCGGTAAGAAAAACACTAACAACGCAGCTGCAATTCGTTTTATTATAGATCCAAAAACATCTTTTGAAGCTTTTTCATCAGAAGCGAAAAGTACTGCATACAAGTCTTTTGTTATCATAGCTATTAAAATTACAGGAATTAATATTCTTATAATAAGTAAAACATACCCGGCAATTCTCCAAACATCACTAGTTTCAATACAGAAAGCACAAACATTTTCTAAAGGATCGACCGGAGCATTTCCTCCCACAGATCCTCCACTGCTTGTACTTCCATTAGCCATATTTTCAGATCCCGCTGGGCAAGATATAGTTCCACATTTTCCTCGACCTTTATCTACGCAATAAACAGTGCTTGTTGAATTACATGATGTTTTCCATTGAAAAGATCCGTTTTTAACGCTTCCTAAAAAGCCTGATTCTCCACATTTACAACAAACATATCCTCGACAGTTATAATCTGCTGCTAATATCTTTTGCTCTTCTAAACTATTAACTTTTTTAACATCCGCTTTGACATACCCAAAACAAAAAAACAAGATAAAAAAGAAAGATAAATATTTAATATATTTCATATAAAACTCCTTATATCAAAATTATAACATAAAAAAAAAGAACATTAAATAAAAATATTCTTTTAACATGAGTATGGATGAAGAAAACATTCAGAGCAACTGGTTTCTGTTACTCCTCCAGTAGTATCTGTTGGTAATAAATTAAAAATAATAGAAACTATTGAAGGAACAAAAAAGATAATTACTCCAAATATAAGTCTTTTGACAAACATCTGTGTTGCGTTCTTAATTTCATCTTCTTTTTGAGCAACTACTGCTTTTGCTAAATCTATAGAACCTAAAACTATTATAATTAAAGGAACTACAATTTTAGCAACAAAAAATATTTTGCCAACATACTTTATAACGCTTTTTGACTTAGAGCAGAAATTTTCTTCGCTTATTTCACCTTCTAATACTTGATACTCATTGGAATATTTCTTATATGATTGAGCTTCAACAACTAATGAAAAGCCAAAAAAAGAAATTAACATTACAACTAAAAAGAAACTTATTTTTTTCATTTTTATCAACCTTCTGTAAAAATTATAACATAAAAAAAATCAACATCCAATATAAATGTTGACAATATTTTTTATTTATTTTTGATAGCATCCATCGCTGTATGGATTTCTAATACATGATGCACAAATATCATATTCTTCTTTCATTTCAGTTCCATCTTGAAAATCGCCAATTAAACCAAAAACCAAACCGACAATTGTTGGAATAAAGAATATAACGATTCCTGAAATAGCTCTTTTAACAAATATTTGAGTTGCATTTTTTATTTCATCTTCTTTTTGAGCAACTACTGCTTTCCCTAAATCAATAGATCCCCAAACAATAAGCAAAATAGGTACTACAATTTTAAATATAAAAAATACCGTTCCTACAAAATATAAAATATCGTAAGCATCACTACAAAATCCAGCATTCATGAAAATATTACTTAACATAATAAAACCTCTCTCTCAATATAATTCTATAATTAATTACATTTTTTGTCAATAATTGAATTAAAACTTAAACAATCCTAAAACTTTGCTTGACTCGTCTTCAACTACATTCTTGCCTCTTTTGCTAATATTTAGTTTTGTCAACAAGTTGTCAAGTTCTGGTAATTCCTCCTTTTTATCATCTAAAGGAGGCAAATTATAAAATATTTGAGACTTTGATTCATATTCAAAATCTAAAACATCTTTATTAGTTAATAAACTTTTATTTAAAACAATCTTTTTCCCTTTTAGCTTAGTAAAAACATTTCTATTTCGTCTAATCATCCTATTTAATTTAATAGTACTGGGTTCAATTAAATATAGGACATCCCCACAAGCATCATCATTATCAGTATCATTTAAATCTACTAAAACAATATCAAACTCGTCAACTTTGGCAAAAACATTAGAAAGCTGAGCAGAAGTGGTACTAACCATATTTTCTTCACCAAATAAAGTGAAATCTCTTTTATTTATCTCAACAGCCAATACTCGATAGCTTTTCTCTAATTGATGCTTTAGCATGTATATTAAAGTAGTTGCTCCAGCGTGATCAGTAATATTTTTGATACCTATTACTTTAGTATGATCATTTTCAACCTTACTTACAATTGTACTTGTCAAATCTTGTAATTGTTGAATTTGAGCAACATCTTTATACGAATTAGGATTTTGCATTAAATATTTAACCGTTTCCAGATTACGACTAAAATTATATATCCCCATTGAAATTAATTGTGATAAGTATGTAGATGAGGCCGATTCTGGGCTATCATCTAAGACCAATATTACTTTACTCATATCAAGATTAACTGATAGTTTCCTAATATTGTTAATATCTTTATAATTATTAATAGCCGTTATGTCTAAAATCATTTTATTAAAGAAAAAATTAGAAAAAGTGTCAATAATTTCATCAACATCAAAAGTTCCATACATTGTTTTAATAATGTCGATATCCAAATTAGAAAGCATCGCTTGATATTTATTAGCAACAATTACATTCATTTCTATACCTCCTTATTAACATTCTCCCCACTGGTAACAATCTGCCGGATAATATATTTCAGTGGTTTCACCAGTAGCTCTAAAAGTTATAAATTCTCCAAATATAGGTAAATCCATTTTAAAAAACAAAATAATACTATAATAGCTTCTGTTTTTCTCATTATTATCATAGCTATTATATTTTGTTACACAGTATTTATAATTTTCTTTGTCTTTTTTAGAAACTAACGTTTTCCCTTCTCCCAAGGATCCTGCAGGACATTTCCCACTATTTTTATATCCCATTTGAGTTAAATAATTATCTATTAATTCAACAGCACCTGGGTCAGTAGCAGATACCCCTTTAGTAGTTAGGCCTTCTTCTCTTTCAACTATATCAATAACATCATTTTTTACTTTAAAAGCTCTTGCATAATTAATTGTAACAGCTAAAAAAGACGTAAACAATAATATAAATATTATAATTAACGAAAATAACCATGAACCACCAATTGACTCTCTCATTTACTAATCACCCTGCCTTAGGATAATATAGTTGAATTGAATCTCCCTTTATACCAAAGGTAAATAAATCTTCAAATATAGGAAAATCAATCTTAAAAAATACCTCTACTTTATAATAAACACTATATGCTTGGTCAGTATCTTCCCCACCTGTTGCAAAAGGTTTGTAGCAATATACATATTTATTACCTTCATATATTCTGCCACCACCAGTATAATCATCATCGCATTTTCCAGAAGTTTTATATCCTACATTGGCCAAATATTTATCTATTTTTTCTTCAACCTCATCAGTATAACCTTCTTCTCTTTCAACTATATCAATTATTTCATTTTTAACATTATAAGCACGCGAATAATTAATGGCTAGACATAGGTAGCCAGTAAAAAACATTACAAATACTACAACTATTACAAATAGCCATGTTCCACCTATTGCCTCTCTCATTATTTATCACCTACTATTATTTTATTTATTACATGCACATTTTAAATCATCATGAGGTGTTCCGTCTTCATCGACATAACTACATGTTGACATTCCGTTATTACAAGTTCCACACACTGCATTAGCACAATTAGTCTTATTAGTAATATTGCTCTTAATTAAAGGCCACACTAACGTATAAAATATTGTTGCTATAGCTCCTATTGCTAGCACTGTGACGACAGTCATATTTAGTTCTCCAGTCGCTTCTTTCATTTTTTATTCCTCCTTTTATTTTCTTTATTATTATATCTTTAAAACTTACTTTTATCAATATTATAGCTTAAACATCATCAATATTGACAATGCTAATAGCAATAATACCCCCGCTCCAGTTGTTATTAACATAAACATTGTTTTACTTTCCATTTTCTCTAAGCGTTGCTTATATTTAGTTTCACGAGACTTTTGTTGAAGATTAGAAATCGTTTTAGAAAAGGTTAATAATTGTTCCTGTTTTCTTTCCTGACGTCCTAAACTTAATCTGTAAAGTAAACGCATCATTCGCATAGAATCCCTAACTGGATATTCTTTAGCAAAATCCATATAAGGATCAATTGAAGAATCTCCAGCATCTATCTTTTCAATTAATCTTTGAAGTCCAGCTCTAAATATTGGTGGAGCATCATCAACTGATTTCCCAATAGCAACCGGTATTGTATAATGTTGAATTAATATTTCTAAACTTTTTAAATAATATGGCAACAATAAGTTAATCTCGTGTAAATGTTTTTTATAATATGATTTTAAATTAATATAATTTAATTTATATACTAAAAAACCAACAATTATTGTAAATAAAATATTAACATATGATAATTTATTTAAAAATATAAAGAACATAATAACAATAGCTACCAAACCATTTCTTAGTCTTGCTGAAAATAATTTATCAGTATCAACTTCATCACCATATTTTGCACGGCAATAAAAATCAAAATCATCTTCTTTTAATTTAGAAAAATAAGTCTGGTTATCATCTATAAAACGGTTGGTATCTACCCTTCCTGAAAAGCTCATGATAAAGTACAAAACAACCCCTATAAAAATTATCTCTATATACATTATGCAGTTTTTATTAGGTAATGAAAACTATATTGCTTTACTTGATAAATGGT
>CAZTRF010000002.1:26357-26663 GCA_964616495.1 uncultured Muribaculaceae bacterium
ATTATAGTACTTCTCTCCACCAATTAAGAAATAACTATTTAATATAAGGACTACATGTAATAAAACATTGACATACCATTTATCAAGTAAAGCAATATAGTTTTCATTACCTAATAAAAACTGCATAAGCATGACCAAAAGATACAAAGCCAATCCATAAATAATAAACTTTTTATGAAATTGCTGGCGATCCATTCGATCTCGATAGACCCCCTCAACTAAAGTATCAATATCCATGGCCATCATTTCTAAGGATTCTCCAGAATCTTTAGAACCCTCTTTTGTTATTTGTAAAAATAATTGATG
>CAZTRF010000002.1:26673-46181 GCA_964616495.1 uncultured Muribaculaceae bacterium
TTTCTTACCATTTAATCGTAATGGTGTTTTATTTCCTCGTAAAATAAATGATGAATTTTTAATGTTATCAAGAATTTCAGATAATGGACATACACCATTTGGTGATATCTTTTTATCATATAGTAAGGATATTTTTGATTCATATAGTCAACTGATTCATCAATCGTACCATTTTGATATGATAAATCAATCATCATTTCCAAATCAGCTAGTACAGGATTTTCTAATATTCCAGAATCTCGAACCCCTTCTAATGACTTAACAAAACTTTGAGTAGTATTAAATTCCATAATAACGTTAGTTGTGTACACCTGAATTTGTTCAAAAATAAATTCACTGTATATTCTCTTACATCTCAAATATGCCAAGTATGGAATAAACATAATAGCTACCAATCCATAAACAATAGCCCATATAATACTAAAGAAATATAGATAAGCAATAGCTCCGGCCCCTAAGCCAAAGGCCATTACTTGAAAAGTATATTGTTTAACTGTATATTCTTGCCCTAAAGCCTTTGTTTTCTCTCTAACTTCTTTAAAACTGTATGGGGCATATTTATTATAAGCATTACCTACTTGATTAGTAATAAATTTATATACATTTTCACCATTTTGTTTTCGGTATGACATAACAAATATTGCTACTAATATTAACAAAATTAATTCCATACAATGCCTTCTTTCTTATCTTTATAAAACTTCATATAAAGGAGTTGCTTTACTAACTGTTGTTTCTTTATTTTGATTAGTTGAATCAACTCCAACATCTAATTTAAATAAATCTTCGGGTAGCATTACTCCTTGCATCTCTAAATAACTTCTTAAATATTTTGTCGGATTTTGAACTGATATAGTTCCATCCGCACTCTTACGATAAATAATGTTGGTTTTAGCTTCATTATCTTCCGTTACATAGAACTCACATATTTCAACTATTTCTCTTTGAAATCTTCCTAATTCTTTGCTTAAATAGCCTCTAATATGAACTCCTAATTGGACATATCGATGAATTGATTTGGCAAATTGCTCAATATCTTGGTTACTTTCTAGTAATGAATACATTCTCATTGGGATACTGGCCGCTTTATCAGAGTGAATAGTTGATAAAATATTATGTCCTGAAGAAATAGAGTTTCTAACAGCCATAACAGCCTCGGCACTACGCACTTCAGATAATAATATCCATCTTGGATTCTGTCTCATACAAGTAACCAATACATCACTATAAGAAGCAATATTATTAGTTTTCATAGCAACTATATCTCGATGAGGAAATATGCGATCTAGATGTAATTCTAAGGTATCTTCTATTGTAATTATCTTCTCGTCTTCTTTAGTATGACTAGCAAGATACTTTACAAACTCTGTTTTACCTGAACCAGTTTCACCACTTACGATGATGTTACAATGTCCAGCAACACACTGCATTAAGAAATCATGTAATTCCAATGTAATGTATTTTTCATCTAATAACTTTTCTTTATTAAGACGAATCTTAGCCGGTGTTTTACGAATAACACAAGCTATTCCATTAGTTGCTATTGAATCATGGATGAAGTTAAGTCTTAACTCAGCACTTTCAGCATCTAAGAATGGGTGCGCCATATTAAACGTTTTACCCATAACGTTAGAACACTGAAATGCTAATTTTTCCATAAATGTATTGTTAATTGCTGGCCTATCAACTTTATAAACACCTTTAGACAAAGTCTTTAACCAAACTTGGCCACCATTACTGTAGGAAATATCGGTTATATCATCATTATCTAAAAACTCTTTAATAGGCCCAAAATCTATTTGCGAAAAAACCGCATCGTTCATTTAGGCACCCTCTCTTTTTATTCTTTATTTTTTTATTCAGTAGGTGTATCAGTTTCAGGCTCTGTTACAACAGCATCTTCAGGAATATATGTTGTCTTTGACAATATAAATTCTTTGATATATTGACTAGATACTTGAGTTTCTCCAGGATTAGCAGTATATGCTGCATTTCTTGGTACAGGTATTATTTCAATTGAATTCCCAGTTATGTATTCAGCCTTTTTTAAAAGATCAAACATATCATTAGGAACAGCAAATAATAATACTGCCGGAGTACGTTCTTCTACTGTTGATTCAAAAACATGATTCCCAGCATTATCTTTAACTGCCAATACTTCAATACTCTCAATTATTTTTCCAAACATAACCTTTCCAGCATCATCTATTGCCTTAAAATATAAGTCAATGTAGTTGCCTGGAAATATTGAATTTCCATAAGTGCTTTGCAAATTAACCCCTAGTGAATATATTGTGTACTTATCAGGAATATTAGCAAAAGCAGAATCAGGCATTTCTGAAGAAGTTAATAATTGTGTTGAATAAAACATACTGTTAGCAGCTATGGTTGTTCCAAAGCTAACGTATTTACCAACAATTAATGATTCATTAACCACAATGTTTTGACTTTTATTAATCAAAGATTGAGGTACACTCATATAAGTAATCATTTCTTTAGTTATTAATGTCCTAGACCCAATTTCTTGAGTAGATACCGGAACATCTACTAAAGTTACAGCTTGCTTAACACGCCAGTTATAACCCACATATAAAATGGCTACTGCTACCAAAACTCCTATCACCGTTACCGTATTTTTGTTTGAAAAAAACTTCTTTACTGAGACTAAAAAATTATCCATATCATTTCCTCCTTAATTTATTCTCCAACATAGTCTTTGATGTTATAGTCATCTTCATATGTTTCAGTTCCAATTTTCATTTCCAATATTGCATCCAGTTTGTTAACAACTTCAAATGCCGCTTCATCGCCCGCTATCGTATACGATTGAGTTGTTGTTGATATTTTAACACTTACTTTAGGTGGGGCTTCATAGATGTCATAGAAATCAAATCGATAAGTTTTACTTAAATTAACACTTTCAGAAAATCTTCTAATAAAATTTTCCACAAATTTTTCTTTGTTAATTTTAAGCTCCCCATGTTGTCTATAGTATCCATAATCAACAGCATCAATCATTGAGGCTTCAGTTACTTCTTTAAGCAAATAATAATCTTGAGTATTGGTTGTAGTATAACTCTGGATTAGCATCATAATGATTATAACAAAAATTCCTAGAACAATCAACCAATACCCCCACATACTTTCTTTCATTACTTAACAATACCACCCTTCCAAGAATAGCCATCTTCCCATAAATTAAATACAACATTCCTGGTACTTAAATTATTAGGATCAGCTGCTAAATTATCAGTAAAGCACTTTTGCTCAGTACAATTAAATAATTCGCCATTTAAGAAATTACTTACACACTTTTGACCCGTAGAATCACATTCAAGATTAAAATCAGTATATCCAAGTCCTCTTTCCTCTTGCCTTTTATTATAAATTCTAACCTGTTGCATTTGCTTTGCAGTTAAAGTATAAGAATATTCCAATGAATAATTTCCACTAGTCTTATCTGGAGTATAAATATATTCTCCAGCTTTTTCAATTGCCTCTTCGGTAGCTTGGCCTTTATCTGAAGCCCAGTTCTTGCCTATATTACGAGTTCTACTATTAGCAAGATTCTTACCATTAGCAGAAGTATTACTATTTGGAAATACATCCTTTAAGTCAATCGCTCTATAATAGAAATTAATTCCACCATCAGGACAACTACCATTACCTTCACATGGAGTCAAAATGTCTGGAGCAATTTTTAGCTCACAAACAAATGGCTTGCTCATATTTGGAAAACACTTTTCAAAACGACCATTCTCACCAATTCCCGTAACAATAAATGAATAATCACATACCTTTTTAGTATTAGTAATGCTCAATGGGAATACCCTACCAGTCTCTCCTAATTTTATTGATCTATCCTTTATCTCGGTAGTTCTAGGAACCCCTGTTGGTTGAACAGCATAGTATTCAGTTATAGTGTTTGCCCTAAATTTTCTATTAATTTCCACCTTTGTTCCTAAAGTTACCGGAACTCGAGTAGTGGTTAATACTCCATTGGTACAACCTTTATTAGCACATTTATAATATGAAATAGTAGTATACAATTTTTCATCAATTACTTTACTTGCTGGTACTGTAGCATCATCAGCACTAACACAAGTTCCAATTTTTCCATCTTCACCAACTTCACAATTTAATGAAGCCCCTATATCATCACAAGTATAATCAATTATATTAGGAACCGATTTACAGAATTCTACCTTCCCATTTCTTTCGACCTCTTTTAATTCATACTCAATGTTATAATCATCACAATAATTAAATTTAACCGTTGGATTTACTTGATAACTAACCTTCTTATAAAAATTAGTACATTCACTAATATCAGCAATTGCTTGTTCCATTTCTTTCAGAATAATATTTTTAGCAATCTTTATAGTTTGCTGCCCTCCATGGACGACTTTACCGACATTTCCAAAAGATCCTTTGTCCATTATATCTCCAACTTTAGATCTTGTTCCACCAATAAAGCCTATGTTTCCATCAGTGTCATTAGCCGTTCCTTGCATTATAGACTGATTGCCTTTAATATCTTCATAACTTGCCATTGAACTACATACCGATTTATTTGAAGAAGCAGCCACCGTTTTATCAAAAATCATTGCATAATTTACGCCATTAATGGCAAAAACTGTAAAATAGCCGCTTGCCCCTCCCAAGGCATCTAGTCCTGACCACACATTGCTTACAGGAGGCAACAATCCACTGCCAACAGGTGCCATAACAATACCAACAGTAGCATTCCAAATTCTTTGCTCCAATCCATTTCGATCACCACTTAAGCCGCCAAAAAAGCCACTAATATCGTTTAAATCAACTGGAACTCCGCCACCTGCTGCAGAAGATATTTTGTATCTATCAGCATGAATAACATATGTACATGTCACAGGCCTTGAACACGTTTCGCTCCAGCTACACTTTCCATCTGTATATGTTAGCCCACGTGCCGTGCATTCTCCTTGTGAGGAAGAAGTTTTACTGCACGTATAATTTTCATATGCTTGATAGTTGGCATTATAAGTAAGATGCTGAGGGCTACTTAATTGGGCCGATAACGTAGTATAAGCCTTTTCTAACTGGGTAGCATTGGCATAAAGCCAATATAAACCGCCCAATCTTCTATTAATTATTTTGGTTACTGAGGGACCTGTAATTATTTCTTTAGATTCACTAATTTCATATCCATACATATCTTTAAAGAATTGAGCTAAATCGATGCTTTCATTGTCCTCAATGCCAGTTACGCAAGTTTTTCTGCCGTTAATTTCTAAATCTTCTAAAGTAAAGAATCGTCCTGTAAAAATATCACTATTTTCATTTTCAGGGGCAATCGTTTTAGAAGGAATTATTATTTCAAAATCCTCTTTACAATAAACGGTACAATATTTATTTTTAGTAGATGCCGTTGTAATTTCATTACCACTAGAATCTGTAGTCGTTATTCCTACGTTAGCCAAATTAGTTTCATAAGAAGTGCCATCGCAAGCCTGCTCACCAAATATTTTACTATAATCTATTTTTACATCTGTAAAATGTTTTATTGAGGAATTGTCTCCTACATCTAAGCCACCTTCAGCTATAATAGTTGGACCACAAGCTTGATATTTATAAAAAGGTAAATCATCGGTAGTTGAGCTATATCCTGATGATAAAGTGAATATTTTTTTAGAAGTGCCTGTAGCATTGTATATTAACATGCTACTAGTTCCAACTACATTTCCGGTTCCATAAGGGGCACAATAGGATGGTATGGCAGTAATACTACTATGTTCATATTCAATTGATACCTCAACATAAGCACAATTCTTGCAAACACTAGTTTGAGGAGTTGCTTCAATTTTAAAAGTGGTGGTACTTGGATTTCCTAAAGATAAAGCAATTATCTTACCACCGGTAGCTGTAACACTAATAATTTTAGCATCATTAGGAATGTTTAATCCTTCAATGGAACTTAAAACAACATTGCCGCTTTCCGGATAACTACAAGTTCCATTATTACACTTTAATTCTAAGTACACCCCTGTATAACCACTCTTTTTTGAAGCATAGGAAATCTCAGAAGATTTAAAATAAAGTTCTAAGGCTTTATCTACATATCCATCCGGATCTATTATTTGATCCTTTCCATCTCCTGTAGCGTCTTTATTTTCAAAATAAAGAGTTAATGGGTTCAAGAAAAAAGAATCGTTGCTTTTTTTTAAAGCCACAGCATCAAAATATAAAGCAATTTGAATAACTAAATCGCTATAGCCATTCTTTTTTCCATATTGAATTATAGCTATCTCTTTTAATCCGGGGCTTCCTGCATTATCACAATTATATGTTTTTGCACTATTGGTGTCAGAAGGTCCTAAAAGATCAAGACTAATTTGAAAAGAGGGCTCGCCTTTATTGGTATTATAAACATAAATCGTTCTTTTTTCACCAATGCTATTGGATAAAGTATAAGAGCTTTTTTGGTTCATTGTTACAGGAGCTGTAACCGCCTTTGCAGAAGGAATACAGATAAATAATGTTAAAGCAAATAAAACAAATAATAAGTTTTTCTTCATTATAAAACCCTCCTTTTACGGATGATAATAATAATGGTTATAATAACTCCTATAACTACTACTCCACCTATAATAAAATATAAATAATTTGTTTTAATAAAATTAATTGTTTTAACTATAAAGCTTTTTTCTTCTTCGGCTTTTTTTTCTTCTTCTTTTATTTTACTGCTTTTATACTCTTCAATTCTGGTTTTAAGATCATCAAAGCTCATTTCAAAATCATACCATTTTTGACATAAAGAATATTCTTTAATATCCTCACAAATAGCTGTATTGTAATAAGGATTATATCTTGGAGTAACAACTGATATAGTTCTTAAAAGGGTTGAACCACAACTGCCGCTAGTTGAATAAACTTCTATCTTATATTCATTTTTACTATATATTTCATAATTAGTAAAACTAATATTTCCACTATTATTCTCATCATAGGTATAGGTTTTGCCTTCTCCCGCATTACCATTCATAACGTTAATATATAAATCACTAGTTAAGTTATAAATATTAACTGTAAAATAAAGTTCTGGCTCAGGAGCCACTTCATAATTGGCTTTGACATTACTAGCGAGTTCACTTAAAGCATATTGTTCTTTATAGCTACATTCGGCATATACTTTATTACAGCCAAAAAAGAATATTGATATTAACACCAAAGTAAATATTAGTTTTGATCTCATATATCATACCTCATATTCTGTATTAATTATATCATGCTCTCATTTATATGAAAAGAAAAATTGAATAAAAATAATGAATATGATATATTAAATTAAGATTAGGAATGATGCAATAGTGGAAACTAATAATCACTTTAAAGAATTTGGTAAAGGTTTAGGAATATTTTTATTATATTTACTAATCTTACCCATTTTGGCCCTTTATGTAAGAGAAAGTGAAGTATTTGGAGGAATTCTTCCTAATTTAGTTAGAATTATTCCAATGTCATCTTTTTTAAAAAATAATTTGTTATACTTATTGGGACAGTGTTTATTCTTTTTGATTATAATTTTTATTTTTAGAAAGGCCTTAGTTGAAGATTTCAAAGTATTTAAAAAGAATTGGAAGAAAAATATCTTAATTGCTTTAAAATATTGGTTAATAGGCTTAGCTATTATGGTTGTAAGCAATTATATAATTAATTATGTTTTATTTAAAGGAGCAATTTCAGCTAATGAAGAAGCTAACCGTGAGATTCTAAAAATATTACCTATTTATGCCTCTATTTCTTTAACTTTATTAATACCCATAATTGAAGAATTAGTTTTTAGAAGAGGCTTTAGAAAAGCCTTTTCTAAAAAATGGACTTTTGTCTTATTCACTACTTTTTTCTTTGCCGGAATTCACTTAATCGCTTCATTTTCATCTTTTTATGATATTACTACTAACTATTATGAACTACTTTATATTATTCCATATGGGGGATTAGGATTTGCATTTGCAATGGGTTATATAAAGACCGATTCTATTTATACTTCAATTATTATGCATGTTTTACAAAATATTTTATCATTAATAATAATTCTTACGGGAATTTAGAAAGAAAAGATATTATGGAAGAAAAAAAGCATTCAAAATTCAAAAAAATTGTTGTTATTGGAATTTTTTTATTAACGGGATTAGTCTTATGGTCAAGGTATCTAAGTACAAGTGGCCTTGTAGTAAAAGAATATTCAGTTATTAACAAAGAACTCCCTGAAAGCTTTAACGGCTTTAAAATCATTCATTTTACTGACCTTCATTATGGAAGAACTGTAGATTTAGAAGTTTTAAAAAACTTGGTAAGGGAAATTAATATCTTAAAGCCTCAAATGGTTGTCTTTACAGGAGATTTAATTGATAAAGATATTAATGTTAATAAGGAAAAAGAAGAAGAAATAACAGAAGCTCTAAAAACAATTGATGCTGAAATCATTAAACTCTCTATTAAAGGTAATCACGACTACTATAATGATATTCCTTATGTAGATATTATGAAAAATGCTGGTTTTGAAGTTTTAGATAATGATGCTCTTAATGTCTATTACAAATCAACAATGCCTATTTTAATAGTTGGACTTTCATCTTCAATCAAAGATTTCCCCGATTATAGTAAAGCTTTAGAAAATAGTAGTATTAGTTTAGAAGAAGCTCAAAAACAATTTACTATCGTTTTGGCTCATGAGCCAGACCAAATAAAAAGTTATCAAGACTATGATATTGAATTAATGTTATCGGGGCATAGTCATAATGGTCAAATAAGATTCCCTTTTTTTGGGGCAGTTATTAAAAGCTATGGCTCAAGAACTTATTATGATCCTTATTACAAAGTGAATGATACTGATTTATATATTTCGGGAGGAATTGGAGTTTCATCATATAACTTTAGATTTTTAAACAAACCATCATTTAATTTATACCGTTTATATAATAGTTAAAACCAAACAGCAGCTCTTTTCATAAAATAAAATGAAAGGAGTTTTATTATGTATCAACGTCAAGAAGAGCGTCAGTTTCTATTCCCTTTTTTAGTAGGAGCCGTTACTGGAGGAGCAGCTATTGGTTTAACAAGGCCTCGTCCAATCGTTAACGCTTACCCAGTTCCACCTTACAATCCTTATTACTATCCACCTCGTCCATACCCACCTTACTATCCCCCTTATTATCATTAAGACTTTAACAATATTCCCAATGATATCATGGTGATAATTAAACTAGAGCCACCGTAACTAACAAATGGCAAAGTAATCCCCATTATCGGAACCAAACCAACGTTCATCATTAGATTATAAATAGTTGAAAATAAAACAGTTATGGTAATAAGAATTCCTGATATTTTAACAATTTTATCAGTTTTAATAAAAAGATTTTTTATTAAATTTAAATATAAAAGCATGAAATTACCTATTAAAATGGTGGCCCCTATTAATCCAACTTTAGTAATAATTTTAGAAAAAATAAAATCAGTATAAGGTTCAATAAGCCTTAATTCGGTTTCTCTAAAACCCCATAAACCAGATTTACTTATCATAATTAAAGCATTTTCTAGTTGAAGATTGCTTTTGAAATATATTAATCGATCAATTCGATAAAAAATATTACTTCCCAATAAATTAACAATAATTTCTTGATTAGTAAAATATAAAGTAATTAAAAAAGTAAACATTAAAAACAAAAATATTAAAAAAAGTATTAATATTTTAGGGTTAAATTTAATAATTAATAATATAGTTATAAAAATAATAAAATAAATAATAATGCTACCAGTATCAGGTTCTAAAAAGCATAAAATTGATGGCAATAATACTAATATCAACAATTTAAAAAATAGTTTTAAATCTTTAATCAATGAACTTTTTTGATAGTTATAAACTAATAAACTTAAATATAAGATTAAAGATAATTTCATTAATTCACTAGGTTGGAAAGAAAACCATTTAAAATTAAACCATGCCTTTGCCCCATTAATTTCATCTCCTAAAAATAAAACCATTAACAATAATACTAAATTAAACCAATATAAATATTTTGAATATTTAAAAACATTTAGTTTATAAATTAAGTAAGACATCAAAAGACCTAAAATTATCCATATTATTTGCTTATAAAAATAATTAGCACCATAAAGGCCTATTAAAGAAAAACATAAAAGAACACAAACATTTATAATTATTTTTAATTTCATATTTATATTGTGGAAATAATTGGACATTTTACTCATATAATAGAGTGAGGTGTATAATGAAAAAAATTCTACCAAAAGTATTTGCTAACAGTATTGATAAAAAGCTCACTAATCAAAGTCAGCTTTATTACGGAAAAGAAAGTATTAGATCGGCAACTGATTCTATACCCGTTCCTATTAAAATAAATAAGATATTTGCTTCTCCTAATTATATTTATAAAAAAGAAGTTGTAATAACAACCTCTAACAAGACTTTAAATAAAACTATTATTGGTAAAACTGGTAAATATCTCTTAACTAGTGATAATTCTAAAATATTAATTGATGATATTATTGATATTTATGAAAAATAAAGGTATTTTTTAATACTTTTATTTTGCCTGTTTACTTCTTTTGGCTTTATACATTCTTTTATCTACTCTTTTAATAGTTCGGTCAATATCAATTTTGCCCTTTTCATTTGGATATGCAATGTCTCCTCCAACGCTTAAACTAATAGGTATTTCATGTTCTTTATTATATCTTTCAATGTTGACATTAATTTTATCGATAATAACTTGAACATCGTTAGGATCGGCAACCGTTGCTATAATAATAAATTCATCTCCTCCATACCTAATTACATAATCACTAACTCTAACTGAACTAACTAGAATAGTGCCAACATCTATTAAAACCTTATCGCCTTTATCATGACCATAAGTATCATTAACCATTTTAAATTTATCAACATCAATCATATAAACAGCAACTAGCTTACGCCCTTGCTTTCTTTTATCTCCTTTAATTCTAGCTAACATATCCCTATTATATAGTCCGGTTAATTTATCATTACTTAAACTTATTTCATTACGATAAGAATATAATAAGAAAACACACAACATATAAGTGCCAGAAAATAAAGATAAATTAGTTAAAATAAATTCTGATGTAACCCCTACAAGGCAAAATATTAATATTAAAAACAATCTTAAATTACGACGCTTTTTATTTGTAATGGAATAATAAAGATATTCTATTAAGCAAATACCAATCGGAATTAAAGAAAAAATTAAAATTCTATTAAAGTAAAAAGAAGAAGTTAAATAGACGGGAATGTTATTAATAGAAGTTTCTAAGGAGAAAATATATGATAATGCAAGAACTATCGCTACATAATACATAAACTTTATATATCCTTGATTTTCTAAATAATAGGGAGATTTCAAATAATTTTTTTCTAAATATTCATATATTAACATAGGAGGAACAAAAATTAAAAAGAACGTGATGATAGAAAGAAAATATCTTAATAAATCATTATTTTGACAAAAAGTAATAAATATATTTAAAAAAGAAATTATAATAAGAGATATTAACAATTTTAAAAATATATAACTATTATCATTATATTTATGGCGATACATTGCTAGATAATCAATCATCATAACAATTGAAAAAATTAAAGCATATATTTCAGCATTAAAAACATAATTAAACATTTTCTTTTCTCTCTTTAGATATTACTACCTGTTCTAACAATTTCATAATTGTAACTGGGCCCACCCCACCCGGAACGGGAGTATAAGCTCCACTTTTTTTATAACATAGGGGATCTATATCTCCGACATTCCCCGAATTATATCCTGAATCTATTAAAACACATCCTTTTTTGATCATATCTTTTTTAATAAAACAAGGCTTGCCTATAGCAGCTATAATAATATCCGCATTCTTAGTATATTCTTTTAAATTAGTAGTTTTAGAATGACAAATAGTAACATTAGAATTTTCATTTATCATTATCATAGCTACCGGTTTACCCAATATTCTACTTCTTCCAACTACAACAACATTTTTATCTTCTAAAGGGATATTATATTCTTTTAATAAAGATAAAATGGCTAAGGGAGTTGCTGAATAAAAAGCTTCACTTTCATAAGCCACTTTTCCAAAACTATAAGAATTTAAGCCATCTACATCTTTTTTAATGTTTATTTCATCAAATATTTTATCTTCATCTATATGATTGGGTAAAGGGTGTTGAATAAGAATTCCATCAATAGAATCATCATTATTTAACTTGTTTATTTCATTTAAAAGATCATTAAAAGAGGTGTTTTCACTTAAACACACTTTTAATGGGATTATTCCTACTCTTTCACAAGCTTTAACTTTCATATTAACATAAGTTACAGATGAAGGATCATTTCCAACTAAAACAGTAGCCAATTTTGGTTTAACCTTTAAGGTATCTACTCTTAATTTTAGATTTTCCTCTAACTCCTTGGCATATTTTTTGCCATCAATAATTAGTTGTTTCATCAAATCACCTATTCATCAATTCTATTCTTTTACTAATTCTTTCTTTACCTAACAATTGCATTATTTGGTATAAATCAGGAGTCATATTTCTTTTCGTAATAGCCACTCTAATAACCATACTAACATCCCCTACATGTCCTTTATATTTACAAGGATTTTCTTTATAGTCTTTTACTTCTTTAGCATATCCCAATTCTCCACTTAGTTCTTTCATTTTATTAAACCAAGTATCTTTATCATCTAATTCATCATAATATTTATTAATATAAGTATTTAAAATATTTTTAATTTCTTTAGTATCATTAATTGTTTGAAAATGATAAGGCTCATTTTTGTCAAATAATTCATCATACATGTATAAAAATTCTTTTTTTACATCACTATACAAAGCAATATCTTTACGTGGTTTAGCTTGTTCTCTTTCAATATTGAGTAGACTAATTGAATAATTTTTATTTTTAGCAAAAAATTTTAAAAATTCCGGATCGTATATTTCTAAATATTTTTCTACTCTATTATATAGGTCTTCGGCCTTTAATTTAGAAATATAAGTTTTAGCCAAATTAAACATTTTTTCCAAATCAAATAAAGCCCCACTTTTATTCATTTTATTAAATTTAAATTCATAATCACTTGATATCTTATCAGGATTTTTAGCATGCCAAGCTTCATATTCGCTACTGGTAATTGTAGCTAGATATTCCATAACCGCTTCCATAGGCATTCCTACTTCACTATAATAGCTCATAGCCAGTTCAGGATCTTTTCTTTTACTTAACTTACGAATACTACCATTATCATTTTTTAGTAAAGGAGATATATGACAATATTTAGGTCTTTCAAAGCCAAAAGTGTCAAATAGTTGCAAATGAAGTGGCAATGAAGATAACCATTCATCAGCCCTTATAACATGAGTTGTTCTCATTAAATGATCATCTACTAAATGAGCAAAATGGTAAGTAGGTAACCCATCACTTTTCATAATAACAATGTCAATATCATTTTCCGGCATTATTATTTTGCCCCTTATTTCGTCAACACATTCTATTTTATTATTAAAATCTCCAGGAGACTTTAATCTTATAACATAAGGCTCTCCCGCTTTAATTTTTTTAATAGCATCTTCAACTGAAATATTGCGACATTTTGCATACCTACCATAATAGCCCAAGCGAGCCTTTCTTTCAGTCTGACTTTTTCTAATTTCATCTAGTTTTTCAGGACTACAAAAACAAGGATAGGCCTTGCCTAAAATAACTAGGTGTTTAATGAAGGCCTGATATATATCTTTACGCTTGCTTTGAATATAAGGGCCATAATTTCCATTTTCTTCAGTTTCACTAACTGGTCCTTCATCAAAGTTGACATTATACTCTTTTAAACCATCTATGATCTCATTGATCCCATTTTCAATGGTTCTTTTAGTATCGGTATCTTCAATTCGAAGATAAAAGACCCCACCTGTTTGATGAGCATATGAACTTTCAGTAAATGAAGCAAGTAAAGCTCCAATATGAATAAAGCCTGTAGGACTAGGTGCATATCTAGTAACTATTGCTCCTTCTTTTAAATCCCTTTTAGGATATATTTTTTCATAATCATCCACCGTTTTTTTAATATGAGGAAATATTAATTCCGCCAAATCTTTATAATCCATATAAAAACACCTCAATGTAATTATACATAATAAAAGGTGTTTTAACAATCAAAACGATTTATTTTTTATCAGTAGTCATATTTTTTTTAAAAACATAGATTGATAATATTATAATACCTATCAAATAAAGAAGTACTATTAAAACTGTTATTAACAAATTAGTGTAATCTCCTATTAAAATAGCTCTTGATAAATCTACTATTCTGCTGAAAGGCAATATTTGACAAATTAGTTTAAAAAATTTGCCAGCTAAATTAATGTCAAAAAACATTCCCGAAGTAAAACAAACTAAATTAATTAATAGAGAGAATACCCCTCCTACCTGTTTAGTATTAAATTTACTTCCTAAAAGAATACCACAAGCTACAAATAAAGTAGATACTAAAGTTAATACCAAAATAGTAAATATAACATTAATACTAAATGGTAATCCTAATAAACAGGCCACTCCAAAAAATAAAATGTTTTGAATTAATATTACCGGTAATAAAGACAAGCTATAGCCAATAATATAATCTTTAGGTTTCATAGGACTGGCATATAGCCTTGATAGAAACGAACTACTGCGATCAGAGCCAACTAATTGACCAGTAAATAATGAAATAAAGGCAAATCCAAAAACAGCCATACTAGGAGCAAAGTTCTCAATACTATAAACTTCATTAGGAATTTTAAACTGTTGAAAAATAATTAAAAAGAATAAAGGTAATCCTATACAAAAAAATAAACTTATTGGATCTCTAGCTATTTCTTTAAAATTTCTTTTAGCAAATATTAAACTTTTCATATTATCTCTCCTTTAGTAGCTATTTCTACAAAGGCATCTTCAAAGTTTTTGGTTTTAGCTTTTTTGATTAATTCTTTAGCTGTTCCTACAGTTAAAAGATTTCCTTTAACCATAATACCAATTCGATCAGATAATACCTCGGCTTCTTCCATATAATGAGTAGTTAAAATAATGGTTATTTTCCCTTTTAATTCTTCTATTATTTTCCATAATTCTCTTCTAGCTAAAACATCTAACCCAAGGGTTGGTTCATCCAAAAAAATTATTTTTGGTTTGGTTATTAAAGCCATTGCTATTGACAATCTTCTTTGCCACCCTCCAGACAATATTTTAGCTTTACTATTTTCTACTTCAGTTAAGTCAAATTTTATTATCATTTGACTAACCTTTTCGTCAATATTATCGGTTCCATAAATTGAGGCCATAAATTCCAAATTTTCTTTAACTGATAAATTAGGAGCTACTGCTGTTTCTTGAGGCGATACATTAATTATTTGTTTTATTTCATTAATATCTTTTAAAATACTCTTTCCTTTAACAAAGGCATCTCCACTAGTTGGTTTAACTAAACCGGTTAACATCTTTATAGTAGTTGTCTTACCTGCTCCATTTACTCCTAATAAAGCAAATAGTTCCCCTTCTTTAATATCTAGATTTATTTTATTAACGGCTGTTTTTTTACCATAAACTTTTTCTAAATCTTTTATTTCAATAGCTTTATTCATTTTTACCACCTAAAATATCTGATGCTAAAGCATCAAATACTTCGACCTTAGCTAAAGCCATACCCTTCTTCTTATCACCTAATAGTACCAAACTATCTCCGGATTTTATATTAAACATTTCCCTAGCTTCTTTAGGTATTACTATTTGTCCTTTCTCTCCAACTCGACAAATTCCAAATATTCTTTTATCTTCTTTCATAGGCTCTCCTCGTACAACTTTTCACACATTTCACACTTATTATATTACATTCATAATATTTTGTCATTAAAAAAATCTCTCACGAGATTTATTTTACTTTTTGACCATAAGTTTTACAACTTCTGAAGCTTTATCAATTAACTGTTTATTCTATTACCTATTTACATAATAACACCAAACTATTAATTTGTGCATTTTTAATATATATATCAAAAGTTCGAATAGTTCAAACATAATTCCAAATGGTGGGCAATACAGGATTCGAACCTGTGACCTCTTCCATGTGAAGGAAGCACTCTAACCAGCTGAGCTAATGGCCCAATATAATAATATTATAGTATATTATTTTTGTTTAGATAATATTTTTATTGTATCTATATCTTTTGCACAACATTTATCTATAGTTGCAAAAACTGGATTTAGTTGACACCATTTAGTAACTCCTCTAGTTATAACCAATTTCCCGTTGTATATTTGATGAACTCCTCTACAAAAGCCACTAGTTCTTAGACTAGCCTCTTTAATACCACTTCCTTCGCTAGCCATAATTCCTTTGTCTCCTTTAACAATCCCTAATCGTTGCCACCATTTAGGGATAAGGCCATCATGCATATGGCCGGCTACATATAAATCAAAGTTTTTCAAAAGACCTTTTAACTCAATTATTCTACTCATTTCTCGAGTGGAAATATCTTTACTATTTAGTTGATTATAAATATAGGTTTCAATAGCTCCAACAGTTTCCGGAGAATGGGTTAGCATTATATTAAATCCTCCATTAGTTAAAAGTTTTAATAATCCATCAATATTTATAATAGCTTCTGTAAAATACTCATTCCAATTATTTTTAAATTGCGGATAATAATTTTGAAATACTGGTTCTACTCCTACAAAATTAACTCTACCAATACTTTCATAACGATTATTTAATAAGTAAAAATCATGCTTTTTTTCAAATCTTTTAAAATAAGCTAAGAAATCATCTAGTAGATATCCACAGCTTTCTTTTAAATCATGATTGCCTCTTGAACAAAGTACTGGAGCTATATAAGATAATCCCGTTAATAAATAATCTAATTTCAATCTAATTGCTCCATTAGATATATCACTAATCCGATAAACAAAGTCTCCTGGTATTAGTATATAATCAGGATTAGTTTCTTTTATTTTTGATAATAAAAGATCAATTAAGTCATAAGAAAGATACTCGGTATCATGAATATCAGCCAATAAAGAAATAGTAAAATCTTTTTTTACTTTATCTGTAGAAATAGTTGTAACAGTTTCAGTTATTTTCATAGATATCTCTTTACTTTTAACTTTTATTTATAGTTTTTCTATATTCTTTAGGGGTTTCTTTACTATTACTCCTATAAAATAGCATATATGCAAAAATATCCAAGGCCACTTTAATTCCATCGTGCCTTAATAAACCATTCTCAGTAGACACGTAGTCATCACTAATAACAGTAAGCTCATTTAAGTTTTCTTTGTCTAAAGTAACTGGATCTTTTTGTTCTAAAGTTTCATATCTTTGGCGCATTTCTTCACTAATCATGCCTTCATTAGCAACTACAACTGATATTTTTCTTTCACCTAGATATCTATTTAACAATGCAATATGATCACTAACTTTAAAATCATCTGTTTCTCCTGGTTGAGTCATCATGTTACAAGCATACATAATTGGTGCTCTGCTTGCGTCAATAGCGGCTATAATTTCAGGACATATTAAATTAGGAATAACGCTTGTATAAACGCTTCCCATGCTTAATATTATTAAATCAGCATCCATAATAGTTTTAATAGCATTAGGATCAGCTTTAGCCTTTTCTTTATAATAAACGTTAACTATTTTTTTCTTAGCTTCCGTAATATTATGTTCTCCTTCGATAATGGTACCATCGGCCATTTCCCCAACCAAATGAACGTTTTCCTCAGTTAAAGGAACAACCTTTCCTTTTAAGTTTAAGATGGTTGATAGGGCCTCTATCCCATCATTCATATTACCGCATATATTAGTGGCAGCCGTTAATATTAGATTGCCTACGGTGTGGCCATCTAAATCACTCGTAGTATTAAATCTATAATCCAATAATTTTTCAACTAAAGGTTCAGTCTTAGATAAAGCAACTAAAACTTTCCTAACATCTCCAACTGCTGGTATTCCAAATTCTTCTCGAAGTCTTCCTGTGCTTCTCCCATCATCTGAAACCGATACAATTGCGCTTATATCCATAGGAAATTGTTTTAATCCTATTAAAAGAGCACTCATTCCAGTTCCACCACCAAGAACTACAACTTTCTTTTCCATGGTCATCCCCTCTTAAATTCAATATTATAGTTTATATAAATTTTAAAGTAAATAAAAAACTCAAAAGAATTCTTGAGTTAATTATTTAAATCTGCGTACTCTTGAGATAACATATTAGCTTTCTTTTCAATTTTAGTCTGAAGAGCTTCTTCTAATTTATACCAACCCTTTTGGAATAAAAGTTCATAAGTATCTCTTTGTAATTTACTGATTTTTTGAAAAGTTACAGCATAACCTTTATATAAGTCTTCATTACTAACTTCAGTTAAAAAAATTGCATAATTTTTAGTTAGTTCCTTTAAAGAAGTTAATAAAGCATTTAAATAGTCACGGTTATTTAATTTTATTCCTTTACTAATCTCAACTGGAAGATTACCTATTTCACTCATACTTTCCTCCTATAATATCCAATATTTGAGTCATATTAGAATCAAATAGTTGGGCCCCTTTTTTAAGTATATTTTTAATTTCTTCATCTTGTACTTTACTAACACTATTACATGTATTTTTATAAGCCCCATAATTCCACTGAAACATATCTTCCAAATAATCTAAATCTTTACCACTAATTATTTTAGGGACTCCCGTGTTTTTAGTCATAATATTTTTTTCCTTTCTATGATTATTATTAGCTAAAATCGTTTAATTATTACACTTAAAAAACTCTTATATTAAGAGTTTAGATCAGGCATATTATTTGTAAACATCTTTAAAAAGTCCTAATTTATTAGCGATTTTTTCCTAGTTGATTTCCTTACTAAAAAATAAACGTTTTATTGTTCATTTTAATTTATAAAAGCTGCAATTTACTATTTATTGTAATAGTTGTCTCTTTGTAATAAATCTATATTGCCATTTAAACCAACTATTTTGCCATTATCATCTATTCCTATAAAAACATTCCCACCTTCACTATTTAATAATGATATAACCTCATTTTCTAATTTGTCAGTTAATTTTATTTTAAATTCATTTCTAGTATCTTCTATAACATCTATCATAACCATTCTCCTTATCCTACCAAAAGCATACCATATGTCAACAAAAATAATACATTCTTTTACACAAAAAAACTTGTACAAAAAGTACAAGTCGGCTTACAAAATGGTGCCATAGTGTATCCTTATTTGAACTGCTCCCCATTGGCAAAAACATCATATCACAACTATGAACGAAAGTCTATTCCTGATTATTTCCTGAAGATTTCCTGATTTATTCCTGATTATTTCCTGAAGATTTCCTGATTGAGAAAAGATTTTTTTAGTAACTTTTCTAAGTTTTATAAGGGTTTGCAAAGTTTTAAA
>CAZTRF010000003.1:0-45970 GCA_964616495.1 uncultured Muribaculaceae bacterium
TTATAAACTTTTAAAAAGCAAAATCTTTATGTTCAACATTATACGTGATATAATTTTATTATGAAAAAAGTAAAAGATATGTTTAAAAAGTTATCGTTAGTAGATTTAATTATCTTTTTAATTCCGGTAATATTATTTGGATTTGTTTTATATGTTTATTTTCCAGCTATATTATCTCCTGATTCGCATAATCAACTATGGCAAATAAGTACAGGTATATTTAGTAATGCTCATCCTTTTATTCATACGTTATTAGAAATGCTATGTTTAAAAGTTTGGAATAATCCGGCTAGTGTGGCCATATTTCAAATCTTAATATTTTCTACTATTTGGATGTTTATTTGCAAATATAATCGAAAAGAAAATTCTAGTAAAAGGGTTATAATATTTCAATTATTATTGACTTTAATAATATCTTTAAACCCTTTAAACAGTACTTCAGCCATTACTTTATGGAAAGATATTTTATATAGTTATTTGTTATTGTTACTGGCTTTTTTTATTGAAGCAGGTATTGATAATAAATTTAATTATTCAAATAAATTGTTAATATTTATTAGTTTTATAACAGCTTTAGTTCCTCATATTAGACATAATGGAATTGTTTCTTCTTTTATATTTATAATTATTATAATAATAGCACTATTAAAATATTATAAATCTTATAAATGGTTATTATTAATAGTTTGTAGTTTTTCATTTTATTTATTATTAAATATTCCTTTAAAAGTATATAAAGTAGAAGAAACTGGATTATCTACTAAACAGGTATTAGATTCCAAGTCTTTACAATATCTTTCTTATTTATTGGCCAATAATAGAATAAATGATGACGATAAAAGTAGTCTAAGTAATTATGTTAATGTTGATAAGTTAAAAGAAGCTAATAACCCATATTTTAAAGACCCTATTTTATTAACAGATATTAATTGGAAATATCTAAACAATCACAACAAAGAATTTTATAAACTGGTTTGGAGTCTTGTTAAAGATGATAAAAAAACATTTCTAACTTTTATGAAAAAAAGTACCACTGTTTTATATACTTTAGATCGACCTAATGATTGCTTTGGAACTGGGTTATATACTGAAATAGATGAAAGTAATAATGACCTAGGGTATAAACATATTAATAGTGAAAAAGGAATATACAAAACAATTAACAATTTATTCTATAGGTCAACTCAAGTAAAGGGCCTTAATGCCTTGTTATATAATCCTGTATTATATTTTTATGGGGGAATAGTATTGGCTATTATAGCTACTATCATATTAAAAAAGAAATATTGGTTATGTATAGTTCCTAATTTATTTAATGTATTAGGACTTACTTTAACTATACCGGCCCAAGATACTAGGTATGTTTATGGAAACTTTTTTACTTTATATTTAATAATTTTAATTATAATAAGTAAATATAGTTTTAAAATATGTAAGAAAAGATATAAATAATGGTATAATAAACTTATATGAAAAAGATTACAGTTATAACTTCTCATTTAGGTTATGGAGGCGTTGAACAATACCTTTCTTCTTTATGTGATATGTTAAAAGATAATTACGAAATAGAGTTAATTGTAGTTTATAAAAGTTATAGTGAACCGGTATTTCCTTTTGATAAAAAAATTAACATAAAATATATATTTCCTTATATAGCATATCCATCTAACATAATAAAATATCTAAAGTCTTTTAAAATAGGTAAAGCCTTTAAAGAGGGATTACTTGGTTTAAATATTATTTTAAGTAGAAGGTATAAATTAATTGATATAGTAAGAAATTTAAAAACCGATATTGTTTTAACTACTAGACTAAAAGAAAGTAAATATGTTAATAGATATTGTTCTAAGAATATTTATAAAATATGTACTGAACATAATTATCCAACTGATTTATATAAATTAAAATTATTAACGGGAATATCTAGATTTAATAAATTGGTGGTAGTTAATGATGAAATAAAAAATATATATGAAAAAGACTTTAAAGGAAAGGTAATTACCATTCCTAATGTTATAGAAAATATTCCTTTAGAAAAATCTAAATTAAAAACCAATAATATTATTAGTATAGGGCGTTTAGAAAAAGAAAAAGGTATTCTAGATTTAATAGATGTTATTGATTTGGTATCAAAGCAAATTAAAGATGTGACATTATATTTAATTGGTGATGGAAAAGAAAGAAAAGAAATATCTAAAAAGATAAATAAACTAAACTTAAATAAAAATATTGTGATGACTGGTTTTTTAAATAAAAAAGATATATCTTTATATATGTTAAATAGTTCATTAATGGTTATGACGTCATTTAAGGAGTCTTTTGGAATAGTTTTGTTAGAGGCAATGAGCTATGGGATACCGGTTATATCTTTTGAAAATAGTGGTTCTAGAGAGCTTATTAATGGTAAGAATGGGTTAATAGTAAAAAATAGAAACATTAAAAGAATGGCTAAAGAAATTGTTAATTTATTAAATAATAAAAAAGAGTTAAAAACTTATAGTAAAGGTTGTTCTAAAGTATTAAGTAATTACAATAAAGAGGTTATAAAAGAAGAATGGTTAAAATTTTTAGGAGAAGTAAAATGAAAAAAGGGCTATTAATATTAATGAGTTTAATGATGATTGGATGCGGAAACAATCTTTTAGAAGAACAAAACAGTGAAAAGCTAAAAACTTTTGATAAAATAAGTACTGAAAGTGAATATATTTATAATAAAGATGCCGAATATTTAATATTAGAAATTACTAATAAAAAAGTAACTAACGTCACTTTAAATATAGTTTATAAAAGTGAAGGAGAAGCAGAAAATGCCGAATCTTTACTTACTAATATAGATCAATATGAAAAGATAGAACGTGAAGTCAATATACTTATTGTGACATTTAAAGATAGTTATGTTAAAATATATAAAGACGCCAGTCTCAAAACAATTGATAAAGATTTAATTAAGGAAGGATATCATAAGATAGGTGAATAAATGAAAAAAACATCAGTTAAAAGAATTGCGGCATACATAATAGATGCTTTAATATTGGGGTTGATAATTTCTTTAATATCAACAACTTCATATTTAAAAAGTAAAGATACTCAAGCTACAAAATTAGAAAAACAAATTAGTAGTTATTATGAAAAATATGAAAACGAGGAGATAACAGCTAAAGAATATACTGATTTAACAATGGATTTAACATATAAAATTCAAAAATATGATAATCCAAGTCAAATATTAACTATTATTTTGTATATAGCTTATTTTGGTATTTTTCAGGCTTTAAATAAAGGTCAAACGATAGGCAAGATGGTTATGAAAATAAAAATAAAAGGTTATCAAGATAAAAAAATTAACATTTTTAATTATTTGTTAAGATGTTTATTTTTATACGGAGTGTTAACAACAGCGATTACCATTGGATTATATTATTTGCTAGATGTTAAAACGTTTTTCTATGCTAGTGCTTATGTGTCTTTAGCAGGTACCATTTTAGTATATATTATTATATTTATGGTTTTAGTTAAACAAGATGGCAGAGGATTACATGATTATTTGGCTAAGACTGAAGTTATAGATACTACTGTTGTCCCAGAAGAAGTAAAAGAAGAACCAAAAGAAAAAGTTATTGAAGCCGACTATGAAGAAACAAAAGCTCCAAAAAAGAAAACGAGTTCTAAAAAAAAGAACTCTTCAAAAAAAGTAACTAAAAAAATAAAGTAAAAGCGATTAAAGGAAGTTTGAATCATGAAGAATACTAAAATTAATGGTATTATTCTATTTGTTGTAACTGCGGCTATACTTATTTATGTATTAAAAGATAATTTTACGCAAACGATTAATATAATTAGTTCAGCAAATTTATTGTGGATTCTAATAGCGATAACTTTATATGTTATTGCCTTTTCCGTTGAAACAATGGTTTTAAGGAAGTTGATTAAACAATATAAAAAAGATTACTCTCTTTTATCAACATTTAAATTAACGATTATGACCAAGTTTTTTAATGGTATTACTCCTTTTTCAGCTGGAGGAAGGCCCTTACAATTAATTGAATTTAAAAAAAGAGACATAAAAATATCTGATGGGACTAATATTGTAGTTCAGCAGTTTATCGTTTTTGAAATATCATTTATTATTTTAGCGGGTATTTCTTTTATATTAGATTATATTTTTAACTTTTTTTCTTATGTGCCGATACTTGATAAATTGACTAAAATTGGTTTCTTAATAAACATTGCGATTTTAGGAATAGCTTTCTTATTAAGCCTTAGTAAGAAATTAAATAAAAAAATAGTGAAAGCAATTGTACTGTTATTGTCAGGACTAAAAATAGTTAAAAATAAAGAAGAACAATTAGAAAAATGGGAAGCAACGTGCAATGAGTATTATGATGGCTTTAATAGTTTTAGAAATAATCGTCAAACGGTTTGGAAATGTATTTTGTTAGAACTTATAGCATTAATGATAGAATATATGATTCCTTTATGTATTTTTAAATCATTAGGGCCAACCATTAACTTAAATATAATTAGTTGTCTAGTAGCTTCAGTATTTGTTTATATGTCGGGTTGTTATATACCCATTCCTGGAGGAACAGGAGGAATGGAATACGGCTTTATGAATTATTTTGCAAATTTTACAGGGGTATTTTTAATCTCACCAGCATTAATTTTGTGGAGATTTATAACATATTATCTTCCAACATTAATTGGGGGAATAGCTTTTAATATTAATAAAAAGAAAAACGAAAAAATGATATTATAGAATAATACATGTTAAAATTTATGATATGGGAGGTGAGCAAAATTAAAAAAATAATTTTAAATGGAATATTGATATTGGTTTTAGTTTTTGGAGTAGTAGGATGTGGAAGTCAAAGCCCATCTTCTAACGAAAAAAATACGAGTCAGGGCGAAAATATTATTAATAATGAAGAAATAAAATTATATTCAGATGATACAAAATTGGTATTTAATTTAAGTGCTTATACAGCAGTATATTATTTTGAAGGAGATGTCGTAACTGGGTTAGAATATTATTTTGAATATCCAGATTCAGCAACTGCTGCAGCAGCCGTATCTTCAATTAAAGCTGGTTATACAGCTGAAGATAATATAGAAAAAGTAATTCAAAAAGGAAATTATGTGATTGTAAAATTTAAAAATGCTGAATATCAAGATTTGAAAGTTAGTGAAATTAAAGAAACCTATAAATATTTAGATGAATTTTATAAAAACAATTAAAGCACATTATAGTGCTTTTTTGGATGATTAGCCAAATTATAACAAAATGATTGGAGAAAAAATGGAAGAATATTTTGATGTACTTGATGAAAATGGGAATCCTACTGGAAAGAAAAAATTAAGAAAAGAAGTTCACAGAGATGGCGATTGGCATAGAACGGTTCATATATGGATAATAAACGGTAAAAAAGAAATTCTTTTACAAAGAAGATGCAAAGATAAAGATAGTTTTCCTAATATGTTAGATGTATCATGTGGCGGGCATTTATCTGCTGGAGATTCTTCTTTAGTTGGAGCAATAAGGGAGATTAAAGAAGAATTAAATTTAGATATAAGCAAAAACGATTTGGAATTTTTAACCACTTTAAAACACACTATAAATTATAAAGAAGATTTTCTTAACAACCAATTTGAAGATATTTACATATTAAAAAAAGATATTAAGTTAGAAGATATGAGTTATCAAGAGGAAGAAATATCTGAAATAATATATTTTTCTTATAAAGATTTTATTAATATGATAAATAATAAGGATAGAGAATTAATTATTAGAGAAGAAGAATTTGAAATACTAAAAGATTATTTAAATAATTTGAAATAGCACATTACAGTGCTTTTTTCATATGATAAAATAGGTGATTAACATGGATAGAACTTTAATAGGTATTGTAATAGATCCAGGACAAGAATGTTTCTGATAACCCCAATAAAAAATAAAACTAGATATCACAAATAATATAAAAATTATAAATAGTAATTTATAAATTTAAAAGCAATTAAATATCTTTACTTTTGCATAACAAAGTGCTATAATGTAATACATAAGTAAAGGTGATATTATGTCTAATAAAGAAAAAGTAATAGACTTATTAAATAATAACGGTTATTTTACTACTTCTGAATTTTTAAATCTAGGATTAAGTAAAACGACTTTAAAAAATTATTTAAATGAAGGAATAATTGAAAAAGTATGTAATGGTATATATATAGAACCAAAATTATTAGAAGATGAGCTATATGTTATTCAATTAAAATATCCATTTGCTGTTGCTTCTTATGAATCTGCACTTGATATTTTAGGACTTTTAAATGATATTCCAACAGATGTAAGTGTTACAATTCCAAGAGGAAAATCAGTAAGAGCAAAGTGTAAAGTTCATTATATTTCTAAAAATAAATATGATATAGGGATAATTTATGTAGTTAATGGTTTTGGGAATAAAATAAAAACATATAATGCCGAGAGATGTATATGTGATATGCTTAGATCAGAGAATGATTTAGAACAGCAAAATCGCACGTTAAATTATTATTTTAACAACGAATCAAAAAATATAGAAAGACTATTGGAATATGCGAAAATATTTAATATTTATGAAAAAGTAAATACAATTGTTGATGTAATGATGAAATGGTAGAAGAAAAGATATTTAAAGAAAGCATAAATAAAGTTAAAAAAAATTATAATTTATCATATTATGAAGTTTTACAAAGATATATGTTTGAAAGAATATTAGAACGTATTTCCTACATTAAAAATAAATAGTTTATATTGGATATTTATATCAACTGGTTTATTAGGAAATTACTACTTTTTAAATAAATGGAGGTGTGAAAAAAATGAAAAAATGTATTAATTGTAAAGCTGAAATTGATACTAAAATAAAAATTTGTCCAAATTGTGAAAGAAAACAACCAAATTATTACGAAAAGGAAATATCAATTTTTTTAATACTATTAATTATTGTTTCTTTCATATTAATTGGGATATTAGAAAGTCAAAATAGTGGTGGTTCTGAAAATAAATGTTATATTTCAATAGAAGAATTTAATGAAATAAAAACTGGCATGACTTATGAAGAAGTTAAAAACATTGTTGGATGTGACGGTACTGTTAATTCTGAAACAGAATTAATGGGTTCTAAAATGACGATATATTCGTGGTATGGTAAAGATGGAATTTCAAATGCTAATATAAATATTCAAGATGACAAGCTTATTAATAAAACACAAATTGGTTTAAAGTAACTAAAAATTCCATTTTAGTAACACACTACGATATTGGCTAGCCAATATCGATTGTGCAAAGGAAAATCCCTTTTGAAACCCTATATAGCAATATAATGTAAATTAATTATAAACATTATATTGCTTTTTTTATCAAATTATTTTGATAAAAAATAAAAAGACTATCGCTACTTTCATTTGCAAGCAAACAAAACGTACCACGTCTTTTTAATAAAATAAGTCTAAACTTTAAATTGTGTAGACTTGTTTTTTTGGAATTATTTTACTTATCTTTTTAATTGTTTTATCAGTTATTACTACTAATAGGTATAAAACAATTAGAGATAAAATATATAATGAAATCATTAATATATAATTACTTGTTACTTTAGCAAATGTATCTAATACATATATTATACAAATTATTACTGTATATAATCCAACTACAAAGAAAGTTGCATCAGATGGTTTCCTAGTAATATTTTTGTCATAATTCTTATCAGCTTTTCTAAACCGGGTAATCCCATCTTTAGACCATTTATTTAAAAAGTAGTAATTTCCTAATAAACCAGTTGATATAAATATCCAATATAAACTATTTATTTTTAATGTAGGAAATATCAGTACAAGACATAATGCTATAAATGAAAGTACACAACTAATTATTTGAGTCTTATTTAAATACTTATTTATTTTTTTCATTTTGTAACCTCTCTTTGACCTTATTACTTTCTAAAAGCTTTATTATTTCTTGATTAGTATTACTTTGATATTTTAAATCCTCAATAGTTTCTTCTAATACATTCTTATCTTCTTCTTTAAGTTTTTCGTTATCAATTCTTTTTTGCAATGACTCAATAATAATATCATTATTTTTTATACTAGCTAAAGCAGTAAACAAAGCATCATCTAATTCGTTGCCTTTTAAGTTGGCGTAATGATCCAATAAGTATGGATTTAAAGCACTTACTTGAACTCCTAAACCAATCATATACATTAAGTCATTATAATTAATATCTATATATTTACTAATTTTTCTTAATGTTTTTGGATTTGGATCTTGTCTTAATCCAGACTCTATTTTAGATAATTCTGAATTACTGATTTTAGCAACTTTTGCAAGTTGTCTTTGAGATAATCCAGCATTTTCTCTAGCTTCTGCTATTATCTTTCCAATAGTTCCGTTTTCTTGCATACTATCACCTCACAACATAATAATACTATATTAGTTTCCAAATGTCAACAAAAATGTTAAAAATGTTTCTAAAAGTATTGACAAGGTAATAATTACTATGTTATATTGATGTTGACAAAAGGAAACATTGATATTAAAAATGTTTCTTGTAAGGAAAGGAGAGAAGATATGATTGAAAACAAATATCCATGGAGTTCCAGATAAAATATGGAAAGACAAAAGAATAAAACCTGAGGGAAAACTAATATATGCTTATATTTATTCTAAAGGAAGTGAAAGAATAATAACGAATATAAATGTTGGTGAAATACAACAAGTAGTTAAAATGAAAAATCCAGGATTAAAAAATAATCTTCAAAGATTAGAAAAATTTAAATATATAGTATATAAAGAATACTCACAAGGGATGTATACAATATCATTACTAAACTGTTAAAAATACATTAGTAATGTAGGTACAGTAAGAATAAGTCTTATGCTAGTACCTTTTCTATAAGATATATAGAATAAATGAATTCGGTAAACCCGAATATTATCAAAATAAATATAGGGGAACTATGCGATTAAAAGGTGAGTTTATTATGGTTCCTGATTTATCTTTAATAGATGATAATTTATCACAAGCTGATAAATTAGTATTAGGATTAATAATTTCATTATCTTTTAAGAATAACTATTGTTTTGCTAGTAATAAATATTTAGGAATGAGAATTAGAGTTTCACCTAGAACAATAACGGATTCATTAAAAAAGTTAAAATTGAATAAATATATAATAATAAAATATATTGATAAAAAAAGACATATATATCTAAATAAAGAAAAGGTATTAGTAGAAGATAATTCTACTAATGAAGCAAGAAATTGCACCTATCTATATGCAGAAATTTGCGACCATAATATAAAGACTAAATATAAAAAGAAAAATAATATTAGTAATAATCCAGTCCCAATATGGATGGAGCATCCTGAAATGTGTGAAAGTAAGAAAGCTTCTCTGGAAGAAATAAAAGAAATGGAAGATTTACTAAAAGATTTTAAATAAATGAAAGTGAGGATTGATATATGAATATAATTTATGGAGGGTATTATTTATAATTAATACAAAAGGGGGAATTAAGATGGAGGTAGTATATAATGTAACATACAAATATAAAAGTAAAGAGATTTTAACAAAAGATGAAATAAAAGAGATATTTAATAGGAAACTAATTAATATAATACTAAATATGGAGAATCAAGATTTAAAAAATGCTTGAACTAGTATATAATGTATTTGTGATATCTAGTTATTCAAGATTAATAATGGAGGAATAACTATGATAGAGAAAGTAGGTGTATATTGTAGATTATCTGATGAAGATAGATTTAAGACTAATAAAAATGATGATAGTGATAGTATAGTAAATCAAAGAAGTATGTGTGTTAAGTTTGCAGTTAATAATGGTTGGGATGTAGTTGATATATATTCTGATGATGATTTTTCTGGAGCAGGTGTAGATAGACCTGGTTTTAATAAATTAATTGAAGATTGCGAAAGTAGAAAGATAAACTTAGTATTATGTAAAACACAATCAAGATTTTCAAGAGATTTAGAAGTTATAGAAAGATACTTACACAATAAATTTATAGAATGGGGAGTAAGATTTGTTAGTATTGTAGATAATGCTGATACAAGTAATGAATCAAATAAAAAATCTCGTCAAATAAATGGACTTATGAATGAATGGTATCTTGAGGATTTATCACAAAATATAAAGAAGTCTTTAAAAAATAAAAGAGAAGATGGATTGTTTATGGGAAGCTTTGCTCCATATGGTTATGTTAGAAGTAGTGAAAATAAGCATAAATTAATAGTTGATCCAGTAGCTAGTAAAGTTGTTAAAGAAATTTTTGAAAGATATAAAAATGGAGAAGGATATTTTAAAATAGCACAATATTTAAACAATAATAATATTCCAACTCCATCAGTATATAAAAAACAATCTGGAAGTAACTTTGTATGTTGCAATAATAATTATAAGAATCCGATTTGGACTATTGATACAATTGCTAAATTACTTCGTAATGAAGTTTACATTGGCAATCTTGTTCAAGGTAAAAGAACTTCGCTAGGCTATAAGGTTCATAAGTTTAGGAAAGTAAATGAAAAAGATTGGTGTAGAACTGAAAATACACATGATGCAGTTATTGATAAAGAAACTTGGAACTTAGTTCAAAAAAGACTTGGAACACATGAATCTCCAACAAGAACTGGAGAAGTACACTATTTTAGCAAAAAGGTTTATTGTTCAGACTGTGGGAAAGTATTTACAAGAAATGTTTTCAACACAAAAAGTGGAAAGAAAGCATATCTACAATGTAAAGGTGCAAAGAAACTTAATATATGTGAAAACAACAAATCTATTAAAATAGGAGAATTAGAAATAATAGTTATAAATGCTATAAATGATTTATTAAATAATTACTATGATAAAGATAATTTACAAGAATACTACAATAATATAAAAAGTAATGATAAGACAATTAAAGAAACAATAGATGTTCTTAACAAAGAAAAAAACAATCTTGATAAAAAGATTGCGGAAAACAAAAGCTATTTTAGAAAATTATATGAAGATAAAAATAATGAATTAATTACTGAAGATATGTTTAAAATGTTAACCAGTGATTATTCAAAAGAAATAGATAATATGATTTTACGAAAGAACAATATAGATAATGAAATAGATTGTCTTAATACTAAAGAAGATAATAGAAAACAAGCAAGTGATATATTTAAAAAATATAAACATATAAAAAAATTAGATAAACTAATTATTGATGAGTTTATAGAAAAGATAAATATAGGAGCTTATAATAAAGAAACAAATTCACGAGATATAGAAATCGAATGGAACTTTGAAATTTAAGAAATAGATAATATTTGGGTTAAACCGAAACATTCTCATGGTGGAAGTGATGGTGGAGCAGTAGGTAATAATCTTGTTGAAAAAGAATTAAATTTAAAAATATCAAATTATATGTATAATCGATTTAAAGAATTGGGAGTGCCAGTATCAATTACTAGAATGACTGATGAAAGCCTTGAACCGATTGAAAGAACAAATAAAATCCAATCATTTTATGGTGATGGTAAAGATGTAGTGGTAATATCAAATCATATAAATGCAGGTGGTGGGGATGGTGCCGAAGTAATTTACGCTTTAAGAAATAATGATACATTAGCTAAGAAAATATCTAATGAAATAGAAAAAGAAGGTCAAAATATTAGAAAGTATTATCAAAGAAGATTGCCTAGCAACTCGGCTAAAGATTATTATTTTATTCATAGAGATACCCCAAATAATGAAGCGGTTATAGTTGAGTATGGTTTCTTAGATAGTACTGGAGATGATGTAGAACAATTAACTAATAATTGGGAAAAATATGCCGAAGCTGTAGTTAGAGCAGTAGCGGATTATAAAAATATTCCCTATACTCCTCTTGTAGGAAGTGGGTACTATGTTGTTCAAAAAGGTGATTCTTTATGGAGCATAGCTAAGAAATATGGCTTAAATGTTGATGAATTAAAGGAAATAAACAACTTAAGCAGTAATTTGTTACAAGTTGGAGATGTTTTAAAAGTGATCAAGGAATTTCCCGCTTTAAATGAAAATACTTATATTGTTCAAAAAGGAGATACTTTATATAGTATAGCCAACAAATATAAAATGACAGTTAATGAATTAAAAAGTCTAAATAATTTAAGTTCAAACATTTTAACCATAGGTCAAAAATTATTAATTAATAAAAGTGAAGAATATGATATTTATACGGTTGAAAAAGGAGATACTCTGTATCGAATTGCTAATACTTATGGAATATCTGTTGCTGAATTGAAGGATATTAACAATCTAACAACAAATGAGTTATATATAGGTCAAAAGCTTAAGGTTCCGGGGAATGAAACTAATAAAGTATATACGGTAGTAAAAGGAGATAACTTGTATCGAATAGCTCAAAAATTTAATACAACCGTTTCAGCTTTAGAAAGTTTAAATAATTTAAAAAGTAGCACTTTAAGTATAGGCCAACAGATTTTAATTCCAAATTAAAAAATATCTTAACAAGATATTTTTTAATGTATTTCTTTACAAATACTAGGCTCCGGATTATAAAAGCAATGATTTTTATATCTTCCTGAAAGCTTTTGATTATACCAAGTTGATTTGCAACTAGTGCCTGTAGCTGGGGCATAAAACCACAATGCGTTAGTAGCAGGATGATAGTATTCTCCATCTAGAACACGTTCGGCAAGCCTTTTTTCTAAGGTAGTTGCAGCACTTTGAAATAAAGAACTACTCGTACCAACAAATTGACTTTTTTGATATATTGCCTCAGTAACAGTTCTGATGTCTTTAAAAGTTAAGCAATTGGCAATCACTCTATTAACTACGACATTTCCAACCATGAGCATGCCTAAATTGCCTTCTGCTAAAGCTTCTGCTCTCATAATTCTAGCCAAAAGATCTTTTTCTTTAGTTGAATATTGTATAAACATATAATCACCTCATTAATATATTATGTTATTTATTATTGAAATATTTTTATTAAAGTGATAAAATAACACACATGTAGAGGCGTGGTATAATGGTAGCATAGGAGTCTCCAAAACTTTTGATGGGAGTTCGATTCTCTCCGCCTCTGCCATTTAGTGATTTAAACAAATAGAAATATTTGTTTTTTTGTGATATGCTTTTTGTAGGTGATAATATGATCAATATTTTGTTTAGTGGAATTGATAAAGAAAATGGATTTACAAATAAGCAAGCGGAAGTATTAAAAAAAGATTTAACTGATGATATGAGTATTACATTTGTATCTTCTATTTTTAATAACTATGAGCGAAGTAATGCACAATTTACTAGATATTTAAATTGCTTTAAAAAGATAGGAATAACGTTTAGTAGTAGTTATATTATTGATAATAGAATGAATATAAGTGAAGCATGTGAAAAAGTTGCTAATTCGGACATTGTATTTCTATTAAGTGGATCTCCAGAATTACAAATGAAATCTATAATCGAGTATAATTTGACAGACTTAATTTCAAAATCGAAAATAATAATTGGAGTAAGTGCGGGATCAATGAACCAATCTAAAATAGTTATGTATAGAGATGATTTTGATAATAATACAATGAAAAAATATTATGGATTAAATTTAATAGATATAAATATATTTCCTCATGTTTCTTTTGAAAATAAGAAATTGTTAGAAGAAGCAAAAGAAATAAGTGAATATATGCCACTTATTTTACTTCAAAATGAATCATTTATAAGAATTAATAATGGTTTGATGGACGTTTTTGGTAAATATTATATTTTAAATAATAGAATTTTGATAAAAAAATGAAATTGTTATAATTAAATTGGGTGATAAAATGAATATAAAACTAAAAAAAATAGAAAGTAAAGATAAAATTGTTTTAAATAATTTATTTCAACTATACATGCATGATATTACTGGTTCATTACCTATGGAAGTAAATGAACATGGATTATTTGAATATAATGAAATTGACTACTATTTTAATAAAGAAACTAAGCGTTTTGCATATTTTATTAAAGCAGATAATCAACTTGCTGGTTTTGCATTAATAGATGATGATTTTATGGTTTTAGATAAAAAAGATAATAATTATGATTTTTCGGAAATGTTTATATTGAATTCTTATAAAAATAAAGGTATTGGGAAAATAGCTGCAGAAAAAATATTTGATATGCATCAGGGCAATTGGGAAGTTAAACCGGTTCCAAGGAGCGAAGGTGCTAAAAGATTTTGGGAAAGAACAATAAAAGAATATACCAAAGATAATTATAAAATTGAATATCCTAAACCTAATAGGACTACTTTTATATTTAATAACAAAAAATAATATAAGGTTTAAGTAATGAATTTTTATACTTAAACGACCTTATATAGAAGTGTTCACTTTTACAAAAAAGTTTGTTTTTTAATGCTTATAATAAGTACGTAAATACATGCTAATTTAACTTTTTAAATAGATAACGATTTATATTTGTTTGTATAGGTTATTTGACAAAAATAATATAAAGATATATAATCTAGCCATTAAAGGAGAAAAAAACTATGAATAATTTTAATATTATTAAATTAAACAATTCATGGTGGGTATGGGAAAAGGGTATCTCATACATTTTTTATCGTTCATAAATATTGACTTTATAATTAATTTGAAATGGATAAATGTATGTATGAGTAAAATTATACATACATTTTTTTGTTAAGCATAAAACAATAAACAAATATAATAAAAGAAAGAGGAAATTAAGATGAAAAAAACAATGATTACGGGGGTACAACCAACAGGTAATTTTACATTAGCAAATTACATAGGAGCTATTAAAAACTTTGTAAATTTGCAAGAACAATATGATTCATATATCTTTATAGCTGATTTACATGGATTAACCACTTATCAGGATCCAAAAAAGATTCATGAAACCATTTTAAATTTAGCAGCAATTTATTTAGCATGTGGAGTAGATCCTACACATACTAGTTTATTTGTTCAAAATGAGGTTTCAGAACATTGTACATTAGGATTTTTAATTGCATTTCAATGTAGAATTGGCGAATTATCTAGGATGACACAATATAAATCAAAAAAGCAAAAGTTAGGAGAAAATGGAATAGATTTAGGGCTTTTTATATATCCGGCATTAATGGCAGCAGATATTCTTTTATACGATGCAGATATTGTTCCGGTTGGCATGGACCAAAAACAACATATAGAAATTACTAGAAACTTAGGAGAAAGATTTAATAAAAAATTTGGTAATACATTTAAATTACCAGAATATTATATTCCTGCGGTTGGAGCTAAAATTATGAATTTACAAAATCCAAACGAAAAAATGAGCAAATCGGCTTCACCAACCGATAAAGGAACAATATTTATATTGGATGATATAGAAGTAACTAAAAAGAAAATAATGCAAGCTAAAACTGATGACGATAATCAAATTAAATTTGACGAAAAAAATAAACCTGGTATATCTAATTTAATTTCTATTATGTCAGCATTGACCAATATAGAAGTAAAAGATATAGAAGAAAAATATAAAAAATATAATTATGGGGACTTTAAAAAAGCGTTAGCTGAAGAAGTTGAAAGCTTTATTTTACCTATCCAAGAAAGATATAAAAAATATAGATATAGTTCAGAATTACTAGAAATATTGAATAATGGTTCTAACAAGGCAAAACGAGTTGCCAGTCAAAAAATTAAAATAGTTAAACAAAAAATGGGTATTAATTATATGGAAGAGTTATAGTTGTAAAACCTTTAATTTTTACCAATTATGACAAATAGAAATATCACTTTTTTTATGATAAAATATTTTTAAAGGAGATTTGTATGGATTTTAATGAGATTGTTAAAGAGAAAATGAAACCAATATATGCCAAAGAAATTGCTGGTTGGAAATATGAAAATGAATATCAAGTTTATAATATGCCTTCGTATGAAGAAATGGTATTAAACAATTTTTCAATAACTAAAAAAGAAGAAGCAAAAAATTATATTGTCTATTTATTAGATAATAAAGTTGTTGCTTATTCAAAAATAAAAGTTATGCATGATAATTATTTATACTTTGGAATTGGATTGGCTCCTGAATTATGTGGAAAAAAATTAGGAGGATATTTTATTGAAGACAGTATTAATGAATTTAAAGTTAAATATCCCGATAAGGCTTTTTATTTAGAAGTTAGAAGTAATAATAATAGAGCTATTAAAGCTTATGAGAAAATAGGATTTATTCAGACTAATAAAATAGTTAAAAAAGATCGTCTTAATAATGATACAGAATTTGTTGAGATGTTACTAAGATAACTTAAATATGTATTTTAGTTGTATAACGAAACTTATTTAAAATGAATTTATAAACTTATGTTTATAAGTTAATTGAATGTTAATTAAAGGGAAGGTAAATATGAAAAAAAGTTTGAAATATATAATGGTAAGTTTATTTTTAATTGGATTTGTCGTTTTACTTTTAAATGTTAGAAATCATCCGATTTTAAAGATTGATGGTTTAATAAACGATTTTATGCTAGCTATAAGAACCAATGGATTAACCCGTTTAATGAAAATCCTAACTAATTTAGGTAGCGGAATATTTTTAATATGTTTGTCTATTTTACTAGTTATCTTTATTAAAGAAAGAAAAAAGTCCTTTGCTATTTGTTTAAATCTTTTATTTGGATTTTTACTTAATTATGGTTTAAAATTTTTAACAGGAAGAAATAGGCCATTAGAACCTTTGATTGAAGTTACTGGATATAGTTTTCCATCGGGCCATTCTACAGCTAGTTTTACTTTTTACGGATTTCTTATTTATCTGATTTTAAAAAGTAATCTATCAAAAAAAATAAAAACTATTATAACGACAATTTTGGTTCTTATTATTATAACTATAATGTTTAGTAGAATTTATTTGGGAGCTCACTTTTTAACTGATATTATTGGAAGCATCTTAATATCTATTCCTTACTTAATAATTTTTATTAATGTTTTAAAATTAAAAAAAGTTTAGACCAACAAGAGACATTATCATTAATTGTAAATGTCTTTTTTTTGTGCTAATATTCATATAAATGAAAAAGGCATTAGTGACACTTTTAAAGAAGAGGTCGATATGAAAAAACATAGGGTAATAATAATTGGAGCGGGACCAGCAGGATTATCAGTGGCCTTAACTCTAAATAAATTGGGTTTAAAAGATGTAGTGGTAATAGAAAAATCTAAATTTCCTCGCTACAAATGTTGTGCTGGATATATTACTAGCAAAACAAAAAAAAGATATGAAGATTTTGGCTTAAATATTAATGAATGTCATTATTCTTTAATTAAAGATTTTAAGATTTTTTATAAAATGAGAAATAGACAAAATATAATTAACAAGTTTTTATATACCAATAAAAATATTGATAGAGTAGAATTAGATAATAAATTTTATGAATTAGCTAAATCTAAAAAGATAAAAATAATAGAAAATACAACTATTTTAAAACATATAAAAGAAAAAAATAATTTAATTTTATCGAATAACAGTTCTTTTTTTTATGATTATTTAGTGTTTGCTGATGGCTCAAATAGTTATGGTAATAGATATCAAAAGATAAAAAGTAAAAATATTGCTATGCAGCTAGTTTTTAATGACATCAAAAAAGAAGAGATTCAAATTCATTTTGGAATAAGTAACAAAGGATATGGATGGGTTAGTTCATATAACGGAATTACTAATGTAGGACTAACCGATGTTTTTAGTTCTAAAAATAACTATGAAAAAAAGTTTGAAGACTTTTTAAATAAATTAAATATAAAAGCCAATTTAAAAGATTTACGAGGAACATATACTCCTATTGGTATTAAAAAACCCATTATTGATAACATTTATTATGTAGGAGATGCAGTTGGTGCTTGTGATCCATTAACATTATCAGGACTTAGATATGCCTTAAATACGGGTGAGTTTTGTGCCAAGGCCATTGCAAATAACAATAACAAACTTTATTTAAAGTATATTAATAAACTTAAAAGAAAATTTAGTTTTACTCACTTTTTACTTAAAATATTTTATCTCAACAGCACTTTATTTTGTGTTTTTGAGATTGGATGCCGTTATTTTGGAAAACTAATTTCCTGGGCATTTAATAATTTTTTTATTAATAAAAAATAATGCTAATGGTTTTTTATATTGAGCTTTGTTATAATAGATTAGTAAGAGGTAAATATGGCAAGAGGTAAAACATTTTTAAGCATTTTTAGTTTAAATGATCAGCTTTTATTAACCGATTATTTTAACGATTTGAATAATAAAGTTTTATTAAATAAAAAAGATAAAAGATTATTTATTAAGGACTTTGAAAAGGCTATCCTTTTTTATTATAAAAAAAATTATAAAATTAAAAAAATTTTAAAATTACTAAAAACAAAAAATTTGTCTGATTTTTATATTAACAATTCTAATAGGTGGTATCCGCTGGATTATGCAGCGAAAATATACCCCTTATCTATGAAAAATAATTTTATGTCTACTTTTAGAATTTCAATATATTTAAAAGAAGAGGTTATTCCAGAAGTTCTACAAATTGCTTTGACTTTTACAGTAAAAAGATTTCCTTCTTTTGCAACAACTGTAAGAAAAGGTTTTTTTTGGCATTATTTAGATGGTATTAAAAGAAGATTTGCTATATATTCTGAGATGTATGCGCCCTGTAATAAAATAAACATCTCAAAAATAAATAAAAAGACTTTCAAAATTTTATATTATAAAAATAGAATAAGTGGAGAATTTTTTCATGTTTTAACTGATGGTACTGGAGGAATGGTTTTTATGAAAACTCTAGTAGCTGAGTATTTAAGACTATTGGGTAAAGAAATTACCTATACAGATGAAGTTTTAAATCCAAAAGATTCTCCTTTAGACGAAGAACTTTCTAATGATTTTATAAAATTTGAGAAAAAAACTAAAAAGGAACGTTTAGGTGATAAAACAGCTATGCAATTAGATGGGAAACTTTCTCGAGTGAAACCATGTCAAATTATTCACTTTGATATGAGTTTAAAGGATGTCAAAAAAATATGTGAAGAAAAAAGAGTCACAATTACTAACTTTTTATTAGGAATACTTTTTACTATTTGTAGTTATTCTACCTCTGAAAAAGGGATCATAAGTATTCAAGTACCTGTTAGTTTAAGAAAGTATTATAATTCAAAAACTTTAAGAAACTTTTCTTTATATACTAATATTATAATTAAAAATACAGAAATAGAAGATTTTGATACTTTATTACAAAACATAAAAAATCAATTAGAAATAAAGACTGATAAAGAAAAAATGAATAATTTAATGGCTCACACATATACCCTTATTAATAGTATTAAGTTTATTCCCTTATTTGTAAAAACTCCTATTACTAAATTGATATATGGTTTTGTGGGTGAAAAATCTAATACGACTGTTTTATCAAATTTAGGATTAGTAAAATTTCCTTCTTCATTTGCCAAAGAAATTGAAAAAATGGATTTTGTTTTGGGAACTACCAGCTTAAATAGAGCCTTATTTAGTGCAATTAGCTGTAATAACATTTTAACTTTAACAATGAGCAAACTAACAATCAATAAAGCTCTTGAAAATACCCTTTATAATTTATTAAAAAGTTATAATATAAACCTAAAGGTATATGGGAGTGATGAATATGAAAATAAATAGAGCTTATCCCAAGATAACCCCTCAAATAAGTAAGATGATTCTGTTTAGAAGAATAATGATAGTTTTATCATCAATTGCTGTGGTGGTTTGTTTTATTGTAAATATTGCTACTGGTGGAAAACTATGGTTTTTGTATGTTTTGGGTGGAAGCATTATTTTTTATCTTTCATTTTTAAATAAACCTTTAATAGAAGATACATTTATCAAAAGAATGACAGTCGTTATTTTTGTAATATGTGGTTATTTATATTTAATTGATTTTATTGAAAAAACCGATTGGTCGTATTTTGTAATCACTATTATTTGTTTTAGTGTTTTAATATTTCAGGCAGTTATCTTTTTGTCATTGTATGAACTTCAAAAAAAACAGATAATACCTATTTTTTATACTACTTTGGCCTCAGTTGTTTTAATGATATTGGCTTTATTTAACGTGTTAACTCTTAATTGGCCCATTATAGTATTAGGATCAATTGCTGTTTTTCTTTTGATATTATTTTTTACTATATTTAGAAAAAATATTATTAAAGAATTAAAAAAATATTTTTATATTAAATAATAAGCATATTATTTAATAGCTAGGAGGAATAAATAATAATTAATAATTTTCCTCCTAATACTAATCCTGAGTTATTTTCTAGTATTGGGGCCATTTTAGGATTTCTATTAGAAGATGATTTTAACTCTTATGAATTAAATTCGATAGGGAATTTTATTATTTTAGTTGGCCAGTTTATGCTTACAACAGCTGCTCAACAGCAGCTAATAAATTACCGCTACTCTAATTCTACGGGTAGTAGAATAAAAAGTGATAGTAAATCCCATACCTTTAAAAATCCAGAAAAGGCCAATAAAAGTGATCTTGATATGATTTATAGTTTTTTAGTAAAGCTACAACAAGAAGTTGAAAAGATTCAGAATGACTTAGCTCAAAAATAATAAATTATTTCAATTCTTTTTTAATTAATTTAGCATGCATAACTACTTTATCAAAACGATTATAACAGGTTGATAAAGTAACTATTTTATCAGATGCTTCCACCAAAGTATTAAAATTAAATTGACTTCTATTTAATAGAAGATCTAAAAAGCTTTGATATTCTTCATCATTGTTAAAATTTACTTTAAGGTAATCATTCGTCGTAGGAATTCGATAAATACTAAACACTTGCCATAAAGTGTTTTCTTTTTCGGTGGATATTTTGATAACAAAGTTATTACTATTACTGGTCCAGTCGTTCGTTAAAATATTTTTTAAACTGCCAAACATAGTTCTATCTACTCGTCCATGAGCATATATAATTGTGTTTTTATCTAAAGTTTCCATATTGTTCCGATAATCAATAAAAACCCAACCTGAAGCATTATGGTTCTTATCAAAAGATCTGTATAAATAATATTCATTATTTTTGGTTTGAACAAAAGGATAATTAATATTAGTGCCATTAACCATAATCCAACCTTTAACATCTTTATTTATTTTTTTTAATTCATCAAAATTAACATTAATTAAATCCATTTTAATATAGTCCCAGTAGGGATTAGCTTCTGGGATATCTTGGCTTTGATCAACAATTTCAACTTTCTCATTATTTGTAATATTAATAATGGCTGCTTTTTCTTCTAAAGAGGCAATCTGCTTATTAGTGTTTATAGAATCTAAATGCCATTTGATAATTTGATAAGAAGAAACGCCCAAACCCAATATACAGATGAACATAATAATCACTACAATAAAATTTTTAAGCTTTAACTTTCTTTTTTTCATATAAACTCCTAGTCCCGTAATTATATCATTAAAAAAGAGAATATTTAATACTATTTATTCTCTTTCTTTTTTTTGTAATCTTTGTTTATAATTTTGACCTTTACTCCTCTTTCGGCAGCAAACATTTTTTTAACACCGTCAGGAAGCTTCTTTTTATAAGTTCTCATTTAATCCCTCCAACTAAAACATTATAACATAATTTTACAATAATGATTTAATTTTATTGAATAAGTTTGATTGTTTCTTTATAATTATAATAGGAGGAAGTATGAATAACTCATCATATTTTAAATTTGTTATAGCAGGAGTAGTGTTAATAATTTTATCAATACTTATTTTATGGTGGAATGAAAATATGGGTTTGAATAATGATAGCAACAAAAGAGAACTAGAAAACGCATATATAGAAATAACTAGTAAAGAAGTTTCAGACATAACAGACGGCGAATTAGTGGTTATGAGCGATAACCTTACGAGTAAGGAAATGGTAGCTGATTCCCTTTTTGGAATATCTATTAATTCCCCTAAACTAGAGCGAATAGTTGAAATGTATTCTTGGAAAGAAACTGAAAGTAAAGAGGGAATTATATATGAAAAGGTTTGGCAAGAAGCTTTAATTGATTCTGATTCTTTTGAAGACCAAACGAAAGTTAATTTAAAAAATAAACCTTATAATAGCGAATATTTTATTGCTGATGTAATCAATATAGGGGCTTATAAATTAAATAATGATCAAAAAAATAAGTTAATAGCTTCTAAACGTTATACAGAATTATCGGAAATAGTTGCTTCTGGACTTGGGTATACAATCAAAGACAATTATTACACTAATAGTGAGGATTATAGCAATCCTATTATTGGGGATATTAGAATTAGTTTTAAATATATTGGAGAAAGCCCATTTACAGTAATGGCCGAACAAATAAATGATTCCTTTATAAGTTACGTCACTAAAAGTGGAGAAAAAATAAATTATATAACTGAAGGAAATTTAAGTGGCGTTGAAATGCTTAGTAAGTTTAATGAAGTTAATGTTATTGTTAAATGGGGAATAAGAGCCTTTGGCCTTGTATTAGCATATGTTGGATTTTTAATATTGTTATATCCTCTTTATGAATTAAAAATAAATATTCCTGTTATTAATATTATAATAAAAAAAAGTTACTGGGCATCGATATCTTTTTTGTTAGCAATTTCTATACCTTTATTGGTTATTGGCCTTTCTTGGATCACTTATAAAGTTTTAATAGGGGCCGGACTTCTTGTTGGATTTGTTTGTGTTTATGGTGGGATTGCTTATTTATTGCTTTTAAAAGCGGATTTTGACAAAAAAATTAAAGAGCAAAAAAATCGTAATGAAAACTTATTGGAATTAAAAAATAAAATGGACAAACCCATATCTGGCGAGACTGTAGTTACTAATAGTAACGAAGAAATAGAACTTTTAAATATAAATAATAAAGATGTAAAATAAAAGTGTAAATCTTAAAAAAGTTAGAACAGACAAATTTTAAAATAGTCGAAATTTGTCTGTTTTTGTTGCATTTAGGAAAACGTAATGCTAAAATACTAGTATGGATAGTATTTGGAGGATGAATATGGAAGGGAGTGCTGTTTTTAACTATTTAAATTATAAAATTGATTGTTCATATACCTATTTCAAGATAATATGGGAGACATTAGAATCAAAAATAAAGCTTTCTCGAAATAATCGAAAAATAGTTCATCAAATCATTAAATATATGTTAGCTAAGGGTGAATTAAAAGAATTATTTGAGGGAGAAGAAATATCTCGAAAATTAACAATCGAAACTAATAGTAAAATAGTTCAAAAGCAATCACTTTTAATTATAGCTGATTGTGCAACTTGTTTATCATCATATTCGTCTGACATTAAGTCCAATATTACTTCAACTGAAGCAATAAAGAAAATCAAGATAAAGTTAGAAAAGGTTTATTCAACTGAAGAACTCGCTTATCTAAAAAAAGAAGAAAAAAAGTTAAAAAAAGCCTTTGCTGTTGAAAGAAAAACTTTAAAAAGATTTTGGAATAATACAACTAATGATGTTTTTGAAGTAATTTCTGTTCCGATTTTTGGAATAGATTTGAGTTCCAGCCAAATGATGGATACAAAGCTCAAATGGATGATTAAGGATATTGACAAGGAAAATAAGAATGCAGTAAACAAGATACTAGCCAAATATGGAATACAAGATGAACTTACTATCATTGCCCTTTATGAAATAGAGCTTTTATTGTTAAAGTCACTTAATAATAAAAAATATATTTCGAAGGTATTTGTTGATCTTAATGATGAGTTTTTTAAAAACAAAAAAAACATTATTAAGTTACAGCAAATAATGAATAGTAAATTTCTTAAATCTAAAATTAATTTAAGAATAAGTAGTTTTGTATTAGGTTCTTACAGTGATGAACTGTCTTTGCTAAAAGAAAAAGAATTTGAATTTTCTTTAAATGAAATGGTTAATATGGAAGAAAAAAGTCTAAATAAAATGTTAACCTATTGTTTTGAAGAATATGAAAAAATCAAAAATAGCAAAGGAAACAAAGAATATTGCAAGAAAAACAATATTAATGTGGTTATTACAAATGTTAGTAATAACGACAAAATTGTGTTTTGTCAAAAGAATGTAGGTGATTTTTTTAGAAAAACATAATTTAGCTACATGAATTGGCGGTGATGGTTATTAAGGAAAAATTGCAAGTTAAAATTAATGCGGAAAAGCTCTATAAAAGAAAACTCCTTACTAGAATATCTTCTTTAGTAGTAGCTTCATCTATGTTAATATTGGGCATTTTATATGTTATGTTATACATAGTTAATAAGACTGGTAATTTTACGATAAGCCTAGATCCAAATTTAAAGACGACTAAGAATATAGTTATGTCTGAAACTTCTACTTTTGAAACTTCAAGCAGCATTTTAAAAGTCAAAGCTTTGGAGTATATGGATAACATTACCGAAAGTTGGATACCAACAACCGTTACAATTGATGAAGGCGACCATAGTGCCAACGATTATTTGGCATATACCTTCTTTGTAAAAAATGAAGGGAAAGAAGCCGTTGATTATTATCGAGAGATAAGAATTCAATCGGTAATAAAAAACGTTGATAAGGCTGTAAGAATAGCGCTGTATGTAAATGACGTAAAAACTGTATATGCAAAACTAGCTGAAAACGGTTTGCCAGAACCTGGAACAACACCATTTCTATCAAGAGACTTAATTTTAAAAGATGATCGAAATGATTTTAGACCGGAAGATGTTGATAAGTATACAGTTGTAGTTTGGCTAGAAGGGGAAGACCCTGAATGCGTTGACGATATCATTGGTGGCGAAATGAAAATGTTAATGCAAATTAAAGAACAAGTTGAAGAGTAATCTTCAAAAATACAAAGAAATAAAAGGAGAATAGAAAATGAATAAGAAAAAATTATTATCTGCATTTTTGATGTTGCTGATTACAGCAGTAGCCCTAACCACAGCATCATATGCATGGTTTACTGAGAATACTACTGTTACCGTTTCTGATTTGGATGTTCAAGTAGATGCAACTAATGGTATTCAGATTTCTACTGATGGTATTACTTGGAAAACATCAATTGCAACAACTGATATTACAAGTGGGTATTCTTTTACTGCAGCTGATGAGAGTACGGTTACTGATACCAATCAGTTACCATCAAAATTAGTTGCTGTATCTTCTGGTGGGGTGGTTACAACAACTGCTGGGGTTAATAAAGGAAAACTAGAACTATTTAGAGGCGCAATTGATTCAACAACTGGAACAAACTATTTAACTTCAGAGGCAACTAGAGAAGCAAAAGGAACATCGGGAGATTTTATTGTATTTGATTTATTTATTCAAACAACAATTGCTGAAGATGTATATTTAAGCACTGGATCAAACGTTGTTGCAAAACAAGGAACTCAAGATAAAGGTCTTAAAAACGCTGCTCGAGTAGCTTTCTTAAATGAAGGCACTGTAGCTGTTGGTTCTTCTCAAGAAGCTATCACCACTCAAAGCGGTGCTACTACAGCATGGATATGGGAACCAAACAGTGATTTTCATACTGCCGCTGGTATAGCTAATTATGTAAGCGTATACGGAAATACTGGCGTTCCTACATCAACTACTATAATGGCAAATTATCCTGCATTTATCGCAGCATTTGCAGTAGGCGATCAGGTACCTTTAAGTGCTAATGCAACTACACATGCTACTGATTTTGCTACAGTAACACCAGATTTAAAAACACCTGTAACAATAGCTGCTTCATCACATTTATTTGCGGCTGCAACAAAAATTCCAGCTGGAGTTACAAAACTAAGAATATATATGTGGGTTGAAGGACAAGATATAGATTGTGAAAACAATGCATCAGGAACAGATATAACATTTAAATTACAATTATCAAAGACTGCTTAATGGCCGTCATAGATAGCAATGGGGTGAAATAATGAAGAAAGAACCAAAGAAAATTTTAAAAGTAATTCTTAATGTATTACTATGGATTGTAATTTTAACAGCTGCCGGAGTTACGATAGTTTCTCTTAGTACAAAAGAAAAAGGAGTAGCTACGATAGGCGGTACAATTCCATATAGTATTCAGTCAGATTCTATGTACCCTACAATTAAAAAGGGAGATTTGATTATTACCAAAAAGTATGATAATGAAAAAACCACTTTAAAAGTAGGAGATGTAATTTCATTCTTTGCTTTTGAAGAAGATACCAAAATTGTCAAAACTCACAGAATTACTGAAGTTAATGGAACTGAAACTAGTATGGTTTCTTACACTACCAAAGGAGATAATAACTTAGCTGAAGATGAAGTTGAAGTGGCACCAGGAGATATTATTTCTGTATGGGAAGGAACTAGAATTGGAAAAGTAGGATACATTTTATCATTTTTAAAATCAAAATATGGTTTCTTAATTTGCATAATATTACCATTATTTGGGATATTTGCATATCAGCTTTATAAGTTTGTTGCACTTATAATTGATGAGAAAAAAAGAGAAGCTATTAGAGAAATAGAAAAAGCCAAAAAAATGGCTAGATAAAAGCGAAAAATCAATTTAGAAATAAATTGATTTTTTCATGGAATTATTTAGGAAAAATAGAGTTATTTTGTTGATATATGTCTAGTCAAATGATATAATTATTTATAGTGTAATGTATGATAATACCCTACTTATACCAATAGTAAATGAGGCATTAATATGGATATGTTTGTTCGATTCTTATTTGATTTTTTATCCCAGCTCTTTTCAGGAGTGAAAATGATTTTTTCAGGAATATTTGAAGGGCTATGGATGATGGTTGACATTCCGGCTTATATAGCAATTATAAAAGATTATAAATTAGAATTTACTGGTGGGCATTGGGTCGCTGTTATTTTAGCAGCCTTAATAGTATTAGTTTTAATAGCCGGAATAATTTTACTGCTTTGGTTGCTATTAAGAAAATATGTTAGAATTAGAAAAAGTCTTGTAGAACAGGAAACTCTTTTAGAAGAAGTTGCTGAGTTAAATCGAAGCGTATTAACCCTTACTCAAGAGAAAGATAGAATTCTTGCAATGAAAGTTAGTCAATTGGGTCTAAAGCCTACTGATTCTCCAGAGCTTAGCCTTGAAGGAGAAAAAACTGATGGTGATACGAACGAGGTGGCTACTGAAGAAGGAGCAAGCCGATTCTTTAAACTTACTCAAATTGATGAAGCAATGAAAACCTATGTGGCTGAGCCATCAAATAACGATTATACATTAGAAAGCTTGTGCGATACAATTCGTAACTATGCCGCTAGTCAAATGAGACTTTATTATAAAATTAAAATAATTAGATTGTTTATAGCTTCATTAGCTTCTTCAAGATTAATTATTTTACAAGGTATATCTGGAACTGGTAAAACTTCTTTGCCTTATTGCATTGGTAAGTTCTTAAGCAATGATGCTATTATTGCTTCGGTTCAACCATCATGGCGTGATCGTACCGAGTTATTTGGGTACTTTAACGAATTTACAAAAAAATTCAATGAAACTGAAGTTTTAAGAGCAATGTATGAGGCAACATATGTTGATAAAATTTATTTAACTATTTTGGATGAAATGAACATTGCCCGTGTTGAATATTATTTTGCGGAAATGCTATCTATTTTGGAAATGCCTAGTAGAGATGAATGGATTATCGATTTAGTACCAAATCCTTGGCCAAATGATCCGATAAAAATGCCTGGTGGTAAATTAAAACTTCCTGATAACATGTGGTATATCGGAACCATCAACAACGATGACTCAACATTTATGGTTACCGATAAAGTTTATGACCGTGCTATGCCAATAAATATTAATGAAAAAGGGGCCCCTTTTGAAGCACCGGTAACAGAAGGAATGAATTTAAGTAGTAAGTTCTTAGAAAGTTTATTTCAAGAGGCTTATCAGAAACATCCGGTAAGTCAAGAATGCTTAGACAAAATTGAACTTATGGATGACTATGTTATTGAACATTTTAGATTAGCGTTTGGTAACCGTATTGTTAAACAACTAAAAGATTTTGTTCCAGCTTATGTTGCTTGTGGTGGTACAGAAATTGATGGAGTTGACTATTTAATAGCCAATAAGATATTAAGAAAATTTGAACAATTAAATTTAGCGTTCATACGAGATGAAGTAGATGGCTTTATTAAATTTCTAGATAAAGAATTTGGTAAAGAAAATATGGGCGAATGTAAAGATTATTTAAATAGATTAAAAAGAATGATGTAAGGAGAGGACTATGGAAGACAATAAATTCTTTTCAATTGTTAATAACATTGGCGAAGATTCTATAGAGTCTTTCCTAGAACGAAACAGTTCACAAACAAATGTTACAATTGATTATGAAAAAATAGAATTTGATTATTCGTGGTTAGAAAAAATAGAGATTACTATTCCCTATTTGGATAATATAGTTAGAAATCCCAAACGATTTATTATGCAAGAGGAAGAAATAGTACCGGTCGAAAAGGCTAGAAAAATAACCGTTGAAACAGTAAAGCATCTGGCTACTCATACTAATCTAATTCAAGATATTAGTGATGAAGGAGATATAACTCCTAGTCATTTATTAAATATTCATAAAGAAGAAAGCTTTGATATTTATGAAAATCGATTTATTTATTCTTTACTAGTAAATTTGCAAATGTTTATAAAAAGAAGGTCAGAAGTTTCGGCTTCAGGATCAAGCTGTAAATCGTATAAAAAGTTAAATTATATAGGAGAAACAGTAATTGGGGATGAAAAAGTAAAAATGTCGGTAGACTTAGAAGCCAATAATTACGATGATCTCGTTAATAAAGATGTTAGTAAATTAAGCTTATCTGATCGTATTGGCAGAGTTTCTTTAATAGTTAGTGACTTTATGAAAAGTGCTTTTATTAGAGATTTAACCAGTGGCCAAATTCAACCGGTTAGGTCACCAATTACTAAAACAAACACTATTTTAAAAAACACCAACTTTCAAAAAGCACTGGAATTATGGGAATTTATTGAAAGATATGATGTGAATTCCAAGTCGGAGAAAAAAGATAATCGTTCTTTTGAAGACAAAGGCGAAATAAAAGACAACATGGATATGAGTTTTTTAGTTAATTATTTAATTTTAAACGATGCTTTTGAAGGAACTAAGCCTCAAGCACAAGCCGTTAAGAAATATTATTTAACTAAGGTTATTAAAGATTTTGTTGATAAGAATGACATGGATCAAAAAGAATTTATTAAACTATTAAGTGAAGAATTTAATATTTTAAATAAAGAAAAATTGGTTAAAGAAAAATATTTTGTTGATTTGTTTAAAAAGGCCATTAAGAAATATTATAATCATCGTAAAAATTTGCTTAAAAAAATTGTTATAAAGGTGACTTAATGAGCAGAGAGTCTAAGAAAAAGATTTTTGGAGGAATGATAAAACTAATTGGAATATTAATAGGATTTTATATTGCTAGTTATGCCTGGTTTAATAGCAATGAAGAAACTAGATTAGGAAATATTGAGATAGGCACTGATAAATTTAACAAAGTATATATGTCTATAGATGAGGGGACTACTTGGGATACATCGTTAGATGTTAATATTACTAATAATTTTAAATTTAGTAATGAAGTTACTAGTGATGGAGTTAGCTTTTACAAAGCAGCTAATAAAAGAGATGATGGTACTCCAATATCATTTAGAGCAGCAACTGCTAATTCGGATTATTTTGAATTTAATGTTTGGTTTAAAGCTGAACAGAATTCCGGGATATTCCTAGATCAATCTTCTTCTATTGAACCGGAAGTTGGAACTGGAGCTGAGGTGTTAATTGGAAATACAGCTTTAAATATTAGTGGATATGGCCCTTTTAGCAAAGATTTAATAGCCGGAGGAGTAAGGGTAGCATTTATCAAAAATGATTTGGTAAATGATGAATATGTACCCAAAGTTAACACTCAAATGGTATGGGCTCCTAATAAAGGATATGAAATAGTCTATAGCAATGATAGTTATAGTGCTTACTTGAATTCAAGTAATATTCAAAACTATAATTATGTTGACCCCACTGAGCAAGCATATTATGTAGAAAAAAGAGTGCCTAATATAAAGGATAACTTAAGGGCAAATGATACTACTTTTAATGCTTATGGAGATCCAACATTGGTTTATATAAATAATGATGAAACACCTAATGATATTGAGGTAATGACAATAAGAATTTGGGTAGAAGGAAATGACCGAGATGCTATTTCAGCTCTTAAAGGCGGCAATTTCATAATGAAAATGAAATTTGTGTCGATAATGAAAGAACCTAATACAGGCACTCCAATGGTAACGGCTGATACTACTGATAATATTATAAATGATTTTGCAGAAGGAATGGAATATTCAATAGACTATGGTAACAATTGGATAGGATATGATATTACCCCTAATCCTCAATTTGATTCTTCAACTACTGTTTGGGTAAGATATATTGAAAATGCGACTAGATTTGCATCAGAAAAAACGATTTTGAGCTTTTAGAAAGGAAAGTAACATGAATAGAAAACTAATTATAAAATTAGTTACGATTGTTGAAATACTAGTTCTTTTTGGAATTGGATCTTATGCATGGTTTGCTGATAAAAGTAGTCCTACTATTTCTCAAAACAATTTTCGTGTTACTTCAGCTGAAGGGCTAAACATAAAACTAGCCATAGATAGTGCTAGTAGAACAACTATTAACTTAAATGTATTGTTTGCTGATTTTGGATTATTTGAAATAAAACAAGTTTCTTCAGCTGATGCTATTAACTTTTTTACAATTGATTTTGGAGCCGGTCTATCATATACCAATCCTCGTTATGTTCAACTGCTACCTAATGCATATGGCCAAATTGATATGGTTGACTATGGTTATATTGAGCATACCTTTTATCTTCAAACTGAAGATTTTGGAAAGCATGTTTATTTTCATAAAGATACCGCCATTACAGGAGTGGCAGCCGATGCCATGAGAGTATCATTATCTTATAATATTGATAGCCAAGATTATGTTTATATTTTTGGAACTGAAGAAGAAAATGGAGTTATAGGATATACAACTGCAGCGGTAGTAGATGAAGGAGAATTTACATATTCCAGTCCTGATCCTAGTCTTTTAGGTAATCAAACAGTTTATACTTTTGCTAGTAAAAATGGGGGAAGAGGAACTAGTGATGATGATCCAATCGATTTGGCAAAAACTTTATTTACAATACAACCTAACTCAATTCTTCCAGTAACTATTAAAATATGGCTGGAAGGCGGAGATGATGATTGTGATAACACTTTAGCGGATAGCGCGTTAGATGTAATTATAAAATTTGGTAGTGCAAATCAATTATTAGATCCACCACTTGTAACACCAAATAACCAATTCTTAACTATTAATGGGCTAACTACCGATATGCAATATGCCTTTACTAATACTTCTGACACCATATGGGCAACAGTAACTAACACTGGTATTACCTTTAACAATGGTCAAACAGTTTATGTAAGAATAGCGGAGGTTCCGGGGGTAAGCCCTGCTTCACATCCAGCTGTTGTAACATTTAACTAGGTGAAATATGAAAGAAGGTCGAAAAAAACAATTAAATATCTACTTAAACATCTGTTTATTATTATTAATAGGGGTAGCAACCTACTCATGGATGCTAACTGAACCTGAAGTAGGCGAGAATTTACGCTATCAAAGGAACTTAATTATTAGCTCTAGTACAATTTCAGTCAAAATATATGAGTATGTTGATAATGAATATGTTGAAATTTTAAATTCTCCTTTTGATATCAAATATGTAGCTCCGGGAGTAAATACTCAGTTTAAGTTTGAAATTTCTAATAATAAAAATTATACTACTTCTACTAACATTATTTTTTCGGGTATTACCGGGGACATTGCAGCTCTTAGTGATAATTTATATTTTAATACAACTAGTCCAACAGCAATTAGCAAAAATTTAGGTAGAGATATTATATACAATGCAACTTCAGATGTTTATTACATGGTATTTTTAAGAAATTTCCAAGTACCAGCTAATCAAACAATTTCGGTATATTGGAATGTAAATATCGATGAAAGAGCCGCTAATGAAGTGGCGAGTAAAATGTTAACAATTGATCATATTGCATTTATAAAACCATAGAAGGAGAGAAAACATGCTAAAATTTTTAAAAGATAAAAAAGATTTACTTATTAAGATATTAGAAATAGTAGTTTTAGTATTAATATCTCTTTTTTGTGTAATAAGTTTATATCAAAAAATATTTAACAATGCTCCAGTTTTTGGTCATCGAGTATTTGTCATAGTTTCTGATAGTATGAAACCCGTTTTAAAAAAGAATGATGTCATTTTGGTTAAAGAAACTAAACCAGAAGATATAGAAATCGGAGATATTATTACCTATCAAGGAATGCAAAGCGAAATGGCTGATAAGATTATTACCCATGAGGTAGTCAATATTACAAGAGAAAATGGTAAATATATTTTCTATACGAGAGGAAGAGCTAATACGGGTATTGATCCCGCTGTTTATGAAGAACAATTATATGGGGTAATGACCAGTAAATTGGCTGTAATAAGTTTTATAAGTCGAATAGTTAGAAGCACTATTGGATTTATATTGGTAATTGCCATTCCTCTTTGTTATTTATTTATTACAGAAATAATAGATGTTAAAAAAGAAATGAAATTAAAAAAAGAAACCAATTAAAAACTGATTAATGTAGAGAAAGGAGGATAAGAATGCAAAAGAAATTAAATAAATCTATTAGAAATTATTATTACAAGAAAAATTATCGAGATTTTATTTTAAATAAAAATCCTTTAGTATTGTTTAAAAACTTAAAAAAGTTATTATTTCCAGGATTTAGCAAATTAGAAGATTTAAAAGATAAGCCTAAGGCCATTAAAAAAGCTTTAACTTTTGAAAAAAGAACTTATTTAAAATTTGCTGTTATTATTGCTATTCTTGTCTTTACTTTCTCTAATTCATTTTCATGGTTATATGAATATTATCTTAGTCATGGCTCATTAATTACCACTGGAGAAATTAGTCATGAAATTATTGAATATGATGATACAGGAGCTGCCTTATTAGAAGATTCTATTACTCATACCTTGATTTATGAAACTAATATGAGTAATGTAACTAAATCCACAAAGTTTTTAGAGGTTCGTAATACTGGAACTCTAGATATGGAATATAGTGTTTCATTCTCTTTAGAAGGAACCATTGAAGTGTCGGGAATAATGTTTTATCGTATTTATGATATAACTAGCGAAGTTAATAATGAAACAATTTCAGCAACTTATCCTACCAGATTACAGGCTTATGCCGCTAACAATCCAATAGATCCAGCTTTAGAAACTGATACTACAAAACCAGTTTCTAATATGAGTTTACTTAATAATTTAATTGTTACAGGAACTGTGGAAGTAAATAATGATCCAACCTTAAATTCTAAATATTATCGTATTGATTATGGCATGTATACGGGAGTCACAACTACGGCCTATCAAGATGATTCTTTTTCAGTTCATTTAAATGTATATTCTTCTCAAGTGGGAACCATTTCTAATTCAGCTAATTCTCATATATGGGAAGTTAGTACCGAAACTCAATTACGTGAAGTTTTATTATCATCAAATTCAGGTGATACCATTAGACTGATTGATGATATTTCGATAGCTGGTAATTTAGCTATATCAAAAAGAATTAATTTAGATACCAATGATTATATTTTAAATATAGCTGGAGATTTAATTTATGATTTTGTTAACTTAGGCAATTTAACTATTGATGTTTCTGGAGAAGGACGTATTAGGGTTGGAAATAACTTTAATATGACCGTTCCTAAGGCATCTGTCCATATTATAGGAAATGACAAAAATTATGACTTCTTTGTCGGAGGCACTGTAACTTGGAATGCAATTCAAGATGGTGAAAATGATGGTATTTTGTTAGAAAATGTTAATTTTGTCAGTAGTACTCAAACCTTAATGCCAATTAATGTTAATTTATTATCTAATACCAGACTTACTTTAGCTCCGGGGGTTAGATTAGGATTTGTTTATGCTAATCAAGGGTCAACCAATATTGAAGTTATCAACAATGGTATTATTACGCAATTGCAATTTCAAGATATGAATTTACTTGCTACCTTTACTAAAGCACAAATTTACGTTTATAATTTAGGTACTATTTTAGGAGTTGAAGGATCTACTGGTATTCTTTTACCAACAACATCTACTCCTTATTTGGGCCCTAATAATGGTAATACTTTAATCGTTAGAGGTATCACATCATCGGATATTACTGTATCTGGATCTCAAAATTACACTCTTATTGATATTCAAAATAATTATACTAATTCATCGGTTATTCCTTATAATGTGGTCCCTAATGTAGAGCCGGATTCTTATATGGTCTACATAAGAGAAAATAATGTTTCGGTAGAAAGTTTATTAACTGAATATTTTGAACAAAGAAACGTTGTTAGTGCTTCAGCAAGCATAACTGGTATTAAGAATTTAATGATTTATACCCTAAATGCTCAATATGTTGAAAATGAAGATTTCGCATTCTTTAAGAGCACCCGAATTCCAAATTTAGAATATCTAAATTTAGAAAATTCTCGTATTAAAGATGATTCTAATGGAACAACTGTTTACAACAAAATTGTAGATGGAGCTATGGAAGGAAAAACCAGTCTAAAAACCTTATTACTTCCTAATACATTAATTGAAATAGGAGATTATGCCTTTAATGGAATAGTTTTAGGACATTTATCTAATTTATCATCAGAATCATTTAGTTTTATTACTATTCCTGAGACAGTAGAGGAAATAGGAGACTATGCCTTCTATAATGCTGAATATGTAAAAATGAGATCAGCTAATGTTCCAACACTTTATGCACATAGCTTTAATACAAGTAATAGCGGTGCTAAGTATTTTGTTCCTCATGGAAGTATATCTACCTATCAAGAAAACCAATATATTAACGAAATTAATGTTCACGAAACTGCTGATTTATCTGATAATAGGCGTTACTTCCTTTATGATAGTATCAATGGTGGATATGGAATTTCTTATAATGTTAATAACTTAAATACTTCTACTACTTTAGGTATTCCAGGAACAGAAATTTATAATGGAACAGAAAAAAATATTACTGCTATCGGAACTTCTGCATATCGTGATTTATCAATAACAAATGCTGAAGGAGTAGCTTTGATTTTGGAGAGCACAGTTGCTAAAATAGATGCTTACGCTTTCTATGACTTAAATATTAAATCGGCCTCATTTAGTAGTATTACCGAAGTGGGAGACTATGCTTTTTATAGTGTGCCTTTAGCTAGAGTTTTTGGAAATAATATTACTAAAATAGGAAATTATGCTTTTTATGAAAGTGGAATAACTAATCTTTCATTAGGCAATATTTCTTCAATAGGAAATTATGCCTTTACTAATAATTTATCATTAACTGAAATTGATTTAGGAAATATTAGAACAATAGGAAATTATGCTTTTTCTAATTGTCAATCTATTACTAAGGCAACTTTTGATACCATTGAAACCGAAATAGTAAACAATGCTGAAGAAATGAATATTCAACTTGGAACAAATGCTTTAGTGGGAAATTGGGGTAGTTATACCGATGGGCGTCTTAGAATCTATGTTCCAAATGGTTTAAGCTCTAATAATGTCAGTTATTTATCTCTTTATAAAAAATTACTTCCTAATGTAGCTCAATATGTATATCAACAAGGCCTTAATTCAACTATAGCTCAATATGGATATCCATTAGGAACTGATTCTGATACCACTTATACCCATTTAATGGTTCCTTTTGTTTTTAATGATTATACAGTTAAAGAGGTAAGTTTAACTAATAAAAATGGTAACAGCGTTACCGGATGGGAAATAATTTCATATCAGGGAGCTGATTTAAATAATAGTTATGATATTCCTAATAGTATTACTGCTGGCCCTAATAATATTACTTATCCAGTTATTTCGATTGGAGAAGGGGCTTATCGCAATGTTAATATTGAAACTGACCATATTATTGAAATAGATAATTCTAATTTACTTAAAATAGGTTCTTATGCTTTTTATAATTTAGAGTTAAAAACCATTCATACTCCTGAAGTTTTACAAATAGGTTCTTATGCTTTTAGTGGAACCAGTTTGGAAGTAGCCCGTTTTGAAAACCTTCAAGTTTTAGGGGATTATGCCTTAACTAGTATTACTAACTTATATAGTTTAAATATTGGTAAAGTTGCTTTGATGGGATATAATTGTATTTCAGATAATGCTAACTTAGAGCAATTGTTTATTAATAATACAGACTTAAATATCGTATTAAATGGGTCACCATTTGCTAATATTGGAACCAATAGTAATGAACGTCTTAGAATTTATGTTCCAGATAGTACAACCTCCCTTACATATTATAAAAATTTAATTTCAGAATATGCCGATTACATTTATCCAACCGGAACTATTATTGGTTCTTTCGTTAATGGATCTCTTTATTATGATATTGGAGAGTATACGGTTAAAGAGGTTACTTTAAATAATTATGCTAATGAGAGTGTTACGGGATGGGAAATAATTGAGTATCATGGAGCCAATTTATCTAGTTCCTTTGATATAGCAACTAATTTAACAGCTATTACATCAAACTTAACAGCTTCGGTGGTTAAGGTTGGAAACAATGGCAATGTTTATCAGTATGCAGTTACGATTACCAATAATGGTAATACTGGTGTTAGTTCATGGAAAATGAATATGACTTTGCCTTCAAGTGTTACTTATAATTCAGTTTCTAATGCTTTGGTAACTAATAATACTACTAGCTTATATATTAGAAATACACCTTCAAATGCAGTAATAGCTGCTGGAGGGACAGCAACGTTTACCATTTACTTAGAGACTTTAATTACAAGTTATATGCCATATTTTTCTGATGTTAATGTTACCAATCCAACTGGAACAACTCTTCCGGTAATCTCAGTTGGAAATTATGCCTTTATTCATACTATTTCGGAACAAGATGCTAGTATTAATATTACTAATGATAATCTTTTATCAATAGGTATAGATGCTTTTAGAAATATAACCAATATTAAATCTTTAATTTTAAATGAAGTGTTAACTGTAGGTAGTGGAGCCTTTTATAATAATGCAACCATTGAAACAGTGACTTTCAATCATTTAAATGAAATTAGAGCTAATGCTTTCGGTAATTCATCAAGATTGTTTAATATTAATTTTGGCAAAGTTACTATTATGGACGCTAATGTTTTAACAAATGCCCCTTATCTAGAACAGGTGTTCTTTGATGTTAGACATGTTAACTTAGCTATTGATTATCAATCAATTAATAACGTTGGTTCTCAAGCCAATAATCGTTTAAGATTCTATGTTACTGATGGCACTGACACTAATAATATTCCTTATGTTAACACTTATAGAGATTTATTTTTGAATGAATATAAAGACTATTTTTATCCAAAAGGATATATAATTGGAAATTATTCACAACCTAATAGTCCTTTTGTTATAGGAGATTATTCGGTTAGAGAAGTAACCGTTAAAGATAAAGACAACAATGATGTGACGGGATGGGAATTTATTGAATATCATGGTGCTGATTTATCCGGAGCATATAATTTCCCGGATGAGGCAACTTATATTAGCAGTACTATATCGGGAGTATTAAGATATAATAGATCTTGGAATAACAACGTGACTTATAACGATGAATATTATGTTGATATTTATAATAATGGAACGCTTCCTACAACTTCATGGCAATTTGATCTTGACTATTCATCAGGAGCTACTGTCACAACATATAGTTGTAATAAAGTAAATGGAGCTAATGGTTTAACTATTACCAATGCCAGTTGGAATAAAACAATTGCTGTAGGAGAATTTGAAAGTTGTCAGGTTATTATATCTTATTCAAGCCCTGATATTTATGCTTCGATTAGTAATGTTAGACAGGCATCAGATGCTCAAATTACCAATCCGATTGTTGTGATTGGAGATTATGCCTTTAGTCATGCTTTATCTAATTCTAATACAAGTTTTGATATCATTAATAATGATTTAATTTATATTGGCGATTCAGCTTTTGATAATTTTACCGGGGCAGTTAATTTATCATCTACCGGAGTTATTGAAGTAGGAGAATATGCCTTTAGAGGCAATCATCTTCAAACTATTAATTTACCTAATTTAGTTACTTTAGGACAATATGCTTTTGCTAATAATCCGAACTTATATTATGCTAATTTAGGCAAGACCACTTCTTTACCAAGCAGTGTCTTAGCCGGAGCAGTTAATTTAACCCAGTTATTCTTAAATAATACCACAATTCCAAATGGATCAACATCTATGAATCTAGCTATTGGAGAAAATGCTTTATTGAATGTTGGGCAAAATATGGACCAAAGATTTAGAATATATGTTCCGGCTGGAAGTATACCAGGAGCTCAAAATAATTTAACCTATGTAACAGCATACAAAAACACTTTACCATCATCATTTAGCTTATATATTTATGAAACTGGAACCCTAATAGGAGATAACTACAATCATGGTAGTATTCCTTATGTTATTAAAGAATATATGGTTAAAATGACCACTATTGATGGCGTAAATGGTCTTCAAATAATCGATTATCATGGTCCAGATATATCTACTAACTATGCTTATCCTGATACTCTTTATTATAATAATGCTAATACTAATGTTATTGCTATTGGTGATGGAGCATTTAGATTAACCGATGTTACTAATAGTTGGACCTTTGATATTGAAACGTCCAACTTACAATCGATTGGTGATTATGCATTCTATAATTTTAGTGCAATAGATGTCATTAATACTCCTAATTTAAAAACAGTAGGATCATATGCTTTTAGATATAATAATATAAGTTATTTTAGTGCTCCGCAATTAACTAGTATTGGGAATTATGCCTTAGCTGATAATACTTTACTTTATTATGTTGATGCAGGATTAATTGAAGTTATATCATATGGTTTATTCTATAATGATGCTGCAATGCTTCAGATGTTTTTTAGAAGTACCCATGATGATTCTACTTCTAGTAGAATGAGTCTAGATATTCAGGGTGAAGCATTTACTAATATGGGAAATATTTCTTCTAAACGATTTAGAATTTATGTTCCTGATGGAATAGTTCCAAATACGGGAGATACACTTACATATTTGCAAGCTTATAAAAATACTTTTCCAACTAGTTTAGCACCATACATTTTTGAAACTGGTTTCTTAGTTGGAGCTTATGTTTATTCAAATACCTATTCTATTTTTAATTATATGATTAAAGAAGTAACAATTGACGGAACAACTGGCTGGCAAATAGTTGATTATCATGGTCCAGATGCTGGTGCTTCATTTGTAATGGATAGTCCAATGACTAATGCTTTGGGTGAAGAATTACCAGTAATATCTATAGGAGATAATTCATTCAGATATACGATTGCTACGACGGGATCTAATTGGAGCTTAACTTTACCATCTAGTGTTATTTATATTGGAGACTATGCTTTCTATCAAAGAGATGTGTATGAATTAACGGCTTCTGACTTAATATATATTGGCGAAAGAGCTTTCTATCAATGTCGTAAATTAACTACTGTAGCTATTGGAGATGCAGAAGTTATATCTGACTATGCTTTCTATAATACAACAGTTTCTACTGTGACCTTAGGAGATGATGTTAGTAGTATTGGAAATTATGCTTTCTATAATACCTATGATAACAATGCCTTAAGTAACTTTTATATAATGTCTACAACACCACCAACCATTTATTCAACAACTTTCCCACCACGAAGAGAATCTTCCAGTTTCTTTGGAACTACCTACTCATTTAATATTACTTTCCATGTTCCATATGCTTACCAAGAAGATTATGAAACGGCTCCAAATTGGTCATATTATAAGGGAACTGTACCGGGGCTTTTTGGTAGTACAAGTTATGATAGAATTGTAGGAATTGGATCAATAAGTAATAACTACTTTGTTTTTAATATCATTAATACTAATGAAGCTGAAATAGTTGGATATACCAGAACTAGTGTTAGTAATAATAATTTAACAGTACCAACTTCGCTTAGAACTAGTAGTAGTAACACTTATTATACAGTTACCTCTATAGCTGGGAATGCTTTTGATAACTTAACAAGCCTAACTAAAATAACTTTACCAAGTTCTTTAAAAGCCATAGGCGATAATTTCCTTGCTGGTAATAGATCTCTTCAATCTATTAATGTTAGTGGCGGGACCTACTTTACTAGTATTGATTCAGTATTATTTAGTTATGATAGAACGGCGTTAATTAAATTCCCATCTGCAAAAACTACAACCAATAATAGTTATGCTATTCCTAGTACAACAAGAGTCATAGTAGCGGGCGCATTTTCTGGAAATAGATATACTACTCAAGTTACCTTAAATACAGATTTAGTAGCTATTGGAAATGGGGCTTTTGATAATACAACAAGATTAAATAATTATTATTTTGAAGGAAGTGTTCCTCCTTATTTATTAGGATTTGACGTCTTCCCAGTTTCAAGCAGTTTAAGAATGTACTATAGAACCGCCTATTTTGATACCTATAATACTAACATTTTCTATTCAAAATATTCTGCTTATGCTTATACATATTAGAAAAACATTAAGTAATTAATTAAAACTTTCTATTTAAAATAGAAAGTTTTTTTATAATATTTAGATAATTTTATTTTAATGAAAGTTATAAATATAAGTAATAAGATTATTCCTCTAATATATATAGCTTTCGTATAGATATAGTTATTAAATTGAATACTATTTTTGAAAACAATAAGAGAAAATATCATAATAATAAAAATGATTATAGAAGGAATAATATATTTATTTTTAGATTTTTTAACAAAGGATTTTATAAAATAGGTTATAAAGGTTAAGGAAAAGAAAATTCCAAATATCCACTGAATATTAATAATGTTTTCAACCCGATCTAAAAAGTTAAAATAATTTACTTTTTTAAGAACTATATATTCAGGAAATTGATATATTCTACTTAAATGAATTCCTAAATTGCCTAAAGTTACAAAACTGATAATAAACATTAATAAAAGAGCTATAAAGTAAGCTAAAATTATTTGCTTTTTAGAAGATTTAATTTGTTTTTTAGGAATACCTAAAAATAAGAATATAGGAGAGATATTAAAAAGTATTATATATAAAGAACCTTTGAGAGGTGCTTTTATTCCATACTCTAAAATGGGTTTTAAGTTATCTATTTCTATTTGTGGTGTAAGATTAAAAACAGCTAATAAATATAATGTAAGATTAATAATTACTAAAATAAAACACATACTTGAAATAGCTTTAATATCTTTACTAACGGCCCAAATAACTAATAGAGCAAATAAAAAGGCAATTATAAGAGGAGGAGTAAACTGTAAAATTTGAGTTGTAATAAAAACAGTTAAGTTATACATTAGGCTTACCCCAATAATGGCTGCTCCTATTACAAATAAAACATTTATTATAAAACCAACTTTTTTGCCAAATAAAGTAATAATTTTTTCTTTAAGATTAAGTTCTGGCTGATAGTTAAAAATAGTAATAAAAAAATATAAAATAATAAGCCCTAAAAAAGAGGCAATAATTATACTAAAATAAGAATCAACACCAGCTGACTTTATTGAAGAAAAAATACCTATTCCTAAGAAATTGGTTAAAAAAAGCATTAAAATCATACTGGAAAATTCCAATTTACTTATTTTCATTATTTATCACCCTTAAAGTATTTCCTTTTTCTGCAATTGAGGCCTTTACTTTGATTTCAAAGTTAAGATTATTAATAAATTCATCAAAATTAATAGTTTTATAAAATTTATTATTATTTTTATATAAGTAATCATTAATATTTAAAGAATCTATTTTATTTTCTTTATAAAGTTTATTAATTAATTTTTCAGATTCACTTTTAATGTTATTAGCCAATAACTTTTCTAACTTTTTTATTTCTTTTTCATCTTCAAGGTTAATGTTACAGGTTATTTCATTAATATTGGCTTTTACCCTTATATCAATATAAAAAGTTTTATTATAGTTAAATTTGGTTTTGTTAGAAGTGATTTCTAAAGTTGTATAATTATTTTCATCACACTTTAATGTCAAAACACTTTCATTAATATTATTTTTTAAAAAAGAAAAATAAATACTTTCTTTATTATCTAAATAAAGGGCTAATTTACTATCTTTAAATAACCCGGTACTACCAATTTCTAAAATATCATCAACTTTAGCCTTTTTTAATGAATCAATATTGTCATAATCATAGTCACTTTTTAAAGTTATTGTGGGAATAAATATTTCTCGTTTTTTATTTAGATAGTCGTTTAAAAACTCTTCCATAGTTAAGACGGTGGTTGCTCCTAAATATTTTTCATTAGTTTTAATCATTGAAACGATACTATTAGCATTTATTCCCTCTAATGGAGTAATAGTTTTTAAAATATCTTTGGCCTGTCCATTTTTAGCAATAATTACTAAAAATTGTTTTCTAGATTCAGTATCCCTAAAGACAATATCCATAATCTTATCTATTCCTTGATAAGCTAATTCCTCCCCAATAATATATAATTGAAGATGTTCGGCATATAATCTTTTGGGTGAAACATCCACTACTTTTCTAAGGCCTTCTTGAATAGTTTTGCTTTCAATTTCATAAATATTAAATTCTGGTTTAGAATAACCACTTTCAATATCACTATTTTTTTTAGTAATATTAACTATTTGAGAAGTTATAATATAATTTTCATCTTTAATATCTAAGCCAACAGCACTCATAATTGCTAGTTCATCTAATTCTCGATAATTAAAACAACCAGTGACTATCAAACATCCTATTAAAATAAATAGTTTTTTCATTTTTTTTGATCTCCTAACTGGTTGGGGCTAACCGTTTTGGTAGTGGTTTTTGTTTTTATAATAGAATCTTTTAGTCCCTTAGAATCAAGGGGAGATATTGGCATTAAATAGGGAACTCCTAAGGAAGTGGTGCTAATTAAATTGATTAAAAAGAAAATAAAGGCTATAACAACTCCAATTACTCCCAAAATGGTTCCCCCAAGCATAAAAATAATTCGGTAAATTCGAAGAGAGTTAATAAATGATGGCTCGGTAAATGGTAGAGAACAAATAGCTGTGAAAGCTATAGTAATTATCATGATTGGTGATACTATTCCGGCACTAACGGCTGCTTCTCCTAAGATTAAAGCACCCACTATTGAAAGAGAACCAGTAGAAATACTAGGCATTCTGATATCAGCTTCTCTAATTAAGTCAAAAGCAAAAATCATAATGAATGCTTCAATAAAGGCTGGAAAAGGGACTCCGCTTCTTTGGGCTGCAAAATTTACTAATAATTTGGTTGGAATAATTTCTTGATTATAGTTAACTAAAGCAATGTATAATCCGGGACCAGCTATGGCTATAAAAAAAGCAATAAACTTTAATAGTCGAATAATGGTAACATTGATGCTTTTACTATATATATCATCAGGAGTTTTAAAAAAGTCATTTATAGTGACAGGAAGAATTAAGGAATAGCAAGAATTATCAATAGTAATAACCACTTTTCCCTCTAAAAGAGAATTACAGACTAAGTCAGGTCTTTCGGTAGTTTGAATTGTAGGAAATAAAAAAGAATCTTTTTCAAGTAATAAATTTTTTAAAATTTCCCCATCTACAATTCCATCAACGACTAAATTACTAAGTTTTTTAGTTATTTGCTTAACATAAGAGGCATTAGAAAGGTTTTTCATATAAAGGAGACTAGTCTTAGTTTTGGTTTCTTTCCCAATATAAAAGTTTTTAATCCATAAATTATTACTTTTAATTCTTTTTTTTATAAGTCCGGTATTTATTTGAATATCTTCAACAAAAGAGTCTCTGCTGCCTCTAACAGTAGTTTCAGCTATAGGAGTGGCGATAGACCTATTTAAAAGAGCTCTAGTTTCTAATGCTAAAGGTTCTTCATTAGAAAGAATAATAACAAATCCTCTATTTAAGTAAAAAATTAATTCTTGATAATCTTTTATTTTTAATATTTTAAAATTAGAAATATTATTAATAATAAAATCATTTAAGTTTTTAACTTTTTTGTTAGTTTCGATATTATTAAGACCTCTAACTACAAAATCACTAATTTTATCACTTGATATTAAGGGTTCATTAAATATTAAGATGATTTTTTGTTTCATAAAAAATAATTCGCGATAAATTATATCATCACTATTATTGGTTTCTTTCTTGAGTTTTAAAATAATATCATATTGATTCATAATATTAATATGTGTTTAATTTGAGTTTTTAAACTTTAAAATATTTTATTTAGTGATATAATTTTTAAAAGAGGAGTGATGTAAATGAAAATGCCTTTTAAAGAAGGAAATATTTTATTACCAAAAAATGTAGATATGACAAAATGGAGTGTTATTGCTTGTGATCAATATACCTCTGATCCGGCTTATTGGAAAGAAGTAGAAACACTAGTAGGAGAAAAACCTTCTACTTTAAAAATTACTTTACCCGAAATATACTTAGAAAATGATGTTGAAAAAAGAATTGCGACCATAAATAAAAATATGGAAGAATTGGTTAAAGGAAATAATTTTATTGAATATCCAAATAGCTTGATTTATTTAGAAAGAAAACAAAGTGATGGCAGAATTAGAGAAGGAATAGTTGGGGTTCTTGACTTAGAAGATTATGATTTTAATAAAGGATCAAAAAGCTTGATTAGAGCTACTGAAAAAACGGTAGTTGATCGTATTCCGCCTCGAGTAAAGGTTAGAGAAAAAGCTTTATTGGAGTTACCTCATATTATGGTTTTAATTGATGATGAAAATAAATCGATTATAGAGCCTTTAAAAAATAAGGTGAGTGATAAAGATGTTTTATATGACTTTGATTTAATGAAAAATGGCGGTCATGTGAAAGGCTATTTGTTAAACAACAATCTTATAGAAAAAACCAAAAAGGGATTATTAAACTTATGTGATAAAGATTACTATCAAAAAAAATATGGCAGCAATGATATATTATTATTTGCTATGGGAGATGGAAATCATTCGTTGGCTACTGCAAAAACTTGTTATGAAAACTTAAAAAAGACAATGGCCAAAGAAGAATATTTAAATCATCCTGCCAGATATGCCTTAGTGGAAGTAGTCAATCTTTATAGCGAGGCTTTAGAGTTTGAAGCTATTCATCGAGTTTTATTTAATGTTAATGAAGAAGATTTATTTAAAAACTTAGAAGATTACTATGACATTTCTTTTGAACCAGTTGAAGGTCAAAAAATTGAGTATGTAACTCCTAACAAAAGTGGATACTTTTGGATTAAAAATCCTAAATCAAATATTCCAGTAGGGTCATTACAAATGTTCTTAGATGAGTATTTATCTAAAAATAATATTAAAATTGATTATGTTCATGGTGATGAAGAAACCAAGAGTTTAGGTATGAAAGAAGGTAATATGGCTTTTCTATTTGAAGCAATGAATAAAAATGATTTATTTAAAACGGTAATTATGGATGGGGCTTTACCTCGAAAAACATTTTCGATGGGGCATAGTGATGATAAAAGATTTTATTTAGAAGCGAGAAAAATAAGATGATTTAATAATTATCTTATTTTTATGTAAAAGATTTACATAAAATATACAAAACAAATTGATTTAAGAAAGATAAGATGCTAAACTAAAAATAGAAAAGATAACGATAGTTATTAAAATAAGGGAGGTGAAGAAATGGCAATGATACATGTAGATCCAGAAGGAATAAATGAATTAAAGAATTCATTTGGAACAG
>CAZTRF010000004.1:0-34347 GCA_964616495.1 uncultured Muribaculaceae bacterium
ATTCTTCTTTATAGTTTTCACCAACGATTTCCCCTAGTTTTTCCCAAGCCATTCTTAAATCTAAGCTGATAAATTCTATAGCCATTTCTGATTGAATGGCCTTTAAAACATTTTCTAAACTTATTTGTGCTTCTTCTAATAAAGATATTTGGCGAACGTTAGAAAAATATGTGGCATCATTATTTTCAATAAGTCCTAAATTAAACATTGAAATTATCTTACTTTTTAAAATATCTAAGCCTTCTAAATTTTTAGTATTGCCAAAAACCACTTCTTCAGACTTAAACATTTTTAAATCTATATTTGATTCTAAATCACTTTTATTAATAAATATTAAATGGGGATAATTTTTAATATATTCAAATAAAGATGTTTCCTCTTTTGATAACTTTGTACTATTATCTAAAACTAAAAGAACTAAATCAGCTTGTTTAATAGCTTGTCGACTTTTTTCTACTCCAATTTTCTCTATTTGGTTGTTAGTTTTTCTGATCCCCGCTGTATCTATTAAATTAATTTTTACCCCATTTAAAACAATTTCTATTTCAATTGTATCTCTAGTTGTTCCGGGAATATTAGTAACAATAGCACTTTCACTTTGAGATAAGGTATTTAAAATACTACTTTTACCAACATTTGGTTTTCCAACAATAACTATTTTTAAACCTTCTTTTATAATTTTACCTGTTTTAGATCTTTCTATTATTTTTTCTAAACTCTTAAAAATATTATTTACCTTTTGTTGAATCTGATCTATTGTTATTTTTTCAATATCTTCATATTCCGGATAATCAATATTAACTTCAATATTTGTCAACATTTTAGTTAATTCTTCTCTTATTTTTTTTATTTCATTTGATAAAATTCCACACATTTGGTTTAAAGCCATTTTTTTAGCTTTTTCACTTTTGGCCATTAACAAGTCTGCAACAGCTTCTGCTTCTACTAAGTCTATTCTTCCGTTTAAAAAAGCTCGTTTTGTAAATTCTCCAGGTTCTGCCATACGACACCCATTTTTTAATAATAAGTTTAAAATTTGATGACAAGCTATTATATTTCCATGACAATTTATTTCAACAATATCTTCTTTTGTATAAGTTTTTGGTGCTTTCATTACCATAACCAATACTTCATCTATTTTTTCTCCTTTATCGACTATATGTCCATAGTGAATAGTATGAGTTAAAGCTTTTGATATACTTTTATTAAAAATTTTTTCTGATACCTCAATTGCTTTTGAGCCACTTATTCTTATAATTGATATAGCGCCTATCCCTGTTGCACTAGATATTGCACATATTGTATCTTCCATATAGTTATCCCCTTTCATCGCGGTTATTATAACACATTTAACTTAAAGTAGAATAAAAAACCAGAAGTTAATCTTCTGGTTTAATAATAACGTATCTATTTGGTTCTTCGCCATCACTTTCAGTTATTATTCCTTTGAAATTAGATAAAGTACTATGGACTATTCTTCTTTCATAAGAGTTCATGCTATCTAACTTCGCCGGGACTTTAGTTGATAATACTTCTCTAGCAACATTTTTTGCTAATCTTTCAATATTTCTTTCTTGTTTTTCTTTATAATTTTCAACATCTAATAACAACATTGGATAATAATTTAGTTTATTGTGAACTACTGCTTTAATAATATTCTTTAGCGCTTCTAAAGTTTGGCCATTTTTACCAATTAATATAGCATTATTATCTGAATACATTTTTATTTGAATTTGAGTATTTCTTATTTTACTTTCAAATCTCGTTTTAATACCCATATCATCAAGAAGCTCTTTAAGATATTCTTTAATATAATCTTCTACATCCGATAGTTTTGTTATTTTTAATATAATGCTCCCACTTTTAAACAATGTCCCCTTTTTTTCTTCCTTAGTAATTATTAATTCTTCTTCGGTTGCTTTTAATTCTTTCAAAGCTTTTTCTAAAAGCTCTTCATAGTTCTTTCCTTCGTATGTATGTTTTTCCATATCAAGCCCTCCTTTTTTTTATAATTATATTTTGAACTACAGTAAACGCATTCGTAACTATCCAATAAAGGCCAATTGCTGCTGGTAAACTCAAAGAAGCAATTGATATTATTACTAGCATAAACTTTGACATTAGCTGAGTTTGCTTTTGAGTACTATCTTCGCTAGTTGATTGAGAAGCCATAGTATTTCTTAGAGAAAAATAGGTTGTAACTATTAATAAAGCAATCAAGAAAATATAAATATAATTTCCATTTTTAATACCAACTAATGGAGTTGTTCCCAACTGAATATGAAATGGAATAGATCCTAGTTTAAAATTAAATAAGTTAGATTCGAAAATAGCAGGAACTCTATTTACAGCTTCTAAGAAAGCTAAGAATAAAGGAAGTTGAATAAATGAAAATAAACAGCCAGTTAATGGTTTTATTTTATATTTTTTGTAAATAATCATTGTTTCTTCACTTTTTTTCATCATGCTTTCTTTATCCGTTTTATCTTTATACTTTGCTTCTAATTTTTTGATTTCTGGTTGAGCTAATTTCATACTTTCAGTTTGTTTTAATGAATTTTTTGACAATGGATACATAACTAATCTTATTAATAATCCTATTAACATAACAGCCACTCCATAATTTTTTACTAGTTGTCCTATTTTCAATATGATAAAGGCCAAAGGTTTTACAAAAACTACTTCCCATAATTTATCATACTCTTTGCTATTAGAATTAATTTTAAAATTATCACAAGACGGTAATTTTGATATTTTTACTTGCATGTTTTTTTCGTTTTTTTCATAAAGTTCTAAAACTTCCTTAGATTCTGGCTGACATAATATGTTTGATGGTAAGGTTTGTCCAGTTTCTTTATAAGTTACTTTCTTTTTGTCTTCTGTTGTTAAATATTTTGTGCAGCCTCCTGTTAAGAATAAAATCATTATTAATATAAGAATTATTCTTTTTTTATTTTTATTCATTTATTCACCTTTAGCATTAATTTTATTTTTTCCTCTAACTTATAATATGGTAAATTAATGCAGTCCTTCTTAACCATTATAATATAATCTCGTCCATTTTGAAATAATAATTTGTTTTTATCAATAATATTTCTAACTCTTCTTTTCATTAAATTTCTATGAACAGCATTCATATATTTTTTACTAACTGCTATTCCAAATCTCATTTCTTTTTTACTTTCCTTATAATATATATATATATATTCAGATTTTATAATTTTTCCATACTTAATAATTTCATTAAAATCTTCTTTACTTTTTACAATCTCTTTTTTTTTCATAATTATATTATTGTTAATAATATTTAACAAAATTGTGGATATGTTAAAAATTATTATTCCTTTCTTTTTTCTTTAAATTACCTTAATTATATTCTGTTTTAATTTTTTTTGTCAACATTTCCACACAATTTTTTAATAATGTGGATAAAAAAAGTTATCCACATTAAAAAATTTTGTGAATATTGTTGATAACTTTTTAAAATTACGTTATTATAGACATTAAATCAAAAAATGTATGTGAATAACTCTTGTGGATAGTTGGTTTGGCGATTTTTTCTCTTTTAATTTTTTTGTGAATAAGTTAGAATGTAATCAGTAAGCGTATGGTGAGGTGATAAAATGAATTTAGAAGTTTTATGGAATAATATTCTTGAGGATATTAGTCAAGAATTAGTTCCAATTTCTTTTAATACTTGGTTTAAAAATACTTCACTAATTAACATTTCAAATAATAAAGCAACTATAAAAGTTCCGATGCAAACTCACAAAAAATTATTAGGGGAAACTTATTATGATTTAATTGAAAATGTTTTTGTAGATAAAACTGGTAATAATTATGACTTAGACTTTGTTTGTGAAGAAGATATCGAAAAAAATATTATTCAAATTCCCCAAATAGAAGAAAATGAAAATAAATATTTTGAATCTAATTTAATGAAAAAATATACTTTTGATAATTTTATTATTGGAGAATCTAATAAATTTGCTCAAAGTGCATCTATCGCCGTTGCTCAAAATCCTGGTAAAATTTATAATCCTTTATTTATTTATGGAAAAAGTGGATTAGGTAAAACTCATTTAATGCATGCTATTGGAAATTATATAGTAGATCATTCAAATAAAACGGTTTTATATATTACAAGTGATGATTTTATTACGGATTTTACTGGGCTAGCTAATCACGGTAATGAAAATAATTTAGATTATGTTAACCAATTTAAAAATAAATATCGAAATGTTGATGTTTTAATGATTGATGATATTCAATTTTTAGCTGGTGCTGATAAAACTCAAAAAGAATTTTTTCATACTTTTAATTCACTATATTCTGATGAAAAGCAAATTATTATAAGTTCTGATAGATCTCCAAATGATTTACAAATATTAGAAGAAAGACTTCGAACAAGATTTGCTTGGGGATTAACTGTAGACATTTATCCCCCAGATTTCGAATTAAAAAAAGCTTTATTAAAACATAAAATACAAGGGCATGATGTTGCTAAAATGATTTCTGATGAGGTTATTGAATTTATTGCAGGTTCGTGCGAAAATGATGTTAGACATCTTGAAGGGGCAATTACTAGATTATATGCTTATTCAGCTATGACTAACTGTAATAATATTAATCTTGACTTTGCTCAAGAAGCTTTAAAAGATTATGTTAACAAATCTATTTATTTTAAAAATAATATTTCTAAAATTCAGTTAGCTGTTGCTGAATATTATAATCTTAAAATAGAAGACTTAAAAGGCAAGAAAAAAGCAAATAATGTATCTTTTCCTAGACAAATAGCAATGTATCTTTGTAGACTAATGACTGATGAACCTTTACAAAGAATTGGATTAGAATTTGGAGGTAGGGATCATACTACAGTTATGTATGCTTATGAAAAAATTAATAAAGATTTACTAGATAATAAACAATTAAAAAATATTGTGAATGATATTAAGGATAAAATAGTGTAATTGTTAATAAAAAATATTTAATTTTTTTGAAATAAAGGCAAAAATTAAAGTTATTAACACATTCCACACCATTAATATAAATAAAAGAAAGGAAGATATAAATGAAATTTAAAATTTCTAAAAATATTCTAATTGAAAATTTAAACTATGTTAGTAAGGCTATTACTAATAAAACTATTATTCCTATATTAAATGGAATAAGATTTAATTTAACTGAGGAAGGACTAGAATTAATAGCTACTGATTCTGAATTAACTATAAAATCTTTTATTAATAAAAAAGATATTAAAGAAATAGTTAGTAATGGTATATGTGTTATTCAAAGTAAATATTTGTTAGACATTATTAGAAAAATGCCTGAAGAAGATATTAATTTTGAGATAATAGATGGATTAAAAATAAAAATATATACTAAAAAGAATCAATATTCATTAAATTGTTTAGATTCTAAAGACTTTCCTAAATTTAAAATAGAAGAAAGTAAAAATCAGGTTAAAGTAGAAAGTAAAGTTTTAAAAGAAATAATATTTCAAACATCATTTGCTATTTCTACTCAAGAATCAAGACCATTATTAACTGGTATTAATTTTAAAATAAATGGAAATGTTTTTGATATTACTTCTACGGATTCTTATAGATTAGCTAAAAAAGAAATTATTTTAAAAGATCCAGTATTAGAAACAGTTAATATTGTTATTCCTGGTAAAAATATTATAGAATTAGAAAAAATATTACCAGAAGATGGAGAAGTTTTAATAAATATTTTTAATAGCAAAGCCATTTTCACTTTTAATAATATAGTATTTCAAACTAACTTAATTAGTGGATCTTATCCAAATACCACAAACTTAATTCCAGTAGAATTTGAAATAATAGTAGAAACTTTAAAAAAAGATTTTTTTGAAGCAATAGATAGAGCTGCATTGTTAACTCAAAATAAAGAAAAAAATATTGTTAAAATGAATATTAAAAATAAAGTAATGAAAATAAGTTCTTTTTCTTCAGAAATTGGTAAAGTCGAAGAAGAGTTAAATGTTTCTGTTGATGATAAAAAAGAAATAGATATTTCTTTTAGTGCTAAATATATGTTAGAAGCATTAAAAACCATTAATAGTGAAAAATTAATAATTCTTTTAAACAGTGAATTAAAACCAATTGTTATAAAATCAATTGAAGATGAAACAAATATACAATTAATATTACCTATAAAAACATATTAATTGTTTTTTTTGACAAAATTCGACAAAATCCGACATTAAATTGTGATATAAGGACTTCTTGAAAAAGGAGGTGTTTATATTTTGGAAGAATATGAAATTAATTTAAATACTTTAGCTTTAATTCCTATAAGTGAAAAAAAGACAAAAATATTTGAAAAAGATTCTGAATTTATAGTGGAAAAAACAGTAAATAAAATTATGGAAGAAAGTTGTGAATTCTTTGGAAGTTCTTTAATAGGTCGTCAAAAAGGCACATCTAAATTAATTGGTGTAACTCACAAGGCTCCTATAATAGTAGAAGAAACTAAAGAAATAATCTTTTTTCCGACGTCATCGCCGAGATTATCAAATTGTTGCTGGATTTCTTTAAATAATTTAGAAAACTATTATTCAAAAAATCAAAATAAAACTGTGGTTTTAGAATTTAAAAACAAAAAAGAGTTAAACTTAAGCATTTCATATGGAATTGTGGATAATCAAATTTTGAGAGCTACAAGATTAGAATCTGTTATTCGAAAAAGAAGAAAGAAAAACCTTTAAAAATAAGTTTTTAAGTGATATAATATATTTAGATGTGTAGGGATACCACCAAATATATTATTTTTATTATTTAATACTAAAAAGAGGTCTAAAATGCAAATTCAAAAATTAAAAATAACTAATTTTAGAAATTATGACCATTTAGAAATGAATTTTTCAAAAAAGGTAAATATAATTTTTGGAAAAAATGGATGTGGAAAAACAAATTTAGTTGAAAGTATCTATTTTTTAGCATTAACTAAAACTTTTAGATCAATTAATGATAAAATTATTATTAAAGATGGAACCAATAAATCTATAATAGAAGGAGAAATAATAAAAAACCAAAAAAAAGAGTTTTATAAATTACAAATTGATGAAAATGGCAAAACAGTTACTATTAATAAAATAAAAATCAAAGCATTGAGTGATTATATTTCGAAAATAAATATTGTATTATTTAATCCAAATGACTTAAAAACAATAAAAGATACCCCAAGTTTAAGAAGAAAAAATTTAAATGTAGATTTATCTCAATTAGATAATGAATATTTAAAAAACTTAAATGATTATAATAGAGTCTTAAAGCAGAGAAATAATTACTTAAGAACATTATATATTAATAGAACAGCTTCATTAGAATATTTAAATATTATAACTGATAAATTAATTCAAATTGGTCAAAAAATAAATAATAATAGAAATGCTTTTTTTGAAGAAGTTAACAATACTATTGCTAATAATTACCAAAAAATTTGTAATTTATCAGATTTAAAAATTAAATACATTTCAGACTTTAATAATATTTCTGATGATAAATTAAAAGAAAAATACAAAAAAAGTATTGAAAAAGATATTATTTTGGGAAAAACTCAAATAGGAATTCATCATGATGATTATCGCTATCTATTAAATAAAAAAGATTTAAAAGAATATGGTTCAGAAGGGCAACAAAAGAATGCTATAATTTCTTATAAACTATCGGCATTGAATATCTTTTTTAATAAAAATAAAACATATCCCATATTAATACTAGACGATTTGTTTAGTGAGTTAGATAATCAAAAAATAAATAATATTTTAAAGTTGTTAAAAAAAAGAGTTCAAGTATTTATTACAGTTACTGATTTGAATAAAGTATCAGAAAAACTTTTACAGAATTGTAAAATTATAGAAATAAAAAAAGGAAAAGCGGAGGTAATAACAAATGGCACATGAATATACAGATAGTGATATACAAGTATTAGAAGGTTTAGAGGCGATAAGAAAACGTCCCGGTATGTATATTGGTAGTACAGGAGAAAGAGGACTACATCATTTAGTGTGGGAAATTGTAGACAATGCCGTAGATGAAGCATTGGCAGGTTTTTGTGATGACGTTGAAGTAATTATTGAAAAAAACAACATTATTTCAGTAAAAGATGATGGTAGAGGAATTCCAACCGGAATCAATAATAAAACTGGCTTATCAACAATTGAAACAATATTTACTGTTTTACATGCTGGAGGAAAATTTGGTGGAGAAGGATATAAAGTTTCTGGTGGACTTCATGGAGTAGGTGCAAGCGTTGTAAATGCTTTATCTGAATGGTTAGAAGTAAAAGTTTATCATGGTGGAAATGTTTATTTTCAAAAATTTGAAAATGGAGGAAAACCAGCCGGAAAACTAGAAATAATAGATAAATGTGCGGAAAATAGAACTGGTTCAACTATTCGTTTTAAAGCTGATCCAACTATTTTTCAAGAAACCACAGTTTATAATTATGAAATACTATATAATAGATTAAGAGAAATAGCTTTTTTAAATAAAGGTTTAAAAATTCATTTAAGGGACGAAAGAGAAGAAGAAAAAATTGCTGACTTTTTATATAGTGGTGGAATTATTGAATATGTCCAACTTTTAAATAAAAATAAAAAGCCAATTCATGAACAAATTATATATGTTGAAGGAACAGAAGATAATATTTCTATTGAAGTAGCTATGCAATATAATGATAGTTATAATTCAAGCATTTACTCTTTTACTAATAATATTAACACTTATGAGGGAGGAACCCATGAAGATGGTGTTAAAAACACATTAACAAGAGTTATTAACAATTACGCAAAAAGCGGCAAAATATTAAAAGATAATGACGAAGCTTTAACTGGAGACGACGTAAGAGAAGGATTAACAATGATAATTTCTTGCAAGCATCCTGATCCTCAGTTTGAAGGTCAAACTAAAACTAAGCTTGGAAATGTGGAAGTAAAGAAAATAGCTTCTGATGTTTTCTCTGAAGGTTTAGAAAGATTTTTATTAGAAAATCCTGAACAAGCAAAGATAATAATAGATAAATCAATGACTGCAGCTAGAGCAAGAGTTGCAGCTAAAAAAGCTCGAGAATTAACGAGAAGAAAAGGCGGATTAGAATTAACCAATCAATGGGGAAAACTTACTGATTGTAGTTCAAAAGATGCTTCAAATACAGAAATATTTATAGTAGAAGGGGATAGTGCTGCAGGGCCTGCCAAACAAGGAAGAGATTCTAAAACTCAAGCTGTATTGCCAATTCGAGGGAAAATTTTAAACGTCGAAAAAGCTCGTCTTGATAGAGGACTTGCTAATGAAGAAATAAGAAGTATGATAACGGCATTTGGAACTGGTATTGGGGAAGAATTCGATATAGCAAAGTTACGTTATAACAAAATAATTATAATGACAGATGCCGATGTTGATGGTGCACATATTAGAACCCTTTTATTAACACTATTTTATAGATATTTTAAACCTTTAGTAGAAGAAGGACATATATATGCTGCACAGCCACCCTTATATTCTATAAAGCATGGTAAAACAATTAAATATGTTTTAAATGAAAAAGAACGTGATGATTATTTAGCTACATTACCACCTTCAACCAAATATGAAATTGGTCGTATGAAGGGCTTAGGTGAAATGAATGCTATTGAATTACGAGAAACAACTATGCACATAGATACGAGAGAGTTAGTAAAAATTCATTTAGATGATGCAATGTTAGCAAATGAAACATTTGAAATATTAATGGGCGAAGATGTTGAACCTAGAAGAAAATTTATTGAAGATAATGCACTTAACGTTAAGAACTTAGATATTTAGGAATGGGGGATATAAAATGAATGAAGAAAAAGATAAAATAATAATTCATCAATTATCAGATGAAATGAAAACATCGTTTTTAGATTATTCGATGAGTGTTATCGTTGCTAGAGCTATTCCAGATGTAAGGGATGGGTTAAAGCCTGTTCACCGAAGAATACTATATACCATGTATGAAGAAGGAATGACTCCTGACAAGAAGCATCAAAAAAGTGCTAATGCTGTTGGTAGTGTTATGGGACATTACCATCCTCATGGAGATTCTGCTATCTATGAATCAATGGTCAGAATGGCACAAGATTTTACTTACCGCCATGTCTTAGTAGATGGACATGGAAACTTTGGATCAATTGATGGTGATGGTGCAGCTGCTAGTCGTTATACTGAAGCTAAATTATCAAAAATATCAATGGAATTACTTCGTGATTTAAATAAAAATACTGTTAACTTTATTGAAAACTATGATGGTCAAAGAATGGAACCAGAAGTTTTACCGAGTAGATTTCCTAATATTTTAGTAAATGGAAATATGGGTATTGCCGTAGGAATGGCAACTAATATTCCCCCTCATAATTTAGGAGAAGTTATTGATGGAACGATTGCTTTTATTGATAATCCAGACATATCAGTTTTAGAATTAATGTCTTATATAAAAGGTCCCGATTTTCCGACTTCAGGAACCATTTTAGGGAACAGTGGTATTAAAAATGCTTATGAAAATGGTAGAGGAAGTATAACAATTCGTTCAGCCGTTGAAATAGAAGAGCATAATAATCGAACAAGATTGGTTATTACCGAAATACCATATCAAATAAATAAATCAGCCTTAATTCAAAGAATTGCTGAATTAGTTAGGGATAAGGTAATTGAAGGAATAGCAGATTTACATGATGAATCAGCCTTAGAAGGCATAAAAATAGTTATAGACTTAAAAAAAGAGGCAAATGCTAATGTAATTTTAAATAATCTTTATAAACATACCCAATTACAAATTTCATATGGTATTAACTTTTTAATGCTAGTTGATGGTAAACCTAGAACGTTGAGTTTACCAGAAATATTAAGATATTATGTTGATTATCAAAAAGAAATAATAGTTAGAAGAACAAAATTTGATTTAGAAAAGTCTGAGGCAAGAGCACATATTTTAGAAGGATTAAAAATAGCTTTAGATCACATAGATGAAGTAATAAAGACTATCAAAGAATCAAAAAGCGATGAAGATGCCAAAAAGAACTTGATAACAAAGTTTCAACTATCAGATGCTCAATCAGATGCCATATTAGAAATGAAGTTAAGAAGATTAACAGGTTTAGAAAGAGATAAGATTGAGAACGAGTTAGTTGAATTGATGAAATTGATCGAAGAACTAAAATCAATTTTAGCAGACAATCAAAAAGTTTTAGATATCATTAAAAATGAAATGACAGAAATAAAAAATAAATATGCTGATGAAAGAAAAACTAAAATAGATATGTCAGCAATAGAATATATTGAAGATGAATCATTAATTCCTGAAGAGAATGTTTTAATAACTTTAACAAATAGAGGATATATAAAACGTTTAACATCAGATTCTTACCGTTTACAAAACAGAGGAGGAGTTGGTGTTAAGGGAATAACCACTAATGAAGAAGACTTTGTTGAACATCTAATAAATTTATCAACTCATGATTATATTTTATTCTTTACTAATAAAGGAAAAGTATATCGTTTAAAAGGATATGAAATTCCTGAGTTTAGTAAACAGGCTAAAGGATTACCAATAATAAACTTACTTCAAATAGATAAAGATGAAAAAGTTAATACTATGATAAAATATTCTAAGGAGTCTCCAGAAAAATATTTGGTCTTTGCTACAAAAAAAGGAATAGTAAAAAGAACTAATATTTCAGACTTTGACAATATAAGAGCTACTGGTAAAATTAGTATAACTTTAAAAGAAAATGATGAATTAATAGGAGTAAAGAAAACAACTGGGGAAAACGAGATTTTATTAGGATCTAGTTCTGGAAGAATGGCAAAGTTTAATGAAGAGGATGTTAGAATAATGGGAAGAACAGCTTCTGGAGTAAGAGGAATTAATTTAAACGGAGCCGAGTGTATCGGAGTCGAAGTTGCTAATAGCGAACAAGAAATATTAATTGTAACAGAAAAGGGTTATGGCAAAAAAACATGTGTTGGAGAATATCGTTTGGCAAAACGAGGCAGTAAAGGAGTAAAAGGGTTAAGCGTTACTGAAAAAAACGGCCCAATAGCATCATTCAAAATTTGTTATGAAGATAAGGATGTTATGATAATAACAGATTCGGGAATGATTATTAGAGTTCCTTTAGATCAGATATCAACATTAGGAAGAGTAACTCAAGGAGTAAGATTAATTAACTTAAAAGAAAATCAAAAAGTATCAACCATTAGTTTGGTGGACAAAATGACCGAGATTAACGAAGAGGTGCAAGAGGTTTAATGTTTCACGGGAAACAGTAAACTAATCTCCTAAATTATTTCCCGGGAAATAATTTAACAAGAACAATGTTTCACGTGAAACATTGTTTTTATATGTTGAAATATATATATCTTATATATAAGGATTATAAAATCTTAAGACCTTTAAAATTAACAAAACTAATTGTCTTAAACTTTCATTAAAATAAGACTAAATTATTTCCCGGGAAATAATTTTAATAAAGCAATGTTTCACGTGAAACATTGCTTTTCTGCAGTAATTACGTGGTTTTTGGAATTTTTTAAGGAATAAAGGTAGCTTATTATTTGTTAAAAAAGGAAATATATACGAAAAATATATAATTCAATGTTTCACGTGAAACATTATTCTTTGTACTGATATATATTTTATATATAAAGATTATAAAATATTAAAACCTTTAAAATTAACAAAACTAATTGTTTTAAACTTTCATTAAAATAACACTAAATTATTTCCCGGGAAATAATTTTAATAAAGCAATGTTTCACGTGAAACATTGCTTTATTCTTTTTTGTTATTGCTTTAAAGATTAAAAAATAGTATAATTTAGATGTGCAACAAGCATATTGTAAATTGGTCAGAGTCGGAAGACAGCAGCCACATCAATCTCTGCTTGTGTGCACTTTTATTTTATAAAAAAATGCATTTCAATGTTTCACGTGAAACATTGAAAAAAGTTATTAAAATTATTTCCCGGGAAATAATTTGCGTAAAAGACATAATGTTTCACGTGAAACATAGGAGTGTATAATGAAAGAAAAATATATAGAAGTGGCAATATCAGAAGCCGAAAAGGCTTTTAACGAAAATCAAATACCTGTAGGAGCAGTTATTGTTAGTGATGATAAAATAGTTTCAAAAGCTTATAACAAAAGAGATACGTCTTATAATATATTGGATCATGCTGAAATTATTGCAATAAACAAAGCTACCAAAAGATTAAAAAATTGGAGATTAGATCAATGTGATTTATATGTGACTTTGGAGCCGTGCAATATGTGCAAAGAAATTATTAAAGAATCCAGAATAAAAAATGTTTATTTTTTAATTAATAGTAATTCTTATAATAATAAAGTAAAACCTCATGAAAAAGTCAATTTTGAAAAAGTTAACTATATGCAAACGAACAAATATGTAGATTTGTTTTACAACTTTTTTGATAAATTAAGATAAAATATCGTGTTTTATATGTTATAATTGTTGTGATGGTGATTTATATGGATTACAAGGTGTTGTATAGAAAATATAGGCCTACAGATTTTACTGAAATTGTTGGTCAAGACCACATTACAGAAATTTTAAAAAAGTCTATTATTTCAAATAAGATAGCACATGCTTATTTGTTTACGGGGCCTCGAGGAACTGGAAAAACTTCTACGGCAAAGGCTTTTGCCAAAGCAATTAATTGCGAATGTCCTAAGGATGGGATTCCATGTGGAGAGTGTTTGGCTTGTCGAGATGGTGGAGATAATCCCGATATTATTGAAATAGATGCGGCTTCTAATAATGGAGTAGACGAAATCAGGGAATTAAGAAATAATGTAAAAATATTGCCTTCAAATTTAAAATATAAGATCTATATTATAGATGAAGTGCACATGTTAACAATAAGTGCATTTAATGCACTGTTAAAAACTTTAGAAGAACCACCAGCACACGTTATTTTTATATTAGCTACAACCGATCCTCAAAAAATACCTTCTACGGTAATATCTCGCTGTCAAAGATATGACTTTAAAAAATTAGACATAGACGTGATAGTTGACCGATTAAAAGATATATGTGAAAAAGAAAGCATTGAGGCGGATTCTGATTCGTTAAAGGAAATAGCCTATATTTCAGATGGAGCTATGAGAGATTCTTTGGGAATGTTAGAACAACTTTCTACATTATCTGAAAATAAAATTTCTTTAGATTTGATTACTAAAATATATAAGTCTATTACTCAATCTTCATTAGAAGAACTATATGATAATTTAGAAAATAATGATATTGAAAAAACAATAAATTGTCTAAAAAACATTCAAATGAATGGTGTTGACTATATTATTTTTGTAAATAAAATGATAGAATTTTTAAGGAAAAAAGCGGAAACTGTAAAGTATTCTGTTAATAAATGTGAGTTTTCCTTTACAAAAATTAAAAATTTGATATTTAGTTTAAATTCTTTACTGGTATCAGCAAAAAGCTCAATTGATCCATACATTTTGGTAGAATTAACTTTATTAGATGTTTTAGATTCAGTAGAAGCTAAGGAAGGACCTGAGTTACCAGAGTCCGTTGTTCCGAAAAAAGAAGAAAAAACAGTTGATAAAGAAGAATCTGAGTTACCAGAACCCGTTGTTCTGAAAAAAAAAGAAAAAACAGTTGATATTGAGCTTGAAGAGAAAACTTTGTTGGAGTCTGAAAATCTTAATAGAAATATAAGAATTAATAATTGTTTGGCAGAAGCCGATAAGAAAGCGAAAGATGTAATGAGTCGCAAATGGTTAGAGTTTGTTGAAAGTGAAATGGAAAAAAATGTGGCTCTATACAATGTGGTTATTGATACATCAGTAGAAGCAGCTTCAGAAAATATCTTAATAGTTTCGGTTAAAGAAGAAAGTCAAAAAGCTTTATTTCAAAAGAAAATAGGAGAAATAGCTAAAGATTTGAGTTCTTTTTTGGAAAAGACCGTTAAAGTGGTTTCGGTTTCTTTAGAAGAATGGAAAACCATAAAACAAAAATATATTGAGGACATTAAGAATAAAATAAAATATAATATAAAGCCAGAAATAGAAGAAAATATAAAAAAGAAAAAAATTAGTAAAATGGAAAAAGTGGCAAATGAAATATTTGAAACTTCAAATATAGAAATTAGATAGGAGAATAAATTATGAATATGCAAGCCCTTATGGCACAAGCACAAAAAATGCAAAAAGACATTATGAAAAAGAAAGAAGAATTGGGAAAAAAAGAATTTGTTGGTAAGAGTGGATTAGTAGAGATTACGATGAATGGGAATAAAGAAGTTTTAGAAATAAAAATTGATAAAACTGCCACTTTAGACAAAGAAGATTTGGAAATGCTAGAAGATATGATTAAATTAGCATTTAAAAATGCTATCACTGAAATAGATAAAGAGTCAGAAAAAGCTATGGGAGCATATGGCTCATTAAATGGCTTAATATGATTTATCCAGAATGTTTGAATAATATAATTGATTCGTTGAAAAAACTACCTAGTGTTGGCGAAAAAAGTGCAGAAAGAATGGCTTTATCATTTATTAACTTTGATGATACTGATATTAATTTGATTTGCAATAACTTAAAAAAATTAAAAACCAAGCTTAAAACTTGTAAGGTTTGTGGTCATATAACTGATAAAGAAGTTTGTGATATTTGTAGTGATGAAAGCCGTAGTAAAAATATTATTTGTGTATTAGAAGACTATAAAAGTGTTTTTGCTTTTGAAAAAGCCGGAAACTACAAAGGAGTTTATCATGTATTAAATGGTCTAATATCTCCTATTGATAAAATCGATCCTGACGATATTAATATAAGCTCTTTAATTAAAAGAATCGAAGATATGGAATCATGTGAGCTTATTATAGCTTTAAAATCAACGTTAGAGGGGGAAATGACCACTTTATACTTAAACAAAATACTAGAAGGAAATACAAAAGTTTCGGTTTCTAGGCTTTCTTATGGTATTCCAATGGGAGCTGAAATTGATTACTTAGATTCAATCACTTTAGATAGAGCACTAGCAGATCGAAAAAAGATTTCATAAATAATTATAAATTTCATATGATTTAGTGGTGATAATATGAAAAAGAAAATATTTTTAGTAGTAAAAAGAATCTGCTTGGCATTTATGGTGTTGTATTGTTTTAACTTATTTTTAAATATAACGAATGTATTTATTCCTATAAACTTACCAACCATAGTATCAGTTAGTCTTTTAGGAATACCAGGCTTTTTATCAATTTTAGCCATGTTTTTTATAATAAGATAGGAGGGCTTATGAGTGGTAATTCATTTGATTTAATTTATGAATCTTTTAAAAAAGAAAAAAGTGGACATGCCTTTTTAATAGAAACTAACAATTCTATTCATTGCTATAAAGATGCCCTTTCTTTTGTGAAGAAAATAAATTGTCCTGCTGAATATAATGAAAACTGCAATGAATGTGATCTTTGCTTTCAAATTGATAATAATAGTATGCCTAGTGTAATAACGGTTGATTCAGAAAACTCAATTATTACTAAAGATGAGATTCTTTCATTAAAAAGAAAGTTGTCAAAAAACTCTCAATTTATAAAATATAATGTATATATTTTAAAAGACACAAACAAGCTGACCTCTATTTCAGCAAATGTATTATTAAAATTTTTAGAGGAGCCAGACAGTCAAGTAATAGCCATTTTTATTACTAATAATAGAGCAAATGTTTTACCAACAATATTAAGTAGATGTGAAATATATAAAAATTATTATGAAAACATAATAAATTATCAAAAATATAATATATTGCCTGAAGAATATGAAGAATATGATAATTTGGCTAAAAGTTTTTTAGACAAATTAATTTCAGAGTATGAGTATTATGAATTGAAAGAAAAGTTAAAGCCATATACTCTTGAAAAAGAAAAAATAAAAACCATTTTAATGATAATATTAGAAAATTTTTGTTTAATGACTAATAAAGATAAATTATTAAAATGGAATAAATATGCTTTAATTACAAAAAAATCGATTGAAAAATTACAATATAATGTTAATATAGAATTGTTACTGGATAACTATATAATTGAATTGGGTGATGTGAAATGAAAATATATGGAATAGTATTTAAAGAAAATGGTAAGATTTATAATTTTAAATCTGAAGAAACTATTTATCAAAAAAGTGAATATGTTATAGTAGAAACTGAAAAAGGTTTGCAATATGGAAAAATTGTGAGTACTGATAGTAAAAGCAAAGAAAGTATGGATTTAAGACCAATTATTAGATTGGCCGATGAAGAAGATTCCAAAAAATATCGTAAAAACTTAGTCGATGCTGAAAAAGCCTTAGAAAAAGCAAAAGAATTTGTAGAAGAATTAGGTTTAGAAATGAATATTTTGGATTCTAGTTATACTTTTGACAAAAAGCAATTGCTTTTTAACTTTTTGGCTGATGGAAGAATTGATTTTAGAGAGTTAGCTAAAAAATTAGCTGGTCAGTATAAAACTAGAATAGAATTGCGCCAAATCGGAGTTAGAGACAAAGCAAAAGAAATTGGAGGTCTAGGTCAATGTGGACGCCAATTATGTTGTGCATCATTTTTAAATAGAATAGATGCCGTTACCATTAATATGGCCAAAAATCAAAATATTGCTTTAAATCCAAATAAGATTAATGGAGCCTGTGGAAGACTTCTTTGTTGTTTGGCATATGAAGATGAAAATTATACAATGTGTCAAAAGGGTTTACCGGCCATTGGAAGTACAATAAAGAGAAACGAGAGAAATGGTAAAGTAATAGATGTTAATATTTTGGAACGAAAATATATTTTAGACTATGATGGCGAAAAAGAAGAAGTATATTTAAATGAAAACTGTAATAAATGATTTGTTTGATTATAAAGACTTAAAAATAGTGCAATATAAAGAAGGTTTTCGCTTTTCTTTAGATTCTATTTTATTAGCAGAATTTATTAAAATAACTCCGAGCGTTAAAAAAATAATTGATTTATGTACAGGAAATGCTCCAATCCCCTTAATCTTATCAACTAAGACTAAAGCCACAATAAAAGGGGTGGAAATTCAAGAAAAAATATATAACTGTGCGAACGAAAGTGTAAAAATTAATCATAAAGAAAGTCAAATAGAAATAATTCGTGATGATTGTAATAATTTAAAAACTTTATTTGATTCAGAGTCTTTTGATATTGTTTCGTGCAATCCGCCATACTTTAAAGTTAATGAAGGGTCATTTCTTAATGATACGGAAGAAAAAAGAATTGCTCGCCATGAAATAAAAATTGATTTAGAGAAAATTATAAAAATGGCTGAGTATTTATTGAAAAACAATGGAAAGTTTTATTTGTCACATAGGGTAGAAAGGTTTGAAGAAATATACTTAGTTCTTAAAAAATATAATTTTGTTGTAAAAAGAATTCAATATATTTATTCTAAACCAAATGATGATGCTAAATTAATTTTAATCGAAGCTACCAAGAATGGTAAACAAGGAATGGTTGTTAACAAACCAGTGCTTATAAGTGAAGTTAAAACTTATCAAAATTTGTTTGAGGAGTGAAATATGAAATTAATAGTTGGATTAGGTAATCCCGGAAATGAATATGAAAAAACTCGTCATAATATTGGTTTTAAAATATTAGATGGATTTTTAGAAAATGTTAATTGGAAAGAAAAGTTTCAAGGTTTATACTATGAAAAAGACAAAGTAATTTACTTGAAGCCACAAACCTATATGAATCTTTCTGGAGACTCTGTGATAAAGTTTAAAAACTATTATGATATTTCCAATGAACAGGTTTTAATAATTCATGATGATTTAGACATGGAATTTGGTAAATTAAAAATAAAAACCAATACTAGTGATGGAGGACATAACGGTATAAAGTCTATAATTAACGTGTTAAAGGGTGATAATTTTTATCATTTGAAGTTTGGTATTAAAAATGAAATTGAAAAAGATGCAAAAGATTTTGTTCTTGAAAAGTTTTCTAAATCTGAACAAAAATTTATTGAATCTAACCAAGCACAATATAATGAAATAATAAAATTATTTATAGAAGATAAAATAAAAGAGGCAATGAATAAATATAATTGAGGAAACATGGATGAAATACTAAGAAAGTTTAATTTTGACAATAATATTGCAATAAATGGGCTGAATTCGGAACTAAGCTTTTTTTATATTGCCAGTAAATTTAAAAAAGAGTCAAAAAGCCTTATTGTGTTGACTTCTACTTTATATGAAGCTAATAAAATTTATCAGTGTTTATCTGTATATACTGATAAAGTATTATTATTTCCTATGGATGACTTTTTTATGTCTGTTGCGGTAGCGGTGTCTCCTGATTTAAAAAATAAACGATTGGAAACTTTAAGAAGTTTAAAAGAAGGTAATTGGATAATTATTACTAACTTAACTGGATATTTAAGATATCTTCCAGCTAAGGAAGAATTTAACAATAAGTTAATTTTTAAAAATGGCCAAAACTTTTCCAAAAAAGATATATTAAATGTTTTGGAAAAATATGGATACCAAAGAGAATCATTAGTTACTAAAACCGGGGAATATGCTGAAAGAGGTTTTATTATTGATGTTTTTCTTCTTCATGAAGATCATCCTTGTCGTCTAGAACTTTATGGAAATACGATAGAGTCAATAAGATATTTTGATGAAAATACTCAAAAGTCCCTAAAAACAATTTCAGAAATAGAGCTAATTCCATATGTTGAGTTGGAAACAGAAAGTCATAGTAGTTTGTTGAACTATGTTTTAGATGCTACTGTTATATATTACAATTATAATCAAGTAATGGCTTCTTATCAAAAGTTAGCTGAAGAGATAGTGGAATATTCTAAAGAAAAGAATGTAACTACTTCTTTGATGTTTGAATTTGAAGAAGTTAAGCCATTAAATTATATATATTTGAATTCTTTTAACGATAAAGTTGAGGGAATAAAAAATGTTAGCTACGAGTCTAAAGAAACTCCCAATTTTAATTTAAATTTTGAAACTTTAAAAAATTATGTGTATAAAATGCGTCGAGATAAATATCAAGTTTACTTCTTTTTATCTACTGATTCAGAAGTTAAAAAAATAAAAGATTTATTAGATGTTGATGTCAATTATATTAATAAAAAAATTAATAAAGGTTTTATTATTGATAATCTTGTCGTTATATCGGAATATGATATTGATAAAAAAATTGAAAATAAGATTGTTTATAATAACACTTATCGTATGGGTAAAAAATTAAAGACTTTTGATGACATTAAAAAGGGTGATTATGTAGTTCATACAGTTCATGGAATTGGTATTTATATGGGAGTAATTTCTTTAAGAAAGAACAATATGATTAAGGATTATATTGAGATAGACTATAAAGATAATGATAAGGTTTATATACCAGTCGAAAAAATTGAAACAATTTATAAATATTCCTCAAAAGAAGGAGATCATCCAAAAGTAAATAAATTAGGAACCACCGCTTGGCAAAAAACCAAGGCTTTTGTAAGAAAAAAAATAAGTGATATAACGGAAGAATTAATAAAATTATATAGTGAAAGAGCAAAAACAACGGGTCCTACTTTTAAATCTTATCCTGAAGAGGCCATTTTCTCATCTAAATTTCAATATGAGGAAACGCCTGATCAAATGAAGGCAATTGCTGATGTATTAGAAGATTTAAAAATCGATAAGCCAATGGATCGTCTTCTTTGCGGAGATGTGGGTTTTGGTAAAACTGAAGTGGCTTTTAGAGCAGCTTTTAATACCATAATTAATGGATATCAGGTAGCCTATTTATGTCCAACCACTATTTTATCTAAACAACATTATGAAACAGCAAGTAAAAGGTTTGATTCATTAGCAATAAATATAAAATTAATTAATAGATTTACTAGTTCTTTAGAAGCCAAACAAATATTATTAGACTTAAAAGATGGTAAGATAGACATGTTAATTGGTACTCATCGCTTATTAAGTAAAGATATTGAATTTAAAAATTTGGGGTTATTAATTGTTGACGAAGAACAACGCTTTGGGGTAACTCATAAAGAGAAAATTAAAGAAATGAAACAAAATGTTAATGTTTTAACTCTTTCAGCTACTCCAATTCCTAGAACTTTAAAATTTGCTTTAAGTGGTTTGCGTGATTTGAGTATTATTGATACTCCACCAGTCAACCGTTATCCCATTCAAACATACGTTATAGCTGAAAGCGATTATATTGTGAGAGAAGCCATTTATAAAGAATTATCTCGAGAGGGGCAAATATATATTGTTTATAATAATATTGCCCATTTAGAAGAAAAACTAAACTTCTTAAAAACATTGGTTCCTGAAGCAAATATTAAGTTTGCTCATGGTCAAATGTCCAAAACAGAATTAGAAAATATTATGGAAGACTTTGTTAATAATCGATTTGATGTATTATTATGTACAACCATTATTGAAACTGGAATAGATATTCCGAATGTTAATACCCTAATAATTTATAATGCGGATTTATTTGGGCTTTCTCAACTTTATCAGATAAGGGGAAGAGTTGGGAGGAGTGATAAAATCGCCTTTGCCTATTTAATGTATAATAAGACAAAAGTATTAAATGATATAGCAGTAAAGCGTCTTCAATCTATCAAAGAATTTACTGAATTAGGAAGTGGTTATAAAATTGCAATGAGAGACTTAGCGATTCGAGGAGCTGGGGATTTATTAGGAAGTGAGCAAGCCGGATATTTAGATGCTGTAGGAATAGATTTATACATGAAAATGGTAGAAGATGCTGTTTCTGGAAAAGAAGAAGAAGTTGATAATGAATCAAGTCTTTTAAATGTAGAAACTCATATTGATAATGAATATGTTTCGGATGAAAATGTGAAAATAGAAATCCACAAAATGATTAATGAAATAAATTCATATAAGGACTTAATAAAGGTTAAAAGAGAATTAGAAGACCGTTTTGGTAAAGTAAATGAAAGTATTGAAATATATATGCAAGAAGAATTATTTGAAAGCATGGCAGAGAAACTTCATATCCAAAAAGTAGAACAAAATGATCGATATATTTTAATAGAATTTAGTGAAAAACTAAGTAATAAATTGCCAGGAGATAAATTATTTTTAACTGCTAACAATATTTCAAATAATTTCAAGCTTCAATATCGTAATAAACGGATTCAAGTATTATTATTTTTAAATGATTTAAATAAACACTATATTTATTATTTAAATAAACTATTAGAGGCTATTATTTCTTTCTAATTGTATAATATTTTGAAATAAGGCAACACTATTATTAAAGGATGTGTTGCTTTGAAAACCACAGGAATGGTAAGAAGAATAGACGAACTAGGAAGAATCGTTATTCCCAAAGAAATAAGAAAAAACCTAAAAATCAAAGACGGAGAAAATCTCGAAATATTTATCGAAGAAGAAGCCATTATTTTTAAAAAGTTTTCAAAATTAGAAGATAGTATTAAATACATTTCTGAGTTATCAACCTTAGTTAATAAAATAACTGGGTTTGATATTTTAATAAGTGACAACTGGAATGTTATTGTTGGTCAAGGATTATTTTTAAAATATCAAAACCAAGAACTATCTTCAGAATTGCTTTCTGTTATGGAGAAAAGAGAGAATATTTTTAGCAAAGATCAGACAGAAATAAATATAACTAATAAAAATAAAGAAAAAGGATGTTTTACCATTGCTACGATGATTGTAGACAGCGATATTATTGGTTTATTAATTTTAAGAGACAACTATTATAATCCTAGTCAATTAATAATATCTAATATTATGAAAGAATTAATTATTGGTCAATTTAAAATGGGAAATTAGCTTTAGTAATAAAGCTTTTTATTTGTTATAATTATTAAAAAGGAATGATAACTATGTTAATTGATACACATTGTCATGTATCATCTACCGATTATGATGATATTAAAGAATTAGTAGAAAGAGCTAAAAAAAATCAAGTTTTATATATGATTACAAGTGGCTGTGATTTAGAAGCCAATAAAGAAGCTTTCTTATTAAGTCAAAAATATTCAGAAATATATTCAATGCTAGGAGCCCATCCCACAATAATTGAAGATGATGAAAAAAACCTTTCTTATATAAAATCAAGCTTTAATAATCCTAAAGTTTTAGGAATAGGTGAAATAGGATTAGATTATCACTTTCTGAACTTTAATAAACAAGTGCAAATTAAGAAGTTTAAAAAATACTTGGATTTAGCCCAAAAGTATAACAAAAAAGTAATAATCCATTCTAGAGATACCAATGAAGAAACATACAATATTTTAAAAGAATATTCCCTAACAGGAGTAATTCATTCTTTTCAAGGAAGTTATGAATTAGCAATGAAATACATAGAATTAGGATACTATATTGGTATTAATGGAACTATAACCTTTAAAAACAATTTCTTTATAGAAACAGTAAGAAACCTACCAATAAATAAGTTGATTTTAGAAACTGACTGCCCATATTTATGTCCAGAACCATTAAGAGGACATAAAAACGAACCAGCCAATATACTATATATATTTAATTTTTTAAGCGAAAAGTTAAATATTGATCCCCAAAAATTGGAAAGTATTTTGAGGGCTAATGTGGCTACCATTTTTGACATGAATGTGTAAATATGGTATTATGTTTATGCGAACGAGGTGAATAGAACATGAAATATTACAAGAGTAATATTGTCGCAAACATTGTTAAATTAATAGTAATTATTATTGCTATTATTGGTGTTGAATATAGTTCTTCCAAAGAAGAAGTTAAATCAGAGAATCTTAATTTAAATAAAACTTTAGACTTAGCAGCAATGACTGAAACTATAGCTGCTTTAGAAATAACCGATATTTATGATGTTAAGTCAACATTAGAAGGAAGTTTAACTGGATATGCTGCTGATTGCCCAAAGTGTAATGGAAGATTAGGCTGTTCTCCATATTTAGATGTTTCTGATGGGACATTATTTTATGAGGATGAAACGTTTGGAAAAGTTAGGATTGTAGCTGCATCTAAAAGCTTACCATGTGGGTCAGTTATAACTTTTAAATCAACAAGAGTTCCTAATGGCGAAATAGTGGCCATTGTGCTTGACCGAGGAGTAAGAGGTACAAGTATAGACCTTCTAACCGAATCTGAAGAATATGCTTCTAAAAACATAGGACGTAGCACAATTACTTATGATATTCTTAGAAATGGATGGGAAAGCGAGTAATACTCGCTTTTATAATATTATGGAATATAAAGCTAAAAAAAAATATGGGCAAAACTTTCTAGTCGATAATAAAATATTGGCTTTTCTTTCATCATGTTTAGATATAACTTCAAACGATTTAATAATTGAAATTGGTCCTGGTAAAGGAGCTTTAACTGAAATATTATTAGCCAAAAAAGCACAGATAGTATGTTATGAGATAGATTTAGATATGAAACCTTATCTAGATAAAATAAATAATAAAAACCTAACAATTAAATATGAAGACTTTATTAATTCGAATATAGTTGAAGATTTAAAAGCTTTTAAATATCAAAACATATTTTTAGTTGCTAATATTCCTTATTATATTACAACTTCCATTATTAAAAAAATAATTAATTCTAAAATAAATTTTAAAGAAATATATTTAATGGTTCAAAAAGAAGTGGCCGATCGATTATCAGCTTCACCTAATAATAAAAATTATGGATCGCTAACCGTTTATACCAATATTTTTTATGAATGCCAAAAAATAATTGATGTTAATAAGCGTTCATTTAATCCTATTCCAAAAGTGGATTCAGCCATTATAAAATTAATTCCTAAGATAAAAGAAGTAAACAATTACAAAGAGTTGGAAACCCTTTTAAAAGTTTCTTTTGCTCATAAAAGGAAAACTTTAAAAAACAATTTAACGGAAAGTTTAGGGGAAATCGATCAAATTTTAAAGAAACATAATTTGTCTTTAAATAATAGAGCAGAAGAGATACCCGTAGATGTATATATTGAAATTTCAAATGTTTTAAGTAAAAAAGAGTAAACTATTGTCATATAATATAATGGTGATTGATTTGGAAATTAGAAAAGGAGATTTAGTCACTCGTAAAAGTTATAATCATGACACAGTATTTAAAGTAATAAATATTAAAGAAAATATTTTTTATTTAAAAGGAATAGACATGAGAATATATGCCAATTCCCCAAAAGATGATTTAAGAATATATAAAGAAAAAGTCATTGAAGAAGATTATTTAGCAAAATTGGATAAAAACTTAATATTAGATCGAGATGACTTTTTTTATTTGCCAGCTAAAATACTACATATCGATGGAGATGCAGATTATTTAAAAAGGTGCTTGAACTTTTATAATAGTGCCGGAGTTTTAGCTATTGGTAAAAAAATCAAAGAAAATGAAATAGCTAGTAATATCATAGCTTATCTAAAAGAGTATAAACCTGATATTGTAATTATTACGGGACATGACGCTTATTATCGAAAAAAAGGTAATGAGAAAGATAATAACAATTATAAAAATTCAGCTAACTTTTGTAGTGCTATTAGCTTAGCAAGAAAGTATGAAAAAAGTCATGAAAAATTGGTAATTATAGCGGGAGCCTGCCAAAGTAATTATGAAGAATTAATTAAATCAGGAGCCAACTATGCCTCTAGTCCTAAAAGAGTAAATATTCATGCCTTAGATCCGGCAATAATTGCAACAACTATTGCCCTTACCGAAAAAAACATTCCAATTGATTTATTGCAATTACTTTCAAAAACCAAGTATGGTAAAGAAGGTATTGGAGGCATAAAGTCTAACGGAATGATGTATATAGGATATCCGAGGTAAAAGGTGAATATAGAAGAAATAAGAAATATAATAAATCAAAATATAGGCAGAAAAGTAGCCATAAAAACCTATGGATTAAGGAATAAAAACTTTAAATATATTGGAATCATTGATGGAGCATATCCTAACATTTTTACGATTACGAGTGACGGAATTCAAAAAAGTTTTTCATATGCTGATGTAATTACAAAAGAAGTTGTAGTTGAATATATTTGATTTTTGTTGATTTTTTCAAAATTTTGATATAAACTTTAAATAGATATTTAAGAGAAGGAGTGTAACTATGAAATTAACATCAGTTAGCGTTCGTAAAATTGAAAAAGAAGGTTCTAGAATGAAGGGCATAGCATCAGTATTAATTGATGACTCATTTGCAGTTCACGATATTAGAATCATTGAAGGAGATAATGGATTATTTATAGCTATGCCAAGTAGAAAAACAGCTACTGGTGGCTATAGAGATATTGCACATCCAATTAATCCAGAAGTAAGAAAACAATTTGAAGATGCAATTCTAGAAGAATATAAAAATACTGAATTTGAACCAGCTTCAAAAGAAGAAGAATAAAATTATAGCCTTGAAAAAGGCTTTTTTTGTGCTATTTTTTAATTCTTTGCATACTATTTGTTAGGAGGAAAAGATGGACAAAAATGAAAACTTAAATTTAAGTAGACATCAAGTATCAATTGTTGAAAGAAAAAGTATTATTTTAACCGGAATAAAAAAGGTTATTAGTTTTGATAGTGAAGAATTTATATTGGATTCAGCGGCCGGTAATATTCTTTTAAAAGGAGCAGATTTAGAAATAGTCAAATTAAATACTGATGATGGCAATGTTTCAATAAAAGGAATAATTAATGGCCTAAACTACATTGATGAAAATTTGGGTGAAAAAAAAGAAAGCATGTTATCTAAATTATTTAAATAATGGATGTTACAATTCAATTAATTTGTTTTGTAGTTTCTTTTTTTTATGGGATTTTTGTAAAAAAGGCCCTTTCATTAAATGAAACCATTTTTAGAAACAAAAAACTTTTTAAATTTATTTCTATTCCTTTATTAATTTATTGCTTAGTTCTTTTTTATCTTTTAATTATTTATAAAATAAATGGTGGAATAATGCATATTTACTTTCTTTTTGTTCTTATTTTAGGATTTATGTCATTTCATAAAATAAAAAAACTGTTAATTAAATGTTTAAAAAAACCACTTTCTCTTGTAAAAAAGAAACAAAAATAATATAATCAAGGTAATATGAGGTTTTTATGAATAAGGTTTCAAAGAAAGCAAAAAGACGATTTTTATTTTTAACTTTAATAGTATTTGGAGTTTTTATTTATATGATTATAACTTTAGCGGGATACTGGAGCAAAATATTAGATAATAAGTCTACAGCTGGAGAGTTAGGAAGCAAATATGAATTATTATTAGAGGAAGAAGATTCTTTAAAGTCTGAGGTAACCAAATTACAGGATCCTGATTATGTGGCTAGATATGCTAGTGAAAAGTTCTTATACTCAAAAGATGGAATGACCATTATTAGAATAATTGATTAATTAAAGCCTTTTATTAAAAAAGGCTTTTTATTTTCATTAAAAACCATTATAATAAATAGTCAAAGGATTGAGTATGATGAATGAAGTAAAAAATTTAGCCAAACTCACTAAAAGTAATCGAATAACATTTGTTACCGGTACAGATAAAAACTTTTTTTATCCTGAAGAATACTTAAAAATAGATCGATTTAATGTTAAAAAGGATAATATAGAATTAATATCTAAGTTGAGATATAAAGAATTAATAAATAAAGAAAGACTTTCAGTTGAAGAAAAAGCCATTTTAACCATTATTACCAATATAAGAGAAAATAGAATTATTTTATTAGAAAATCTTTTTTATTATTTGTCTAAATTTAATAAGAAAAAAATAATAAGCTTTTTTAAAAAAAGAAAAAGTCCTTTAATTATAATATCTAATAATATAGAAGATGCTTTACTTTGTGATGATGTAATGATTATAGAAAATAATGTAATTGTTTTATATGGTCCAAAAGATAAAATTTTATTAGAAGAAAAAAAATTAAAAACTTTAGGAATATCATTGCCTTTTATAATTGATTTGTCTATTCAACTTAAACTATATGGAATGATTAATAAGATATATTTAACAAATGAAGGATTGGTAAAGGCCATATGGAAAAAATAATATTTAAAAATGTAAGTAGCTTAATCTTAAAAGAAGTTAGTTTTAGTATTTACGATAAAAGTATAATTTCTTTAGTAGGTGATATTACTATTGATGAAATTTCTGATTTAATAATGGGTTTTAGTAGAATAACTGAAGGTAAAATGTTTGTATTTAATCATAAACTTGATAAAAGTACTACCAAAAGAGAAAACCTATTTATTCAAAATAAAATGGGATATGTATTTGATGATCCTAAAAAATTTTTGACTAATAAAACCGTATGGAAAGAGGTAACCTTTGGCTTAAACTATTTGGGTTTTTCCGAAGTAGAAAAATTAACTCAGCATTATCTATCATTATTTGGTGTAGAAGAAGTCCTATGGGAAGAAAGGTCTTTAGATATTCCTTTGACCTATCAAAAGAAAGTTATGTTGGCAGCTACCTTAGCCATTAATCCTCAAGTTATCATTTTAAACTATGTAGATAAGGATTTAGCTTTTAAAGACCGCAAAAACTTGAAAAGAATTTTAGTGGAAGAAAAGAAAAAAGGAAAAAGTATTATAATTTTATCAAAAGATCCTAACTTTTATTATGATATTGTAGATGAAGTATTATTTTTTAAAGATGGAAAATTTATTGAATCTGGAGATGAAGAGGTTTTTTATAAAGAAGATGTTGAATCAAAAGGTGATCTTCCAGAAATTGTTGATTTTATTAAAAAATATAATAATTCGACCTTTGCTCCTTTATATAGAAATAATGACTTAAAAGATTTGTTAAAAGATATTTATAGAATAAAGAACAATATTCAAAGATAATTTACAGTTATCTAAAAAAAAACAAGGTTTTAATTGACTTTTTAGGCTTATTTGCATATAATTCATATTGGTACATTTTATTTATTCAAGTTTATGAACTGTGGGAAGGGAAATAAAGGAGAATAAAGGAAGGAAATTATTATGAACACATTTATGCAAAAAAAAGAAACTGTTGAGAGAAAATGGTACATAATTGATGCTGAGGGTAAGAACTTAGGAAGAGTTGCTACAAAAGCAGCTACTTTATTAAGAGGTAAGCATAAAGTTACTTTTACACCTCATATTGATTGCGGAGATTATGTTATTATTATAAACGCAGAAAAAGTTAATTTAACTGGATCAAAATTAGATAACAAGATGTATTACAATCATAGTGGATATCCAGGCGGACTAAGAGAAAGAACCGCTGCAGTTATGAAAGAAAAATATCCAGAAGAAATGGTTGAAAGAGCTGTTAAAGGCATGTTACCAAAAGGAAGACTTGGTAGACAAACTTATAGTAAGTTGTTTGTTTGCAAAGGTTCTGAACATGGACATGATGCTCAAAAACCAGAATTAATAGAAATTAATTAGGAGGCAAATGATGGCTAAAAAAGAAACATTCTTAGGAACTGGGCGTCGTAAACGCTCAATTGCTCAAGTTGTAATGAAACCAGGTAAAGGAAATATTGTTGTTAATGGGCAACCAGTTGATACATATTTTCCATTTCCAACATTAGTTATGGATTTAAAACAACCATTAGTTGCTACTCATAACGAAGATAAATTCGATATTGAAGTAACTGCTAAAGGCGGTGGCTTTTCAGGACAGGCTGGAGCAACTCGTTTAGGTATTACTAGAGCATTATTAATGTATGATGCTGATACTGATCAAACAAGAGACGATTCATATCGTAAGATATTAAAAGTTGAAGGTTTTGTTAGAAGAGATCCAAGAATTAAAGAACGTAAAAAATATGGTTTAAAGAAAGCTCGTAGAGCACCACAATTCTCAAAACGTTAATTTTTAAGGCGCATGAACATGCGCTTTTTTTATTGCTTCATAAAATGTATTAGAAAGAAAAGTGAAAAATAAAATGATTGATTTTTATAATGCCATTAAGCCTGAATTAGCAACGCTCTTTATAGCCGTCCTTACCGGAATAATAAGTTATTTAGGAAGTAAATTAAAAAAAGCAATTAATACAAAAATAAAAGATGAAACAATAAGGAATCTCGTTAAAACTGGAGTAACGGCAGTAGAGCAAGTTTATAAAAATGCTACTAGTGAAGAAAAACTCCAATTAGCAAAAGAAAAAATATTAGAAATACTAAATGAAAGAAAAATTAAAATTTCTGATTTAGAATTGCTTTTATTAATTGAGGAACAAGTTCATTGCTGTAAAAAAGGAAATGGTGAAAAATAATGGAAAAAGCTTATTTTCCTATGACCTATTATCGATTAACACAAGGTTATGGGAATGATTCTACTACCCACAAAACGATAATGGCTTTAGATTTAGGAGGAAAAGACTCAGGAATAGATGAGGTGTATGCTCCTTATACCGGAACCATTATGAAATGCTACTCTAAAAAAGGCGTAGCTAATACAATTTGGTTTCAAAGCAATGAAGAAGTATTATGTGCCAACAATGAACAAACCTTTTTGACTATTCTTCTTGCTCACGATGACGATATCTCAAAATTAAAACCGGGAATGATAATTAAGCAGGGAGAAGTGTTGTGTCACGAAGGAAAAAGTGGAACCGCCACTGGCAACCATGTTCACTTAGAATTATCAAATAAAAAATTTAGTGGAACAGGCTGGCATAAAAATAAATCTGGTGAATGGCAAATTGACAACCCCGTTAAACCTGAAGAATATCTTTTTTTAAAATCCAATCAAATAGTCCTCAACAATAAATACAAAGACAAAATATATACTTTTAAAGTAGAAAATAATTTTTATTATTTAAGAGAAATTCCCTTAATGAATAGTAAAATATATTTTAAAGATAATTTAAATCAAGAAACTTATCAAAAAGCCATATTAGAAATAAAAGATTGGATTGAAAAGAGTTAAATAACTCTTTTTTTCATATATTTTAATATGAAAAAAATTATTGTATTTTTAGTATTATCTATTTTTGCGTTAACTGGGTTTAAAGCAAAAGCTAATCCACCATTTTTTTATCAGGAATATTAATAGTAGTAGACCCTAGACACCCGAGCAAGTATTTCTCAAATACAGAGAAGTAACAAAATTTAAATCTAATAGTTAAGATCCTTGTAAACAAGTGTCTTTTATTTTACTAAAACAACACACAATCGTTGACTTATGTGTGTTTTTAGTTTAAAATGTATATAGGTGATTGAAATGGTATATAGCTATAAAGAATTAAAAGAAAAGCTTGGGACGGATTATAAAATTAAAAAAGCAGTTAATAATGGAATTATTTATAAAATTGAATCAGGGATTTATTCAGATAAGCAAAACAATCATTATTTAGAAATTTTTACAAAAAAATTTCCAAATGCAATTATTTCAGGAGATAGCGCTTATTATTATCATAATTTAACAGATGTAATTCCTAAAAAAATTTTTATGACAACTGATAGGACTTCGGGAAGATTTAATGATGAGCATATTGTTCAATCATACTCCATAGATAATTATTTTAATTTAGGCAAGACAAATATAGAATTTGAAGGAGTCAAGATAAATATTTATAATAAAGAAAGAATGTTAATAGAATTAATCAAAAATAAGAATATTACATCTTATGATTATTACAAAGAAATAATTGAAAATTATAGAAAAATTAAAAATGGTTTAAACATATACAAACTACAAGAATATGTTAATATTTATCCTAATGGTGAAAAGATAATGTCTTTGATACAGGATGAGGTGTTTTAATGGATATAGTTGCATTGGTAGATTTATATGTTAAAGATGGATATGAATTAGCGGATGCTATCGCAAAAGTATCACAAGATATTATTCTTTAAATCATAATGTAACCATCAAAGGTGGAGTAGTTATGCATAATATTTCAAAGGATAAGCGACGTGCTACTCGAGATATAGACTTTGATTTCATTAAATATTCTTTGAGTGTTGAATCAATAAAAGAATTTATTAAAAAATTGAATAGTGTTAAAGATGGAATAAGTATTTCAATAAATGGCAATATAGAAAATTTGCACCATCAAGATTATGAGGGCAAAAGAGTTAATATAATATTAGTTGATAAAAATGATTATAGAATTGATTCTAAATTAGATATTGGAGTTTACAAAGATTTTGATATAGAGCAAGAAGAATACTGTTTTGATTTAACCACTATTAATAAAAGTGCAAATCTATTTATTAATTCCAAAGAACAAATATTTACAGAAAAATTAAAATCTTTATTGAAATTTGCTTATACTTCTACAAGATATAAAGATGTATTTGATTTCTATTATCTAATTAAATATGGTAATTTATCAAAAGACAAATTAGAAAAATACATTGACAAAATTATTCTTAATGATGAAACATTAAATGTGAATAGTTTTGATGAAATTTATAAAAAATTACATCAAGTATTTAATAGTAAAAGATTTGTATCTAACTTAAATAATATTAAAGTTAATTGGTTAGATGTATCATCTAGAGAAGTAATTAATTGCATATTAGATTTTATACAAGCCTTTATACAAGTTGCTGTATAAAAAAATTGCTATAAAGTTAGGTAAACAATGAATTATAGTGGTTATATGCAAATGCACCTTTTTAATATATTGCAAGGAGATTAAATATGGATTTGAAAATTGCTAAATGGAGTGATTTTTATAATGTTTCAGTAAAGTTGACTATTGGAAGAAAAAAATATAATGCAATGATACTAATTAAGGACAATATGTTACTCTTACAAGTAAACGTAACAAATGATTTACATCTGCTCCAAAACACTCCAGTTTTTTTGATTTACTTAATGGTAATTTATCTTTTAATGATGCTAAAATCACGTTTTTGAATTGTCAAAGTGCAGGTAGTAGTTATAATGGATTAAATACAATAGAAAATGCTACTATTAATTATAGAATTGATCGTATTTTACTTGGTAAAAAATTAACAAAAAAGAAATTTAAAAATATTTATAAATACGAAGTTGTTTATAACAATATAGATTGCTTTACTAATGATCACCTTTGTGATATAAATTTTAAAACAATGAATTATAAAGCAACACCCGCTAATTATAAAATAAACACAAACAATTTAACAATAAACATAAATTTCGGATGTAGTATGTCACACACAGATAATATCTTTAAAATTATTAGAAATTCAAATGTTAGCTTTGAGAGTGTTAAAAAAAATAATGTAAATCAAGTATTAAAAAATATATATGTTTTTAGAAATTTTTTGGTGTTAATTTTGAAAAAAGGAATTATTGTAGAAAAACAATATGTTTACTATGAAAATGAGAAATACCAAATATTTGACTGTGGAAATCATGATGTATTTAAGGAAACCGGTGAACTTGAAGACCACTTAAACCATAGATGTTTGAAAGCAGAAAATATAAAAAATTTAACTGATATATATGTAAAATTTAATGATAGTTATGATAAACTACTCCCTCTAATAGAACTATACTTTAATGTTACGCAATTTAAAGTACCTAATTTAATAAGATTTGTAAATGCAACAACAATGTTGGAATATTGTTATAGAACATTTGATTATAATTCAGCATTACGATTAACTGCAAGTAAGGATACGAAAAAAGTTGGCGATGCAAATTTTGTGGATATGATTTATTCTTTAATACAAAATGTAAATAATGTATATAATTATACTCAAAGTGAAATTGAACAAGTATCAGATAATATAAAAAATGCTAGAGTACATTATATTCATTACAAAAATAAAACAAATACAAAAATTTTAAACAATGATGAACAATTTTATTATTCGTATTTTATACAAGATATAGTTTTATTGAATATCTACAAATTTTTGGGATTTGATATTAATGGCCTTGACTATATTAATTTTTTAGAATTTTATTATGATAAAAATGATTTATTGTAAAAAACATTTACAAAAAAATCACATTAATAAAAGGGAAAAGAAAGTATATAATTCTAACTTTAATATAAATATAGAGTTATCTAGTAATAATATATAATTAGAATTTGCTTCAGATAAATAAATTAAAGGTTTTTATGAAAACCAATTGAATATATGAAAAAACATAAAGAAAAACACAAAACAAATGTATTTTAATTAATTTTTATAATAAACTTTAATATGAAAAAACATATATTAATCTTTTTAATTGTTTTTATATTCTTGCTCGGCTTTAAAACAAAACCCAATCCACCTTTTTTTTCTTTATCAGGAATATTAGTAATAGTAGATCCGGGACATGGTGGAATAGGATTAATCCAAAATAAACTATAACGCATATATTTTAAGT
>CAZTRF010000005.1:0-33506 GCA_964616495.1 uncultured Muribaculaceae bacterium
TTACGTAATGCTGAGTTAGGTTTTTTAGGTGTCTTAGTTCCAACTCTCGTACAAACTCCTCTTTTTTGTGGGCTTTTTGCATCTGTTGGTCTTCTCTCTAAACTGTTAAAACCGACATTTAATACTGGACTTTTGCTTTTCCTAGTCTTATCTTTTCTGTTTTTCTTTACTAATTGATTAATTGTTGGCATATGCCTCTCCTTTCATATACACACACCCTGGTGTGTCAAACATTTGATTAAATTAGGTTTCACCTAGTGAAACCCAAAAATTAACACAATACGAATATAACACTTTTATTATATGAAAGTCAAGCAATTTTTTGCTTATTTTTGATAATCTTTACAATCTAAGACTGCTTTATATTTATAGTTTATTATTCCTTCACTTATTTTAACATATCCATCGCATTCATCTATTTCAATTTTAAGATTGGCTTTATCGTCTATTTCCTTTAATTCTTCTAAACTAAGTTTTAAAGAATCTTCTTTTAAATCAAAGTCTTTCTTAGATTCTATATAATCTTTTGCCACTCTTTCCATTTCGTTTTTTAAATCATCATATGGTTTAATATTTTTATATAAAATACCCAAAGTTGTTAATCCCCCAAATATTATTAAAACACATATTCCCCATATTATTGATACTTTTTTCATTATAAATCATAACTTCCTTCGTATCCAGATGTCGTATAATGAGAACATTTAAGATACGGATAATACTTTAAAATCCCATTTTCATATATAACTTTAGTATAACCAGAACAAGGAGTTAAATCTTTTAAATCATATAAATCATTTAATAAATTCACCTGTTTTAAAGTTTTTACACTAACATACATTCCAGCATTTATTTCTTTATTATAGTAGTTTCTAACATATGTTACCGTTGCGTCTTTAATTCTAATTTCTAAATCAGCATAGGGACTTATCGTAGTATTACCGTTTTGATTAGTTTCTGAAGAAGGAATATTAAGGGTATTGCCTTTAAAATCAATTAATTCTTTTCTATTGTAAATGCTATAAATAAGGTAAACTATTAAAATTAAGAATACTATTAAAACGGCCATAAATACAAACATCTCTTTAAAACCCCAACCTTTATTATTTAGCTTCATAATATCACCACCTAAATTATATTATATTAAAGGAAATTAAGCAAATTAATATTTCTTCTAAATTACATTTTTATTACACCATTTCATCACATTTTAATAGTAATATGTTTTTAGAAAAGGAGAATTTATGTGTATATTGTAAAAAACGCATTAACATCTATTGCTAGAAATAAAGGCCGAAATATTTTAATGGTAATTGTCATAATGGTAATTGCTGCTACTACAGCAATTACTTTGGCTATTAAAAACTCAGCTAATACTTTAGTAGAGGCCTACAACCAGAAATATAATATTGAAGCCAGTATTTCTTTTAATAGAGAGCAGTTAATGAAAAATTTTGTCCCAGGTGAAAATGCCGAGGAAAATATTGAGACTTTTAATGATATCGAAGATGTCAGTTTAGAAGAAATTCAAAATTATGGTAATAGTGATTATGTTAATTATTACTACTATACTTACAGCTTAGGAATGGACGGAAAAGACCTAGAACCAGCAACTGATTCATTGCAAAAAACTACTACTTCTACAACAATACAAGAAGCAATGCCTGGAAGACCAGGAGGTTTTAAAAACACCACTACCAAAACCGAAAAAATCCAAAATATGAAAGGACTTAATGGAGATTTTACCATTGTAGGATATAGTTCTTATGAAGGAATGAGCGATTTCATAAATGGAAGTTACACTATTAGTAGTGGTGAAGTTAGTAGTAATTTTAATGATTCAAGTTGTGTTATTAATGAAGAACTAGCTACTTTAAATGAAATTGAAATTGGTGATACTATTACAATAGTAAGCACTAATGATGATCTAACTTATGAATTAACCGTTACTGGAATATATACTGATAATAGTAATGATTCTAATAACATGAAAGATATGTTTTCGAATTCAGCCAATACAATTATTACTAATATTAATATTTTAGAAAAAATGGTAAGTGATGATGGAGATGCAACTCCCACTATAACTCCTACCTTTATCTTAAAAAGCAAAGATGATATCGAAGGTTTTACTAATGAAGTAAGTTCAAAAGGTTTAAATGAAAACTATCAAGTAACTACTAATTTAAGTGAAATCGAAAGCGAGACTCAATCAATTAGTAATTTATCTTCTTATGCTACTACCTTTTTGATAATAACCCTTATTATTGGAGCAATTGTCTTATTCATTATCAACATGATAAATATTAGAGAAAGAAAATATGAAATTGGAGTTCTAAGAACTATCGGAATGAAAAAAAGTGGTGTTAGCCTTCAATTTACTTTTGAATTATTAATAGTTACAATTATTGGCTTACTTCTTGGAGCCACTATTGGAGCCACTTCTAGCGTTAGCATCGCTAATAAAATGTTGGCTAATGAAATTGCCTCTAGTGAAGAAACCAAAGCAAATATTAATAAAAATTTTGGGGGAATGAATGAGTTAGAAAAAATTAATAATGATGAAAATATTTCTACTAAAATAAGTGGTATTACTAAAATAAGCGAAGTAGAAAACATTAATGCTGTAGTTAATCTTAAAGTCCTTTTAGAACTTTTAGGAATCGGCTTATTGCTAACCTTATTTAGCAGTTTAGCCTCAATTATAAGTATTGCTAAATTTTCGCCATTAACCATTTTAAAGGAGCGTAGTTAATGAAAAATATTTTAATTCTAGAAAATGTTTCTTATCGATATGGTGATGCTAAACCTAATGATTATGTCTTGAAAGATATTTCTTTTAAATTTGATTTGGGTAAAACTTATGCTATTAAAGGGAAAAGTGGGAGTGGCAAAACAACCCTTCTTTCCTTAATCAGCGGTCTAGAAAAATGTAGTATTGGTAAAATAGTTTATAATGGACAGAATTTAAATAAGATCAATCTTGATAAATATCGAAGTTCAAACATCGGAATTATCTTTCAGTCTTTTAACTTATTACCTCATTTAACAGCTATTGAAAATATTATTTTATCAATGGATATAGGAAAAATAAAAGTAAAAGATAAAAGAAAGAAAGCTTTAGAATTGTTAGAAAAAGTTGGGCTCACTAAAAATGAAGGGGATCGAAGAATATTAAAACTATCTGGTGGAGAACAACAAAGAGTAGCTATAGCTAGAAGTCTTTCATATAATCCCGATATTATTCTAGCTGATGAACCAACTGGTAATCTAGATAATGAAACCGAAAATGAAATAATTACTATTTTTAAAAATTTGGCCCAAAAAGAAAATAAATGTGTAATTATAGTTACTCATTCTCAAAATGTTGCTAGTCAAGTTGATAAAGTTTATGAATTAAAAAAGGAAAAACATTAATTTTCCTTTTTGTTTACCAATAATTGTCCTTCCATTAAATAAATCGTAGGATTTAATTTTAATAATCTTTCGGTGGTGATATTAAAAGTATTTGCAACGAGTCCAAAGGTATCCCCTTCCTTAGTAATATAATAACTATAATTACTTTTTGGTATTAATATTTCTTGATTGGGATAAATATAATCCTCAAATTTCAATCCATTCAAAGTGGCCAAAAGCTCAGGATTAATATTGTACTTGTGCCCAATACCATACAAAGTATCACCTTTTTCAACAGTATAATATGTGAAATATTCCTCTTTATTTTTAGGGGTAGTGATATTATCATTCATTAGTAAAGCCTCCTAATATAAAGTATGAATAATTTATAAATTGGTTATTTATTATAAATAAAAATTAAATTTTTATAATTAAAATTCCATTCAAAATACTGTAATAACCTTTTATTCCCCGAAAAAGGACTATAAACATATAGATTATCATTAATTAAATAATAAAGATTATCATTTGTCTGTTTTACTATATATCCATTTTTAAAGTCACTAACTTTAGTAAGAATATCTTTATCATAATAGTTTAAAAACAACATTTCATTATTCATTTTATAATTATAGGTTTCTTTAAAATTAAAGCTCAAATCATTTTTAATCAATTTATTCATGGTCAATTCTTCGAAGCCATTATTATAAATAATTCCTAGTTTGGTAGTATTACCAACCACTTCAATCTTTTCCTTTACGGGGTTTATTTCATATTCAATTTTATATTTTCGATCGACCAAATAGATTTTATTATCATAAATTCCTAATATATAGCTATCATTAGAAATTTCATAATCTATTTTCCAAGTTTTTAGTTTTTGATTGGTAACATTTAAAATCAAAAATTCAGTATAATCATACTTTTGATCATAGTTGGGCATTATTAAAAGATTATCGACTAAGACGGTAAGTTCATTACGATACACGCTTTCTTTAAAAAGATCTATCTTAGTTATTGCTCTATTTTCCACTATTAAAACACTATTATAATTCCAAATAGTATAGATTATATCCGGATTACCATATAGTTTTATTCCATTTAAATCAAATGTTCCACTATCTTTTTCTTCTGACGTAATTACATTGTAATTGATATCACCTTCGATATAGCAAATTTCATTTAATTTGGTTTTTTCAAAATAAGGAGTTATACAATTATCTTTATAATCTATCTTAGTTATTTTTTGACGATTAATGCTATATTTTTCATTAACCACAAAATCATATTTTTCATTAATCACAAAATAATAAAGTTTTTCATCTTTATGAAATTCTTCAATTATATCAAAATCTTTTAATTTATATTCTTCCGAATAATTCTTGGGAGAAAAATAAAAGTACAAAAAAAATGAAAAACCTATTACCAAAACACCCATAAATAGCACTAGTTTCTTCATTTTATTTTCACCTACTCTCCAACTTGATGAAAATTATGCATTCCATATTTTTTCTTTTCTTTCATCATAAATGTAGATACTTTTGTTTCAATTTCTTCTAAGCCTTTTTTAGATATATTTGAAAACACAATCAATTCTTTAACCGTATCAATTGTAACTTTTCCCCAAAATATTCCATTATAAATTTTCATATCATTAAATAAATCAGGGGTTACCGAAATCAAAAATGACCCAAATAATAGCCTTTTTCGAGCCATTAAAATTCTTTTATTGGTTAAAACAAAGACAAAAGTACTAAAAAAATCAAAAGGGCTATCATTTTTTTGAGCTGCAAAAGCAAAGATTGCCTTTTCATCAGGGTTCAAATTATTTTCAACTATTTTAGAGTGCTTTTTATTTCGCCACCAATTAACCGATCCTGGAAACTTTTTATCAAACTCTCTAACTAATTTATAAACACTATTCATTGGTTTCCACTTTAATAAATCCATTCTTTTGTAGTTTTTCTAACAAAATAGGATATGTTGTTTCCCCTTCTATTGTATCTAAAATTTTCCCTTTTTTAGTAATCATTGTATGAGGAGTTCCTAATTTTTGCAATGAATCATCTAAAGCAATAACAGCCCTTTTATCTACATCGGTTAACAAATCAAACTCCAAATAATATATATTTGCTTTGTAATTATATATAGCTTTATTGAGTACCTTTTTAAAACTAATACAGTGACTGCATTGAGTTTGACCTATAACCAAGAAAGCTTTTTCTTTACCATTAAACAAATCAATAAATTCTTTAGCATTTACTTTATTAAATAAATCTTTTTCAGTATAGCTTTCTAAGAAAGCCTTTTCAAATTCTTCATAACCCGATACTTTCCCATTTAAGGTATCAACAATTTCTCCATACCTCGTAAATATAAATGTAGGTTCTTTAGCATTACCTAAACCGCTAGTACCTAAAGCCTGCATTTCGGACTTTTCTAATTCAGATAACTTAGAAAAGTCTAAGTAAAGAATTTCCACATCATATTGTTCTTTTATTTGGTTTAATATAGGCTTCATGTCATCACAATCTTGACAATTTTCTCCCCCAACATAAACGAAATTAAACTCATCACTATTTATTTTTTCTTTAAACTCACTATAAGTAATATCGGTATACTTAGAGTTCCCGGTTAACATAGGCAAAATAATAATCAACAATAAAATTATCACTACAACTATGCCCCAACCAAAATTCTTGTTTTTCATAAACACCACTTCTTTCAATATTTATTTTATATCTTTTTAGTCCTTTTATCAATGGAAAATATTTTCATTTAATGGTTTTAATGATAAAATAAAGTTGGTGATATAAATGATAACATTTAAAGAAGTCCCTTTAGAATTAATAAGTTATTTAGAAGATCCTATTAATAATGTCCCTGATGATTTATTCTATAAAGCAGTTTTAACCCTTTGGAGAAATAATATTTTTACTAATAGAAGCTATGTAGACGAAAGTGGTAAATTTGCTGTAATTGAATTATTTGAATTAGATGATGTTAACGAAAAAGTTTTTAATGATTTAGTAAGGGCTGAAAAACAAAAAGCCTATTATCGTAAAGGCAAAAGGCTTATTGTAGTAAAATTCGATCCTAACTGGTACCATAATGTTAAACAAGAGCTTTTTCAAATAGTCTCTTCATTTAAAATGCAAATCCTGACTTATGGATTTAAAACTATTGAAGAATTTCTTCGGGATGAATGTGGATGTTTTACAATGGTGGAAAATCCCGATTATAAAGAATTGCCCAATATGAATTTTGGTCAAATGATGAGTGGAGAATTGGCTACCCATTTTAACTCGTCATCAAGTGAGCCCTATATAAAAGTATATGATGAATCAAAAGTAACTAAAGATCTTAGAGAATATTTGCAAATAAAAGGAAAAGAAGATTTATATCTTCCTGAAAAAGGTTTGATATTTGAGAACACAGCCTTTATGAACCAATATCTTTCATATAAACAGCATTCATTGCGTTAATAAAAAAACATATTTCTTTTTTATTTTATTAAAGGAATAATAAAAACATCAACAATTAATTCGACTAGCCAAAATAATGTTCCCATAAGTACCATTGCTGCTCCTATTGATGCTCCTCTTTTTAAAAATACAGCATCATATTCCTTCTTCTTATCGTCTTTAACAATAAAATAAAGGGCATATCCCAAAATAAAATTGGTGATTCCTACCAATAAATAGACAATCCTTACGATTAATGGCAATTTATCGCTATAAAAATTTTTACCTTTAGCCATAATAAACCTCTTTTCTTCTGGTTACATTTTACTACACTATTTTTCACACAATTAGTTTTTATTGATTGCTTTACAATTTTATTAACATTACAAATAGAAAAAACAAATGTTCAAAAAGAATATAACAATTTACTAATAAAATGTAATTATTAATTTTTTTACTAACAATGCTAAAAATATTTTTAACCTATTTAATAAAAACTTAAAAAGACGATGACTTATCATCTTAAGCTATCGTCATTTTTTATTAATTCTTTATTTATATCATCATTTTTTTCTAATTCTTTGTCTGCATCTTGAATTAATTTGCAAAGATATTCTAATTTTTGATCATTTGTCAAATCTTGATTATTTTGCGATACATCTAACACTTCTCCATTTTGGTTATCTTTTTCATTAAATTTTGATTCAATTAATTGTTCATTATTTTCCATGTACAGCCTCTTCCTCTTTATCACCATTAGAATTATGCGGCATTTCTTGAAATTCATCTGTTTTTTGTAAGCAAGATTTTGCCCAAGAATTTATAAAGCTTTGAATATCTTCAATTCTTAAACTGCCCCTAGTACTATGTCTTATAGTTCTTAGAACTTCCTGTGGAGTATAACTTTGTAGTAAAATGCCTACTGCTTCATCACATTGAAATCCTTTTAAATCATAAATTGCATAAGTTTCTTGTAATGATGATGCTAACTTTATTAATTGTTTTGAAAAAGCATATTGTAAAAATTCTGGATTTAATCGAGCTTTATTAATAAACCTAGTTCTGTCAAGTGCATCCGCATCTTTTAATACTTCAGCCATTTGTCTTACTCTTAGTATTTGATCATCAGTAACACCATTTTTTTTAGCCATTTCAACAAATAATTTATCAGCATTAGGATCATCCCTTGATATTTCGTGAAATTCAATTATAGTACTAATTATCGATAAATCTTCTGGAGAATATTTATCTTTTAATTTTTCAACAGCAATTTTTGCACTTGCTTCAGCATGTTCTTCATAAGCATCAGTCTTTCTACCTATATCATGATATTTAGCAGATAGCATTATTAAATCTAAATCATGTTTATCTTGAATAACAGCTTGTCCAATTAATGTAGAGTATAATAAAACAGATTTTATATGTCTTTGTCCATGAACCTTTAATCTACCATTTATCCCTTCTTCTTTTATCTCATTTTCGTACATAACAAGTGTACTAGATAATCCAGAATCGGTTAATGCAGTTGTTATATCAGGCACTGATAATTGAGCATCTATTATTTCTTGATCGATAGTTGAAACATCGCTTTTTTCAAATTGTCTTTGGTTTTCTTCACAACTATTGACTATAACAAAAGTTGAATCCGGACTTATTCTAAAATTAGATTTTACCCTATTAATATTAATCATTGCTTCTTCAATATTAAATGACGGTAATGATTGTCCAACTCCATGCTGAGTATTACTATATTTTTCTTGTTCTTTTCTTACCGCTTTTTCTAATTCATAGATACATTGAGTTGCTATACTTGGTTCAACTTGATATATTTCCTTTATTGTTTCTATTATCTCACCAACAACGCTATCTGATAATTGTTCGTATTTCGGAAAATATTTTTCGGATATATTAAGATGATATTCTCTATTACCTGCATAATTACTTTCATAAGCATATATTATTTCTTGTATTAGTTTCGGATTAAATGTTATTTTAAATTCGCTTAATTTTGTTCTAATTATTTCTAACTGAGATTTTGCAATCTTTTCTCTTTCTACAACCATAATAGGCAATGGCTTTCTAACACCATGTACTTCAAACGAAAAATTAAAGGCCGCTTTTCTAACTGATTCCCATTGCTTCATCGCCTCGGAATCAGATAACCTGTCTTCAAAATTATCGACAAAATATACAATATAAGAGGGCTGTTTTTTGAACATTGCATCTCCCGAAATATTTCTTCTTTCCCAAACCGTTTCATTATGGGTATGTCTTGTATATTCCAAAATATCATCTGGCAATAAGAACATCGATGAAAACATTGCAGAAATTTGATAGCTATCTTTTGTCGATTGAGAGCACAAGTCATAAGGTGCCGACAATTGCAAAGAACCAAGTTCATAATCTGTAAAACCAAAACAACAATATTTTACTTCAGCAGTACCTAAATTTCTTTCTCCCACATAACTACAACAATATCCATGTGATGCTATTTTATCAACATTCCAACTTGCATAATAATCATCTGGTTCTGGCATATTTGTATACGCCCCAATTGAAGTTATCATCATTCTGCATTTTTTCTTTCCATCATGACCAGCTGCAAAATAAATATCTAAATTTTCTTCCCCTTTTATATCACTAATGGCTTTATCTTCTTCTAGTGGTTTTGTAAAACTTTTATTGAATTCTTGTGTAAACAAATATTTTAATCTAGCTTCATAGGTTATCATTAAATCTGGCTTCACTACAAATTCCGGATTAATATTTTCTACATAATATCTTAATACTTCAATATTATTCAAATTAATTATTTTTTTCATATTTTCTAATAATATAAATTCTGATCTGCTTTTTTCGTCTAAAGAGCTTATCGAATCACTTTCCAAACTTTTTCCGTATAAATTCACTAAATTAATAGCCGTTGCTAAATCTATACCAAATGTTTTTTCAAAATATGCTGTTTTTAAACTGCCTAATGTATTCCTTTCGATTAACATTTTTATATATTTTTTTCTAACAGAATCAATATCTTTAAGTTCTTCGATAGTCGATATGTCTAAATGATTATTAGTCATTAATAAATACATTAAATTTTCTTTTTCTTCTATAGATAATTCTTTACTATCTATTGATGCAAGTAGATTTGCGTATTCAGGAGAATTTATATTCTCTAATGCTTTTTCTAGAATAGGAAGCCATTCCAAACTATCTTTATATTTATTTACCAGTTCATAAATGATTATTGCTTTGTCACTATTAGGAGATAATTTTAAAATTTCCTCCTGTAATTTTGGATAACAAGACAAAATCTCAACTTGAGTTTTCGTAAAATGACTCGCTATATCATCTGATAAAAATTTGGAGTTTAATGTTCTAGATATTTCGCCATTTTTAGCATATAACTCTTTTGCTTTTTGTAAAGATTCAATGGTGCTCTCATTTAAATAATTAGGCCATTTTTCCTCATCTATGGATAAAAATAGTTTTAGTAATTGGTTTTGACTTAAATTGTCAAGTTTCAATCCAGCATTAATAGCAATATCAATTAATTTTGCCATTTCATCTGAATTTGAAATATTAACTTTTAACAAGAAATTAGGATTGTTTGCAATATATTTTGCCATTAAGTCATAATTTGAGCACATTTTATTTCCCCAGCGTGTTAAGACAGATTCATTCGTCACCTCATATCCGCAAGATATAGCTAATCTGCATAATTCATCATACTTTCCCTTATCTGAAACATAACACCACTCAATTAACTCTGGTTTTAACGGAATTGATTTTTTCATTATTTCATAACTATAATTATATCTAGTAGTTGTGTTATCATAACCGGTACCCATTTTTTCAACACTTGGTAAGAATCCTCCATCTACAGATAATTTGCAAATTTCATCATAAGCTTCACAAGGTTTTTCAAAAAGAACCAAAAGAGAATTCATCAATTTAACTTTTTCCAAATAACTTGGATATGCTTTAACCATTATTTTTGCAATTTCAGAACCGTAGCCAAATATTTCGTCTTCTATTTTAGGAATATAACCACTTTGAATAGCAAGTAACCCTAATTCATCAATTTCTTTTCTAGATAAATCTGTGCTTACTATAGTAATATATTCCGGATGTTTAGCAATAATTTCCTTCATAGTTTCAAAATTACCATAAAATAAATTAATAATATCTTTTGTTTGATATCCTTTATCAATTAAATAATTATATAATTTAATACTATAATTATTTCTATACGGAATATTATAATCTAATCTTTCTCCTTTATCTAATTGATACATAATAGCAGTTTCTGTATATAATAGGTCATTGGCATTAGCTTCTTTGTGTTTAGATATAATGGTCCCACTAAATCCATTATCAATAGCAATCTTCAATAATTCTTCTTTATTTGGAGTTTCATCTCTTATTAGATTTATCAATTCTGGATTGTCTTGAACTAGTATTTTCATAATATCAAAACTATTAGCCAATCTAGGATTATCCTCTATATCTTTTAAAGTGGGTATATATCCATTATTAAGTGCTAACCGAGCCAAGTCAAAAAATTCATCTTGTTGTATATCTGAAGACCCTATTTCTATATATTTTATTGCTTCTGGTTTTCTTGATATCAATGCTTGCATTAACTTTAGACTTTTCTTAACATATTCACTATTTTGAGCATCATTAATAGTTGGAACATAGCCCATACATAAAGCTAGTTCATCAATTTGTTCTTTTTTTTCCTTAGAAGTCAATTTGCAGTACTTTACCATTTCAGGACGTTGCTTAACTAATTTCGAAAAGAGCAAAAAATCGTCAGTTATTGAATAATCCAAAAAAACTTCCTCGGGTATATAGCCTTTTTTAAATGCTTCAATCCAAAATTGTTGATAGATTTCACTACTAGAATCCATTGATAAAAGTAGATCTGGTTTTTTAGTTATAATTATTTGTTGAGCTAGAGCATTACCCAAAAATATAGAACTACTAATGATTTCAGGAGTAAGATTCATCGTATTTATAATTCTATTAACTAAATTAGGATTTTTTAATATATTACTTTTTTGTATAAAATTTAATGATGGAACATATCCCCAATCTAATGCTCTGGTTAACAATTCTTCATTAGAAAATAATTTAATATCTTTTTCTATTATTTCATCGGCAGGTTTATAGCCACCATCAATTAAATTTAGCATGACTTCAGCTCCAGAAAAAAGCCGAATATGACTATTAATGTAATCACTTGTAGGCATATAACCATTTTGTAATGCTACAAGGATTAAGCTATCTGAAACCATCATATTTTCTTCTATAAATCTTTCAATTATTTTTGGATTAGATTTTATTGCAATTTCAGTTGCAATTTCAGCAAAATAATTTTTTCTATAATCCAAAGAATCCAAAAATTGATGCATTTTAATTATGAAATCAGGATTGTTAGAAACCTCCTGTTTAATTCTACTAAGAATCTTATCAATGTATTTTTGATTGTTTAAACCAAATTGTTGATGCCCAGCCACACTAAATAATGTACTATAATTTTTTTGATCTATGAGTTGAATAATTTGATTACATTTTTTTCTTTCTTTTCCTGTAATAACATCTATTAAACTGTTATTCATATTAAACTCACTTCCATAATAATTATTTTATATAATTATATCATGAATTTATAATTTTTATAAATATTTATCATATTCTAAATCCCACTCTAATTTTATCCGGTTTGAAGCAATGGTCATCAAAATATTTAGAGATATTAAACATAATTTGGTTTCTAATTGTACCATTAAGCCATTTAAAATCCAAAAGCGGATATTTCTTCGTATCCGATTGGTTAAGAAATAGAAATACAGTTGAATTTTTAGGCATTAGGAAAAGGACTAGAACAGCTTCAAAAACCAGGAGATATAGTTGAACTTATGTTCATAAAAATATTTCATTTAGGTTTGCAATGTAAATTAGTCCTAAGTTTAAGTTGCTACTAATAAAAGAATTTGAAAGATTAGTTGGATTAAATAAAATTGCCGACTTAAAGTCGGCAACTTAATTCTCATTGGAGCAGATAACGAGAATCGGACTCGCATCCTAAGCTTGGGAAGCTCATGTTCTACCATTGAACTATATCTGCATGAATTAATTTTATCACTAAAAGGGTTTTGAATAAACACTTTTTTTATTTAAAATATTATTTTATGGGCAATAATTGTTTTTAACCTTATAAAATTATGATAAAATGATATTAATTACAAAGGAGTATTTTATATGAAAGAAACAATAATTACCGGGATTCAACCATCAGGAGTTATTACTTTAGGAAATTACATTGGAGCTATCAAGCAAATGGTAAAATATCAAGATGATTATAATTCATTTATTTTTATTGCTGATATGCATGCTATTACCATTCCTAAAGACCCCAAAGTTTTACATGATAATATAAGAAGTTTATTAGCTTTATACTTAGCTTGTGGAATTGACCCTAATAAAAACACGATATTCTTACAATCGGAAAATGAATATCACGCTAATATTTCATGGCTTTTAGAATGTCTTACTCCTTTTGGCGAATTGTCTCGTATGACTCAATTCAAGGATAAAAGTAGCAAGCGCAAATCCTTTGGAGCAGGTTTATTTACCTATCCAGTTTTGATGGCTGCCGATATCTTAGCATATGATGTTGATTTTGTCCCTGTCGGAATTGATCAAAAACAACATGTTGAATTGGCCCGAAATATAGCCGAACATTTTAATAAGCAATACGGAAATACTTTTAAAGTTCCAGAACCAAAAATTAGTGAAAGTGGTACTAAAATAACTGATTTAGTTGATCCTACAAAAAAAATGAGTAAATCAAGTGATAATCCTAAAGGAATTATTAGCTTATTGGATGAACCATCAATCGTTCGCAAAAAAATCATGAGTGCCACTACCGATAGTGATTGTTTAGTTAAATATGATAAAGAAAATAAACCGGGAATATCAAATTTAATCAATATTGTTAATTCTTTAACTGGTAAACCAATCAAAAGTATTGAGAATGAATTTGAAGATAAAAATTATGGAGAATTTAAAAAGTATGTGGCTGATATCGTAGCTAGTGAATTAGAAATTATTCAAAAGAATTATTATGAATTAATAAAAAGTGAAGAATTAGATAAAATATTAAATGAGGGGATTATAAAATCTCGAAAAATAGCTCAAAAAAAGTTTGAAGAAATGAAATTGAAAATGGGATTATATAAGTAATATAATCTTTTTTGGTAGGAAAATGATATGTTAGAAGAACTAAATAAAATATATGATGAAATGCAATTAAAATATGGTGCTAAAGAATTAAAATCAATTTATAATGGCGGATGTGCAACAAACCCTGATATTTGTTTTGTTTTTATGAATCCGACTGGTAGAAACATTGCTTCAAGTCCCTCATGGACAGGCATTCACTCTCCTTGGATTGGCACTAAAAATATTTGGGATTTATTTTATGCAGTTAATCTTTTTGACGAAAAACTTTATCAAAAAATTAAAAGGATTAAAGGAAGCGAATGGACTCCAAAATTGGCTGTTGAAGTATATAATAATATTAAAAAACATAAAGTGTTCATAACTAATTTAGGAAAATGTACCCAAATTGATGCCAAGCCCATTTCTAATAAGATATATTTAAATTATCTTAATTTATTAGAAAAGGAAATAGAAATAATAAATCCAAAAACAATTGTTTTATTCGGCAATCAGGTTAGCTCTATTTTCTTAAGCCAACCCATATCAGTTTCAAAATGTCGCAAACAAGCATTTAAAAAGGTAATTAATAATAAATGTTATAATTGCTACTCGGTATTCTATCCTATAGGAAATGGTCGCTTTAACATAGATAAATCAATTGAAGATATAAAATGGATCATGAAAAAAGGTTGTTAAGCATATCTAACAACCTTTTTATTTATTTAAAAATTTCTTTTCTTCCAATTCATTTACTTTCTTCATAATTTCATTAAATACTTTAGTTGCTTCCTGTGAAAACATTCCGTTAGCAATTAAAGGGTAAAAATCATTAATAATGGTTTGACAGCTTTTAAATTCATCATCTGTCGTATCAGCAACCAACTTATTAGTTCCCACTCCTGATGATTTAAATTCATTATGAGGAGTGGTTGCATAATATAAATCGTCATTTTCTTCCATCCATAAAGAATTAGATACAATATGCCCCATTCCCATCACGTCAGGGTGAACAACTCTTTTATCAATTCTTTTTACATAGGTAAAGTCGATTATATTTATATAGGCAATTTCATATTCGGTTTCACCTATAGTTTTAATTTCTAGCACATTTGATATAATTTTTTTATTCATAAATTTGTTCCTTCGTTTTTTATTATACCATTATAATCAAAAAATGTGTCTAAATAGTCCCTAAAAAATAAGGAAAACCCTTAAATAAAGGACTAATTAATAATTGGAGCGATTAAACAACAACTTACGAACTCGCTCTCTTTCTACAAATATTATATAATAATTTTATAAATGAATCAATTTCCATTGATAAACGAACAAATGTATGATATTATATGATTACAAATTAACTAGGAGATATTATGATGGAATTAAATGTTTTGAATCAAAAAATTTCTTATTTAAAAATTAATGTTGAAGATGATATCTCTATTACTGATATGCTAAAATCAAAAGATGGAAATTTTTTTGTATCAGATTGGTTAAGAAATGGAAATACTATTTAGTTTTTAGGCATTTGGGAAGAAATTTATAATCCTAATTTTAATTATGGCGAATTTGCCATAATTAAAAGTCAAGCAGGTTTAAATAGTTATAAAATTAGTGTTAAAGAATGGACAGAAAAAACAAATGCAATTGGAATAATATCAAAAGCCGGAAGATACGGCGAAACTTATGCTCATAAAGATATTGCTTTTGAATTTGGAATGTGGATTAGTCCTAAATTCAAGTTGTTAATAATAAAAGAATTTGAAAGACTAAAATCAGAAGAACAAAAACAATTAGGTTGGAATATAAAAAGAGAACTATCTAAAATAAATTATAAAATACATACAGATGCAATAAAGTTTAATTTAATGCCTAAAGAATTAACCAAAAATCAAATTAATTTTATTTATGCTGAAGAGGTTGATGTTTTAAACATGGCTCTATTTGGTATGACTGCTAAGGAATGGAGAGTGAAAAGTCCTAATTTAGATGGAAATATTAGAGATTATGCTACTATAAATGAATTAATATGTTTATCCAATTTAGAAAATCTAAACTCAGTATTTATAAATGATGGCTTAATACAATCTGAAAGACTTATTAAATTAAATAAAGTTGCAATATCTCAAATGAAGATTATTAATAACACAGATACGAAGTATTTATAAAAAAGTTGCTGATTGTTAAGTCAGCAACTTGTATTCAATTTGGAGCAAGTGACCAGAATCGAACTGGCATCCCAACCTTGGCAAGGTTGTATACTAACCATTGTACTACACCTGCATCTACTCAAATATAATAACAAAAACTTGAAGTAATTTCAAGTTTTTTAATTACATATTTGGTTTTTATTTTTACTTATTGCTTTAGTAACTTTATTTTTAATAGTTGCAGGCATTTTTTTTGTATTTTCAAACCCTATAGTATTGGTATCTTTTTGATATCCTCCTAGTAAAATTATTGAGCTAGTAAAATATAGTTTGTTTCCTTTATTATCATCAATACTTCCATCTTTTAAGATTTTATCAATTAAATTAGCAAGTTTTTTAGAAGATAAATTATAATTTTTTACAATTAAAATTTGCGATATGTTGTTTTTAAATGAAGATAAAAGATAATCATCATCATATCCAACGTATCCTTGTGAAGTGCCTAATAATTTACTCATAGATCCGTCGTAATCAGAAAACTCTAATAAATCTATTTCGATGGTTTTATGGTTTAAATAATCTCCTAAAATAAAAGCAAATTTATTTATTATATTATTATCTAAAGAAAATGATAATGGTTGTAAATAGTTATTTTTATTAATAAGATTAACTATTTCTTTTATTTCTTTTTTATTATCAATTATTGTTAGCAATTCTTTGCCCAATTTTTTATTATTAAATTCGGCACACAATGGAACGTTACTTTTTAAAGACACCACTCTTAAAATATCATTTTTAGTAATTCTTCCGGTTTTTAACTTTGATTTAGCACATACTGAATCTAAAATGTCGATTGCTTTATCAGGGTTTTTTCGGTTAAGAATATAAACATTGCTTAGTTCAATAATATCGTTAATATTTTGGTTGCTTATTTTAAGGTTATGATGACGTTCGTATTCCTTTTTAATTGTTTTTAATATATTTTCCGTTTCTTCTTTAGTTGGTTCTTTAACAAAAATAGGTTGAAATCTTCTTTCTAAGGCTTTGTCTTTAGCAATATATTTTTCATATTCCTTAGTAGTAGTTGCGCCAATGCATTTTAATTCTCCTCGTGCTAAATAGGGTTTTAAAATATTAGAAGCATCAATTGCTCCCTCCGCCCCTCCTGCTCCAACTATTGTATGAATTTCATCAATAAAAAGAATTATATCTTTATTATTAATCACTTCTTCAATTATTTTGGTTAATCTTTCTTCAAATTCTCCTCGATATTTGGTTCCAGCTACTAAAAAGCTCATCTCTAAAAGAACAATTTTTTTGTTTTTTAAAAAAGTTGGAACAGTATTTTTTTCTATTCTTCTTGTTAGTTCTTCAATAATGGCTGTTTTTCCAACACCAGCATCGCCCAATAATAGTGGATTATTTTTGTTTTTTCTTAGTAGTATTTCAATAACATCATTTATAATAATCTCTCTTCCAATAACCTTTTCATCTTTACTTATTTTTTCATTTAAGATGGTCCCGACCTCATATAAAAGCAACTTTTCATTTTCTTTTAAATCACTAGATTCATTGTAAATAAAATCTAAATCAAGATTCATATTAATCATTAATCTAATAGCTATCCCTTCTCCTTCATCCAAAATAGCTTTAAATAAGTGATTGTAATTTACATCTTTTTCTTTGGCTTTTTTTATAGCTACGTCGATTATTTTTCGAAGCATAGGGGTATATAAAATGTGAGAGCTTTTTTTACTGCCTTTGCCTATTACATGAATTAATTCAGATTTAAAATTAGAATAAGTTAAACCATTTCTTTTTAATATTTCAGTAAGTTTATTTTTCTTTTTTAGAATGGCCAGTAACAAATGTTCACTGCCCACATAAGGGTGCATTAAGGAAAGCATTTCTTGTTCAGCAGACACTAATATTTTTTTTAAACTTTCATCATATTCCTTTCGCATAAAAAAACCTCCTAATAGTATTCTATGAATATCATGTGAAAACCTAACACAATTTATTCAGACAAAATACTACTAAAAGGGGTTATTTGTTTTTACTCATTTGAATTTTAGAAATTATTTTCAGTTGAGTTTTATAACACAAAAAGCGATTAAAGAAAATTCCCATTTTAGTTATAAAACCCGGTATTATTATTAATTTATGTTTAAACATTTTATTAATAGCATATTTTGCTACAGCTATACTATCTAAGCCTTTAATAGTAAATTTCCCTTTAGCCACTTTATTAAATTCAGTTTTGACTGGACCAGGACATAAAGCACTTATTACTACTTTGCTATCTTTTTCTTTTAGTTCTTGATAAGTAGCCATAGTTAATTTTAAAACATAGTTTTTAGTTGCATAATAGGTATTTAAATGTGGTCCAGCTAGAAATCCAGCACTACTAGCCACATTTAAAATATATCCTCTATCTCTTTTGACAAAGTCCTTTAAGAATAATTTAGTTAAAATATGAACAGTTTTAATATTTAAATTAATCATCTCCAATTCTCGATCTAGATTAGTATCAATAAAATCTCCAAACAATCCAAAGCCGGCATTATTAATTAAAATATCAATATTATCTTTTTTAACAGTTTCGTATAATTTAAAAACATTTTTCTCATCGCCAAGATCGCTAATTATAATTTTAACCTCTGTTTTCAATTCTCTTTTTAGTTCTTCTAATAGTTCTTTACGACGAGCAACCAATATCAAATCATACCCTTTTTCTGATAAAACTCTAGCTATATCCTTTCCTATTCCTGAACTTGCTCCCGTTATTAATGCTTTCATTAATTTTCTCCCTTCATTTCAAATAAGATATCTCTTAATTCCATAGCCCTTTCAAAATTTAATTCTTTAGCAGCCTTTTTCATTTCATTTTCAATATTATTAATCATTTCTTGTCTTTCTTTTTTAGATACTTTTTCTTTCTTTTCAACTTTGTCTTCTATTTCGTTACTAATTAATTCTCTTATGTCTTTATGAATTGTCTCAGGAATTATATTATTTTTTTTATTATATTCAATTTGAATTTTTCTTCTTCTTTCCGTTTCAGAAATGGCATATTTCATAGCATCACTCATTACATCAGCATATAAGATAACGTGCCCACTGGCATTTCTTGCACATCTACCCATAGTTTGAACTAAACTTCTACCACTTCTTAAAAATCCTTGTTTATCAGCATCTAAAATACAAATCAAACTTACCTCTGGAATATCAATTCCTTCTCTTAAAAGGTTAATACCAACTACCACATCATACTTTCCTAACCTTAAGTCTCTAATAATTTTTAGTCTTTCTAAAGTTTTAATCTCATTATGAAGATAAGCCACTTTAATATTATAACCTTTTAAATAATTAGTTAATTCTTCGGCCATTCTAATAGTTAAAGTGGTAATTAAAGTTCTTTCATTTAAAGAAATTCTCTTTTCTATTTCATTCATAATATCATCAATTTGGCCTTCAGTTTTCTTTATTTCAATTGTTGGATCTACTAAGCCGGTAGGCCTTATTATTTGCTCTACCGTTTGATTATTAACTTTGGCTAATTCATAGTCCCCCGGTGTAGCCGAAACAAAAATGGCTTGATTAATTTTCTTCTCAAATTCCTCAAATTTCAGAGGCCTATTATCTAGAGCGCTAGGAAGACGAAAACCATAATCAACCAAGGTTTGTTTACGAGATCTATCTCCCATGTACATTCCTCTAACTTGAGGTAAGGTAACATGAGACTCATCTACTATTAATAAAAAGTCCTTAGGAAAAAAGTCCATTAAAGTTGTTGGAGTTTCTCCTTTTTCACGAAGTGCTAAATGCCTTGAATAATTTTCAATTCCACTACAAAATCCAGTTTCTTTTAACATTTCAAGATCGTATTTGGTTCTTTCACTTAATCGTTCAGAGGCCACTAACTTATTATTATTTTTTAATTCAATAAGTCTTTCTTCTAATTCTTTTTCAATCTTTACAATAGCCTTTTCTAATTTATCATGGCTGGTAACAAAATGGCTGGCCGGAAATATTGAAATAGTTTTTAAGTTTCTAATAATAACTCCGGTCAAAGGATCGAATACAGCTATTTTATCTATCTCATCTCCAAATAATGAAATTCTAATTCCTTCGCTTTTATAGTTGGCCTGAATAATTTCAATGGTATCTCCCTTTACTCTAAAAGTTCCACGGTGAAGATCAAACTCACTTCTTTCATAAGTCATATCTATTAAATGCTCTATTATGTCATTTCTTTTGCGATTATCTCCGACCGTTAAAATAAGCATATTTTTTTTATATTCTTCGACTTCTCCTATACCATATATACATGAAACACTAGCCACTATTATAGTATCTCGGTTATTAATAATAGAACTAGTAGCACTATGCCTTAATTCATCTATTTCATCATTAATAGAAGAATCTTTTTCAATATAGGTATCGCTACTAGGAACATATGCCTCTGGTTGATAATAATCGTAATAAGATACAAAATACTCAACATGATTTTCGGAAAATAATTCTTTAAATTCAGCATATAGCTGCCCAGCAAGGGTTTTATTGTGTGCCAAAATTAAAGTTGGTTTCTGGGTTTGTTCAATAATATTTGCCATTGTAAAAGTTTTTCCAGAACCTGTAACACCCAAAAGGACTTGATTTTTTAAGCCATTATTTATTCCTTCAACCAATTCTTTTATAGCTTCTGGCTGATCACCAGAAGGTTTGTAGTTAGAATGTATCACAAATTTTTCTGCCATTTAAATCGCTTCTTTCTATAATTTTATTATAACAACTTAAAGCTTTTTAATTAATACATTTTATCACTAAACTCATCTAAAAACAAGGCAGCCATTTGAAGTGAAGTTGCCTTGTTTTATTTTTATAAAATTTGCTTGTTTTCTAATTTTTTTAATGTTTTCGTTTCCCAACTAGAAGCTTGAATTTCAGCAATATGTGATTTTTCTAATAAAAGCATTAATATTCTTGATTGACCAATTCCACCACCAATTGTATAAGGTAATTCACATTTGTGTATTTTTTGATGATAAGGCAATTTAATTCTATTTAAACAATCAGATTTTTTCAATTGAGCAATAAGTGACTTTTCATCAACTCTTATTCCCATAGATGATAATTCTACTGCTTTATCAAGTGTTTTATCATATACAATCAAGTCACCATTCAAAGACCAATCATCATAATCCGGGCTTCTTAAATCGTGTTCTATACCAGATTTTAGCTTATCCCCTATCCCAATTATAAATACAGCTTTTTTATCTTTAACAATTAGTTCTTCTCTTTCTTTAGGAGTTTTGTCTGGATACATGTCTTCTAAATCTTGACTAGTAATAAACACTATTGATTTAGGTAGATCAATTGTTATAAACTTATATTTTTGTTTAACTAATATTGATGTTTGCCTTATAGCTTTATAAATACTTTTTACGGTCTCTTTTAAATAATCAATAGTTCTGTCTTCTTTACTAATAATCTTTTCCCAGTCCCACTGTTCAACAAAGAATGAATGAATATCATCTACTACTTCATCTTTTCTAATTGCTTTCATATCAGTGTACAATCCTGTATACGTTGGAAATTTATACCTTCCAAGTGCATCTCTTTTCCATTTAGCAAGAGAGTGTACTATTTCAAATTTTTCTTTACCTTTTATAAACGCCACGCTTTTTTCTACTCCTGTCAAAGCATCTTGCAATCCAGAATCGGATTTAACAAATAATGGACTTTGAACTTTTATAAGAGATAATCTTGTCTCCAGTTGCTTTTCAAAACACTTTTTTATTTCATCTATTGCTTTTATTGTTTCTAAATACTTTAATTCTTTTTTCATTTTATAACCTTCTTTCTTAATTTGTTTTTTAATAAATCAAGATAGATTGTAGGAGCTATTTAATTTATTTGCATTTGCACAATGTAGATATAAAATGAATGTAAAAATCATCTACTTTGTGTATAATTTTCTTTTATATTATATTGTTTTTATCTTTATATTTTTTTAAAACTTCCTTTCTTTTTAAACATAAAAACCCGTATTATCCTACAATATAAGGACGAATACGGGTATCCGCGGTGCCACCTTAATTTATTACTTTAAAAAACCATTTATATATGAACATAAATGGCTTGTTAGTACGGTAATCTCTTTTTCAGTTCTAACAAACCTAGCAACATGGTAACGGATTGCTCACCGGATTAGTCTACTAAGAATACTCTTTTCGATAATCTGCTCGGAAGTGTTCTTTCTTCAAATGTTATTATTAGTTCACACTATACCTAACTCACTTAAATAACTTCTTTGAATACTTTTCTTCTTCAACGCAATATAAAATTATCATATTTTTTAAAAAATGTCAAATCATTAACTTGCCAAAGCCACTTTTTACCTTAATTATAGCTTGATTTAATAAAAATTATATTATTTTTACAATGATTTTATCTAGAGCCCTGTTAGACAACTAATATTTTCTTGTATAAGATTTTTGCAACTATAGTTTCTATCAAGTTAATCATTGTCTACTTTGTTTTAATTTTTTCAATTATGATCAATTCTTATTTTTCGAAGAAGCACATATTAAATAAGTGTAAAAAGGCACTAATATCTCTTTACTTTATTTTTTATTTTATTTATTATTTAATTAAGGTGAGTTATGAAAAAATATAAGTGGATTTTAATTGTTATTGGCCTCTTTGCATTAAATATTGGTTTAGATTACGGATTTTCTTGGTTGTTTATGGTAATAGGAAAAATAGTATGTGGAGATAAAACAAATAATATGGTAGAAGATGTAGCCATAATTAGATCCCTCTTTGTTGACATTGTCATGTTAGCTTTTCTAATACCAATTTTTTGGGATAAATTAAAAGAATCATTTAATCAATTTAAAGAGCACCCTTGGAGATGCCTCTTATATATATTCTTAGGGATATTAATTATTTTTGGAAGTAAGATTATTATTGGCATAATTTTTATAATTACTGGGGTATCAATCGAAACCAGTGCTAACCAAAGCACTATTAATGACACCGTTACCATGGCAACTCCCGCTTTAGCATTAATATTTCAAACTTGTAGTTGCATCTTTACCCCTTTAAAAGAAGAAATAATGTTTCGTCTAGGCTTTAATCAGTTATTAAAAAAACCATTCTTATTTTTATTAATAACTTCGATAGTTTTTGGGCTAGTTCATGCTCTTCCTACTACAGATATAGAAACAATTTCTTTTCTTAATTATTGTTTTATGGGTTTTGCAATGGCCTTTACTTATTATAAAACCAATAACATTTGGTGTGCTATGATAGTTCACGCCATTAATAATTTGATAGTTTTTTTAATTTAAAACTTTTTTAATTAGTTTTTTACCATGTTATCCATCTTTCCCAGCTAGCCCCATTACTATTTGGAAAAAAGTTTCTTATAATTAAAGCCAAAGCTTTAGCCTTTTCATTAATTCCATACCCACTCGCCATGTAATCTTTGGCATACGGCCTAAACATTAAATCCGCAAACAATTCAGCCCGATCTTCATTAGGACGGGTTTTTGCATACTGGCTTATAAAAGCGACTTCTGATATAGGGGTTGAATAACTCAATGTATCGAAGTTATAATCAAGAACCGTATAAATTTTTCCGCTGGAACCATAACTAAACCCGGTTGGATTAAAACTATTCCAGTTTACAAAAGGATCGGGTTTATTATAGGTTTTATATTCAATATATTTTTCCATAATATGCCAAGTTTCATGATAAAAAGTTCTTCCAACAAAACCCTCATTAATATCTAGAGCCAATTTATTGTCATCTCCAAATTCATATGAAGCTACACCGGCCGCTCCCGGAATATCTTCGAATAAAAGAATACGATACCCATTATAGCCCTGAAATGTTTTAAAAAATCCTTTAGGGAATAAATTAGAAGTTTTTTTTAAAGTTTTTAACGCTGTATTTGCTTTTTCTTCATCAGAAAGGTATACCGACGGACTTCCTCCATAATAAAATGGCTCATCATTATAAGATACCTTATATCCATAGGTATTATATATTTCCTTTATTAAGTCTTCATTTTGTTCCTTTAGAGTTTTAGGAACTATTGTTTCTTCTTCTGGCTTTTCTGATATAACCTCTTGATTTTTATCCTTTATTTCATTAGAAATATTATTATTAGAATTAGATTTACTAGTTGATTCATTTTCTTTTATAGGCTTCTTAGTTTCAATCGTTTCTTCATTAAAGGTTTCTTTTTCAATAGGAATTTCTTCAGAAACAGGTTCTTCTTTAGAAACATTTTCTTCTGTTTTTATAGTATAAACATATGAATTATCTAATTTATCTAAAATCAAAGCGAGAATGGCCATTACTAAAACCATTAACACTATAATTATAGTAATTATTTTAAAAATATATTCTTTTTTCATATGTTAATTATACTATATTTATTTATTATATTAAATTTAAAGTTTTAGATAATAATTTATAATAGAGATTATTCTCAATTTGACGATGAAGTTCTCTTACTGTCCACTTTTGTTTTATAGTTTCAGAATAATAAAACTTTCTTTCAATATCATTTTCTATTAATAAAAGTTCTTTATAATGCCTCCAACTTAATTGACTTTTTCTTATTTCTTTTTTACTAAATTTCAAATAAAACAATTTCATACATTTTAAATTAGATAATGAAAATATCTTTCCCAAATCTATTTCTAATATTTCAGAAAGATTTTCAAACAAATCATCTTCATAAAATATTAACTGCTTTTCATCATTTTCATATTCATTAATTTTTTTACCTACTCTTCAGTAAGCTATTAACAGTTCATCATTCATGCTAATAATCATACTCCTTCTAGCATCTTCCATATATTCTTTTGTTTTTTTTATTAATTTTTTGGTATATTTTGATAAAATATCCATTTAATATAACCTCCATAGTTCTTACAATAATATATTTGGTTTTTTATAAATGGAGGCGACTTTTTAAGCAGTTTAAAAGCACTATTACAGTGCTTTAATCTCTTCTGTTATTAACTATTAGTAATAATCTTAACATTTGTAAGGCAGTTGCCAAAGTACCTGCTACATAGGTCATTGCTGCTGAATTTAAAACTTTGTTAACACCTTTTTTTTCTTCACCAGTAATTATTTTATATTTTTCTAACATTTTTTTAGCTTTTTGTGAAGCTCCAAATTCTACTGGTAAAGTTACTAATTGGAAAATAAGTCCAGCAGCCATTAACAAGATTCCTAAATAAACAAAATCGGCTATTTCACTTATAAATCCAATTAAAAGAACAATATAAGATACTGAGGAACAAATATTAACAATCGGTACAAAAGCACTTCTAAATTTCATATAAGCATTGCCTTCTTTATCTTGAATTGCATGACCTGTTTCGTGGGCAGCTATACTAACGGCTGAAATGGTTTCTTGGTGATATACTGCCGTTGATAACCTGACTACCTTTCTTTTAGGGTCATAATGATCACTTAATTCTCCCTTAGTTTCTACTATTAAAATATTAGTTAAATTATTTTCATCTAATATCTTTCTAGCGACATCATACCCAGTCATCTTTTTTTGACATTTAATTTTATTATAAGTTTTATAATTAGCTCTAATAACAATCCCTGTTATTGAAGAAAAACTCACTATTAATAATATTAATATTAAATCCATTTCTACTCCTTTATTTTATAAGATGTACCATCTCTAGTATCAATTAAAATTATATTCATATTTTCTAGTTCTTTTCTGATTTTATCAGCTTCTTCATAATTTTTGTTTTGTTTAGCCAATGCTCTTTCTTCTATTTTTTGTTTAATTAATTTATCTTTTTCATGAACTGTTTCTTCACTCTTCAATAAATCTAAACTCAAAACCTCATCAAAAGAGTTTATTAATTCTCTCTTAGTTTTATTACTAATACTATCTTTTAATAAATCATATATTAAGGTAATAGCATTAGCCGTATTAAGATCATCACTTAAATAAGTTTTAAATTTTTCTTGATAGCTATCAAACTTTTCTTTTTGGAAAATACCTTCATTACTTAAGCTTAAACATTTAGCCTTTAACTTCTTATAGGCCACTTCAGCACTATCTAAAGCTTCAAATGAAAAGTTAAGTTGTTTATGATAATAAGAATTAATAACAAAATATCTAAAACTTAAAGGATTATATCCTTCTTTTTCTAAATCAGTTATTCTCGTAACATGCCCTTTTGATTTACTCATTTTAATATTACCGGTCAATAGCCATGATAAATGTGCCCAGTAATTACACCATTTATGTCCTAAATAGGCCTCGCTTTGAGCTATTTCATTTGTATGGTGAGGAAATACTGCATCTTCTGCCCCAAAATGAATATCTAGTTTTTCTCCTAAGTATTTAATAGATATTCCCGAGCATTCAATATGCCATCCAGGAAATCCTCTTCCAAAAGGACTATCCCACTGTAATTCTTGATTACCAAATTTAGAATTAGTAAACCATAAAACAAAGTCCGAAGAATTTCTTTTAAATTCATCTTCATTAACGTCGTCTCTTGAAGCAACCATTAAATCTTCTTCACGTCTACCTGATAAAACATAGTAATCTTTATATTTTGAAGTATCAAAATAAATATTGCCATTTGATTCATAGGCAAAACCATCATTTAATAACTTACTAATTATTTTAATATATTCTTCTATTTCACTAGTAGCATTAATAACTGTCTCCGGCTTTTTGACATTAACTAATTCACAATCTTTATAAAATGCCTTAGTATAATAATCAGCTATTTCTTTTGAAGATTTATGTTCTCGCTCCATAGCCATTACCATTTTATCTTCTCCAGTATCAGCATCACTTTGTAAATGACCTACATCTGTAATATTCATAACTCGATTAACTTTATATCCTAAATAATTAAAAGCTTTTTCAAATAAGTCTTCAAAGATATAGGTTCTCATATTTCCTAAATGAGCATAATGATAAACCGTTGGTCCACAAGTATACATCTTTATTATACCCTTTTCATTAGGAATAAATTCTTCTTGTTTTTTGGTTAAAGTATTATATAATTTCATAGTTTCTCCTTTATATAGTATATTCTAATTATCTATCTCCATTATTTGCTCAGTTTTTTGCATTTCTTCTGGAATTTTTATATCCATATATTTTAAGATAGCCGGTGCTACGTTAGCAAGTGATCCATCTTTAAGAGTTACTTTTTCATCGCAAACGATAAATGGAACTTTTGCCGTAGTATGACTAGTAATAGGATTATTATTTTCATCAAACATTTGGTCAGCATTACCATGATCCGCTAATAAAAAAATAGTATAAAAATTCATTTCAGCAGATTCTTTAATTAAGCTCAAACATCGATCAACCTCTTCAATGGCCTCTACTGTCGCATCAAAATTGCCACTATGCCCTACCATATCAGGATTAGCAAAATTAACTAATATAAAATCATAATCTTTATTCATAGCTGCTATTGTTTTTTTACAAACTTCCATTGCACTCATTCTTGGAGCTTCATCATAAGATTGAACATGAGGCGAAGGAACTAAAAAGCGATCACATCCTTCAACGCTTCCTTTGTATAAGCCATCAAAGAAAAATGTTACATGAGCAAATTTTTCGGTCTCAGCAATACGAGCTTGTGTAAGTCCTAAATTAGAAATATATCTTCCTAATGGATTAACAATTTCGTGGGGAGGTATTAAAGTTGTAGCTTTAACTAATTTATCAACTTCATAAAAGGTATATACTTTTAGGCCAGGCATTTTTTTAGTTAAAAAAGTATTAAATTCCTGATTAGTTAAAGCCATAAGAATTTGTTTGGCACGATCTGTTCTAAAGTTCATCCATAATACAGCATCTCGGTCTTTAACCATTCCCGTAGGTTCTAACATAATTGGAGGAATGAACTCATCACTTAGTCCTTTTTTGTAGCAACTTTCTACTGCCTTGCTTAAATCAATAGCATTATATCCAGTGCCTCTAGTAATTAAATCATAATAAATTTTTGTTCTTTCCCATTTATTATCACGATCCATAGCATAAAACCTGCCACAAAGGCTGGCTATTTTAAAACGCGGGTCATTTTCAATAAGCTTTTTTATTGAATTAACATACTTCATTACCTCTTCATTTAATGTATCTCTACCATCACTTATTATATGAATAAAAAAGTTCTTAATTTCAGTCTTTTTTAATATCTTAATAGTCTCTTTAAAATGTTTTATATGAGCATGGACTCCACCATTACTTAGTAGTCCAATCAAATGAAAAGCACAATTATTCTCGGTAGCATATTTAACCATCTCTTGAAAATCTTCGTTTTGGTCAAAAGCCTTATTCTCAAACATTTCATTTAATTCAATTAATTCTTGTTTAAGAACTCTCCCAGCTCCTAAAGTTGAATGACCAACTTCACTACCACCAGCTTGTCCAGCAGGTAAACCAACAGCTTCCTCGCTAGCTTCCAATAAAGAATGAGGATATTTTTCCCATAATCCATCAATCGTTGGAGTGTTGGCTTTTTTAACAGCATTTCCTATTTCATTTTCACTATATCCATAACCATCTAAAACAATCGTTAATATTTTTTTCATAATTTCACCTATTCCAATAATACCATTAAACCTCGATTTATTCAATTAATACCAAATAAAAAGTAGCTAATGCTACTTAAACAAACGCTTTACTATTATCTAATCTTAATTTATCGGAAAGAGTGGCTATAAACTCTGAATTAGTTGGTTTAGCTCGATCATAATCAACTGAGTGCCCAAATATTTCTTCCATAAGATCATAATCTCCTCGATTCCAACTTACTTCAATAGCATGTCTAATGGCTCTTTCTACTCGAGAAGCTGTTGTATTGTATTTGGCAGCTATTTCTGGATATAGCTCTTTAGTAATGCCTCCTATTAAATTAGGATTTTCATACATTAAATAAATGCTTTCTCTAATATATTGATATCCCTTGATATGAGAAGGAATTCCTAATGAATGTAATAATTTAGTAATGGTTATATGCATCCCACCATCTACTACATCAGAAGTATTTTCTTCATAATTGTAAAGATCTAATATCCTTTTTTCTAAATCTTCAAAATCAAAAGGTTTTAGCATATAATATTTAATTCCATATGAGCTCACTTTACGTAAGGTTTCATCTTTGGCTAATCCCGATATTACAATAATATCTTTCATTTTTTCTAAACGCTTTAATTCATCCAGAATATAGATACCATCTTTATTTGGCATTACCAAGTCTAATAATACTAAATCATATTCTCCTTCATGTTCTAATATTGTTTGTAATCCTTCTATTCCATCATGGGCTTCCAATACTACATCAATTACTGCGTGACTGCAAAAATGCTCTTTTACCATTTTAACGAAAAATGTATTATCAGCAATCATTAAAATGCGTATGTTCTTTTCCATATTGTCCCTTTCTGTTTTTTTACTGCACGCAAGTTTATTATATTTTAAAAAAAGACAAAATACTAGAAAATACTTTGTCTTAATATGTAAAGGTATGTCAAATTTTGTTAGATATTAGAAATAGAGGTTTTTATAATATCTTCTAAAGACCTAATATCTAATGAAGCTTTGCCTACTAAAAAGCCATCTATATTTGATATGGTATTAAGCAAACTGATATTATAACTATTAATACTACCTCCATATAATATAGGCATATCTAAGCCACTCATATTAGCTATTTCTTTTTTGATTAAATCAGCCATTTTACTAATTTCATCATTTGTTGGAGTTTTACCACTTCCAATAGCCCATTCTGGCTCATAGGCCACAATCATCTTAGAAAGTTCCTCTTTGTTAAACTTTCCCAATACATGGTTTATTTTTCTTCTAATCATAAATTCAGTTCGACCTTCTTTTTTGTCTTCACTAGATTCTCCAATACAAAAAATTACTTTTAAGTTATTGGTTAAGGCATTCCTAATTTTAGTAGCCAAAATATCATCAGTTTCTTTTTGAAACAACTTTCTTTCACTATGATTAATAATAGTCCAAGTAGCACCACAACTGGCCACTTGAGAAGCACTAACACTGCTGGTATAACTTCCTTTTAAATACTCACTAATATCTTGAGAACCCGTTTCATACTTTTTACTGTTAAAAAAAGTTAACAATGGAAACGATGGAAAAACTAACACTCTAGGATTGCCAGTTACTACTCCTTCCAAGCTTTCAGCATAAGTTTTAGCATCATTCAAATCAAAATTCATTTTTAAATTTAAAGCAACTATTTTCATTTTACACCTCTTCTATATTTTCAATACTTTTTAAAACTGGATTAGTTAAATATTCCAATGTGGCTCCGCCACCAGTTGATAAATAAAATAGTTTATCAGCAAAACCAAATTTATAAACAGCACTTACTGAATCTCCACCACCAACTATTACCTTAGCAACAGTTTTTGTTAACATGTTAAGAGTCTCTCTTGTTCCATTAACGAATTTAGGATCTTCGGCAAGCCCCATTGTTCCATTAACAAATATTGTCTTAGATTTATTGACTACTTCACTATATTTTTGAATTGTTTTAGGGCCTATATCATAAATAACATCGTCATCTTGTATTTTATCAATTAAACGAAGTTCAGCATAATTAGAATTATATTTTTTACCAACACAAGCATCCAAAGGTAACATTATTTTATCTTTATTATCAAGCATTATTTTTTTAACTAAAGGAAGACTATCATCATGGCAAAGACTCATGCCTATATTAAAATTTAAAGCTTTTAAAAAAGTATTAGCTATTCCTCCGGTTAATAATAAATAGTCACATTTTTTAACTATGCTTTCTATTAAAGCTATTTTATCTTCTAACTTGGCCCCTCCCATAATAACTGTAAATGGTTGATCAGGATTATTTACCAACAAATCAAGAGCATTAAGTTCTTTTTCTACTAAAAAGCCAATTACTGATGGTAAAAAGTTTGAAACTCCATAGTTAGAAGCGTGACATCTATGAATGGTTCCAAAGGCATCATTAACAAAAACATCAGCAAGACTAGCCCAATACTTAGATAACTCCATATCACAATTGCTTTCTAATTTGTTGGGAATATCTTCATAACGGGTATTTTCCATTAAAAGAATGTCTTTTTGTTTTAAATTACTAACTAATGTTTCTAAAGCTGGTCCTCTAGTTTCGCTACTAAAAAGAATATCTTTTTTTAATAGCTCTCCTAATCTTTTTGAAACCACATATAAACTATTCTGTTTCTTGTCTTTTTCTTCTTTTATTTTGCCTAAATGACTCATTAAAATTATTTTACAATTTTGATCCAATAAATATTTTATAGAATCTATTGCTGCCACAATCTTACTATCATCAGCAATGATTCCCTTTTCTATTGGTACATTAAAATCGCAACGCATTAATACTTTCTTATTATTTAAATCAATATCTCTTATTGTTTTTTTCATATTATCACCATTTATATTATAACTTATTTAAGAAAAAAAATATATATTTACTAATTTATGATATACTAAAAATGGTGATAATAGTATGTTGTTTGTAGAAAACATAGAAGAAAAAGAATATATTAAATTTTTTAAAAAGGCCAAAAACAATCATTTTTTACAGAGTTATGCTTGGGGAGAAAGCTGTAAAAAAAGCCGTAATCAAATTCCCTATTATGTTGGATTAATTAGTGACAAAGGAAATATTCTTTGTGAAGCCTTGCTATTAAAAAGAAAACTACCTTTAAATATGTGTTATTTTTATGCTCCTCGGGGATTTGTAATTGACTATGAAGAAAAAGGTTTATTAGAAAACTTTACTGAAGAATTAAAAACTTTCTTAAAAAAAGAAAATGCCATTTATTTAAAAGTTAATCCAGGAGTTAAATATCAAGATATTGACGCCGATGCTAATCCTATTCCTAAAGGCCAAAATAATAAAGATTTATATAAAAGGTTTATTAAGTTAGGTTATAAACATAAAGGATTTAATAAGCTTTATGAAGGTAATGAACCAAGGTATACCTTTAGATTAGATTTAACTAAAGATTTTAAAGACATAGAAAATTTAATGAATAAAACATTCTTAAAAACCGTTAGAAGAAGTTATGACTATGATTTAGAAATAAGACTTAGTAGTGATATAGAGACTTTTCATAATTTAATAAAAAATAATGCTAATAAAGATAATTTTCATGAATATAGTTTGGATTTTTATCAAAACTTTTATGAAATATTTAATAAGTATGATGAAGTTAAAATATTTGAAGCAATAGTTTCACCAAAAAAAATTATTAAAAAATTTGAAGATAAATTAAAAGTTATGAAAAAAAAGATATCCGAAAGTGAAGCTAGTGAAACTGGTATTATCGATGATATGAATGTTTATAACCGTCTTACTAGAGATTTGGAATTCTTTAAAGAAATAGATAATAAAGAGGAAAGAATAGTTGCTTGTAGTTTAATATGTGTATACACTAATAAAGGGGCATGGACCCTATATATTGGTAACGGAGAATTAGGAATGAAAACTAGTGCTATTAATCGTCTATATTATGAAGCTATAAAAGATGCAAAAGAAAATAAATATTCTTTCATGGATTTATTTGGTACTGTCGGAGACCCTAAAACCGAATATAAAAACTTAGCTGGACTTCACGAGTTTAAAAGAAAAATGGGTGGCGAATACATTGAATTTATTGGCGAATTTGATTTAGTTAATAAAATCACCATGTATAAAGCCCTTCCAAAAATGTTAAAAGTTTATCGTAAAATAAAAAAATAGTAATAAGGTTTAAAAAAGGAAGTAAAATAAAATTTCACTTCCTTTTTATCATGTTTTTAATTTTTAAAGGTTATTTTAGCCCTTCCGTTCCCTAAATTCCCAGTAGCTGTATAATACTCGCCGTTAGGATCGGGCATTTGAGTAGTAGTACTTCCTACAGTTGTTGTCCATGGATAAAGTAATCCATCAATCATTGTAGTACTAAGGAAATATTTATTAGAGACACTTCGAGCAGTTAACGTTATATGGTAGCTACAGCCTATACTAGTAGAAGACTCATTACACCCTGTTAATACGGTCCTCGGATATAGGCTGTCAGATAAATTATTAATTGCCAAAGAGCCAGCATGTCCACTTATAAATGATGAGCCTCCACCGCCACCATAACCCCATACACTACAACCACCACCACCATAATATCCACCACCACCGCCACCACTGTGATATGAAGTATTTC
>CAZTRF010000006.1:0-30899 GCA_964616495.1 uncultured Muribaculaceae bacterium
TCTTTGTACTTATGTACTGCCCTCAATACTGTGATTTTTTTAATCTCAGTTGGAAGTGGCACTGGACCAGATACTATCCCACCAGTTCTCTTAACTGTTTCTACGATTTTTCCAGCAGCTTGATCTAACGCTCTATGATCATAAGCTCTTAAACGTATACGAACCTTATTTTTTGACATATTACATGTCCTCCTCTCGTCTATATCTAGTATAGACTTGCTCCGCAGCAAATAACCCGATACCCAGGTTTTAATTGGCAACTCAACCTAGTGTATCAGCAACCTCGCGCATCTAAGCAGTCATACAACGATGATTATACTACAAATATTCTATGAATGTAAAGGGGTAAAATGACTTTTTTACAATAAAAAACCAAGAATTAATTATTCTTGGTTCAAAATAATATATGATTGTCTATACTTCATTCAACATTATATTGTTTAATCATTAGAAATGGTTTTTTTAAATGAGCATCTTGATTGTAACTTTGAGACTATTTCGCTATCATCTATATCGGCTTGTTTTAATAAAACGCTTCTATCAAGGGGACTATTTAAAGATTCAACTATATCATTGATAATTTTTTTAATGTCATCGTTTATTAACCTGTTAGTTATTTTACGATAGCCTTTTTTTATTGAATCAATTCCAACTATTACAAACAAAGAAGGCTCTACTTCAATAAAAAATATTCTTACGTTTTGCCCATAATATTGAAATAAAGGGTATGAAGTATTAGGAATACTATCATTTATTAAAATTTTTGCTTTGCCTCTATGGCCTTTTCTTAATTTGTCTAAGAATTGAAGAATTAATTCTTTATCCAAACCAGGATCATCATTGATATCAAGTAGGGCATAAGGAATAGATGATCCATTGCTGGCATAAATCAGTCTTTCTTCTCGAACACATTCCTCGTTTGATTGGTTTAATAATTCATCTAATTCTGCAAAATAACCTCTAATCTCTAATAAATAATTATTGTTATCTTCATCTTTATGAGTAACAATAATTTCTAATGATAGGTCTATTAAATTTAATATTTCGGCTATATCCTTTGATTGATTAGTTCCCTTTAATTTTAAAAATAGGTTGGCCTGTTCTAAAGAAAGAAATGATATTTTTTCAGTTTCTCTTTCTTCTTCCTCTTCTTCTCTTATTTTCTTAATCATTTTTTTAACTAGGGTTTCATCATCAATATGGCATTCTTCTAAAAGGGCCTTAAAGCAACTAATATCACAAGTAGCAATTATTTCATTGTTCCTAATAAATTTAGACAATTCACGCAAAGACGAGTTTTCATCAATAGTCATTTCAGGTACTTCTTTTTGATCTTCTTCAATGGGTTTATCAAAAGAAATAATAAGACCTTTAAGGCAAAGTCTTAAAGTATCTTCCACTTTATAAGAGCTAGGATTAATATTTCCTATAACGTTACTTTCTGACATCAAAGTTTTTTCTAACAATAAGCGTATTTCTAAGAATTGCTCTGGATCCATTATTCCAAAGGTATAACCCTCTTCATTAATATTGTTTTTTAACATTATGGCAATATTGGTTAAAATTTGTTCTACTTCATCTAAACCCTTTTGCTTGTCAGGATTATTAGCATAAAATTCACCATTTTTTTTAATTCCTATCAACCAAAGTCTGGCACATTCTTCCATCATAATACCTTCTGCATTGCCTAAATAATAACAGGTGTCTAAATACATTTTAAGGCTAGGAAGATGTTTTCTTATTGTTCCTCCACTAATTTTTTTACTAATCTTTTCCGTTCTCTCTAAGTCATCAGTCATCCCTTTTATGACCCTACTAAACAAATCTATTAACTTAGCAACCCTTTCCCTATCAAACAGAACTCCAGTCAAAGCGTCTTCTTCATCTAAATAAGTTAAAGTACTATTATAAAAATGATCTTCTAATAAAAGTTTTAAAAGCTTTTTAATAATTGGTTCTTTAGTTAGTTTCCTTACAGTAGAAGAACTTAAATACACTTCAAAAATATCGCTTACTTGTTTTAATTCTAAAACATAATTTTTTAAATACTCTTCTTTAGTTTTTAAAGCCCTTGCTAATTTATTTATCAATTCGGTTATATCCATAAAAAATCCCTCTTTTGTGAGGGATATGATAACATGGTTTTATTATTGGTTCAATCTTTTTTTTCACTAAAATCTAAAATGTAGGCTTCTGCTTCATTAAAGTTAACCGGTTCTCTTTTAGATCCTAAAAACTTTTTAAGAGCTTTTTGTAAATCTTCTTTACTAAGAGGTTTGGCTAAATATTCACTAAAGCCATCGCTAAGATACTTATCTCTCATGCCTACCAAAGCATTAGCAGTTAAGGCGATAGTTGGTATTTTAAAGTTGCCTCGCTCTTTTAGTTTCTTTAAGGTTTCAACTCCACTCATCTGAGGCATCATATCATCCATAAAAATTAAATCATAATCTTTATTTTCAGATAGCCTATTAATACAGTCTTGACCACTAGTAACACTTTCGGCTTTTATTTCATATTTTTCTAATAATCTAGTTAAAACCTTTACATTTAGTTCATTATCATCAACTATTAAAACTTTTTTATCTTTAAAACTGGTTTTGGTTTCTACTGGTTCACTTCTAGGTAAAGATTCTTTTTCCAAATCAGCTATTCTTTGATTAACCATTATTGTAAATTTTGAACCACTACCATAAACACTTTGAACAACTACTTTTCCACCCATCATTTCAATTATCTGTTTAGTAATCGCTAGTCCCAGTCCTGTCCCCTCTGTTGTTGTATTTTTATCTTCCTCTAATCTTTCGAATTTAGTAAATAGTTTTTCAATATGCTCGGGCTTTATGCCTCTTCCACTATCTTCTATAGCAATAAAAAGTTGACAAAAGCCTTTTTGAACTACACAATTAACCGCAAAGTTAATATAACCTTTATTAGTATATTTAACCGCATTCGTCAATAGATTCAGTATGCATTTCTTTAAATTATTTTGATCCCCATATAACTCCATTGGTAAATCAGGAGCAATTTGAATGTTAAAAGATAGCCCTTTTTCATTAATCCTAGAAGAAATTAATTTAATAACACTCTCAAATAATTCTTTAACATTATATTTAATATTTACTATTTCTAACTTCCCAGCCTCTATCTTAGAAATGTCTAGTATCCCATTAACTATTTCTAATAAAGCATTAGAAGCTGCTAATACCTCTTTGGAATTTTCTTTAGCTTCATCTAAAGTTTCGGCATCAGTAATACATTGATTAAATCCCACTATGGCATTTAAAGGAGTTCTGATTTCATGACTCATGCTACTTAAAAAATCAGTTTTTGCTTGATTAGATTGCTCGGCCTGATTTTTAGCTACACTAAGTTCTTGTACCATTTTTAAATCGGGATTTTCAATAGTAAAATACATTAAATAATTAACAAAAGTTAAAACAATAGAAATAATCATTATGTATGGATTATATTTAAATACAAACATCAAAAAGAAAAAAATTATTATTATACTTAAAATAGGAATATGTCTAACTGAAATTCTTTTAAAATTTATTAAAGATATTAAAATTGATAATACTAAGTAAATCCCGCAACAAATGTAAGTTGGTAATACGGCAGTTCCACCAATACTAATTATATTATTAGAAGATATCAAAGTTACATCTAAAAGAGCTATGACTATAAAAAATATTAAGTCAGCCACACAAACTATTATTAAGAGTGGCTTAATACTCTCTTTAATATTTTTAAAAGATATTAAAATTGTATAAATAAATAATGCCGAAGAAAGAATAATTAAAACAAAAAAATCAAATTTATTAGTTACTTTCAATAGCAAATACAAACCATTTGAAATGGTTTTAATATCAACATTTAAAACCAATATTCTTTCAATAGAAACTATAAAACTGTCTAAAGCTCCACATATTAACATAATTGAGTAAAGCTTATTTTCCAGTAGATTAATTCTCTTTTTAGAAAAGTAAACTATGCACAAAAGTACTGAAAAAATAAAAGCACAAATTGGCAATTGAAGTTCATTCATCCTATCACCTTATGTTAATTTTAACATAGATATTATTAAAAATAAAGGCTATCTTCTATTTGAAATTTTAGCCAATATATGGGCATTTTCTCTAGTTATATCTACTCTGTCTAAAGAGGCAAAAACCTCTTCTTCAGATATTTCGTTTTTATCTTGGTAATGAGCTGTATTTTCTATTTCTTCATCATACAAACCATTAGCTGTAGAAATAAGATTGTCTAAGAATCTTATCCAATACTCTCCGTCAAAATCTTCTCTTTTAGCACGAGAGTATTTTTCCATAAGGTCCCATTTTAACGTGGCTAAAATGTCTCTTAAAACTAATAACCCCTCTTTTTGATCATATTGAGTAATATCAAAGGGTTCTCCAACTTTAGAATATCCTTTGTCTTTTTCTAAAATAGTTGCAACAGGAACTATAATAGCATTCGTTTGAACAGCAACATCATAAATTCCCGGAAAAAGCTTTTGAACTACCAAATTTGGAGTTTTATTCCATACTCCTTCAGGAAACATCAATATGTCAGCCCCTTCGTTAATAGCTCTTATCATCTTTGGTTTTGATGATTTTCTACTATCTTTTTTCTTACGATCAAATAAAACTGTTCCATTAATCCACAAGCCTATTCCATCTACCGATTCAAAAAAATCAGGAATACTTGCATATAAGACATAGGCATTGCGATCGATTGAATTTAAAGAGAAAGCTATATCATCTCTAAAGCCATGAGTCCCGGCAAAAATAATTGGTCTATCTTTCGGTAAATTAGGCATGCCCTCTTTAACTAATTTTGCTTTGCATGTTAAAATAATCAATCTTCTAAAAACAGGATTAATTATTTGTCTAAGAATAATTCCCGACTTAGAAATTACTTCGTTAGGATCATTACTCAATAAATATTCTAAAAATTTATTATACATATATTCCGCCCCTTTGAAATGAGGCCTATTTTAACAAAATATCATAATAAAGTCAAACCAATAAAAAAAGGAAACCAAGTTTCCTATTTAAATAATACTTTCATCGTTCTAATCATTTGAGAAGTATAACCGGCTTCATTATCATACCAAGCCACTACTTTAACTAATTGTTTTCCATCTACTTCGACAACATTAGTTGATAGGCCATCGACCGTTGCTCCAACTCTTTTTCCTAAAATATCACTAGAAACAATCGGATCATCAGTATAAGATAATGTTTCATTTTGGTTATTTTTAAACAAATTATTTATTTCTTCTACAGAGGTGTTTTTCTTTAATTCTAGAGTAACATCAATAAGGGAACCATCTGGTACAGGCACTCTAAATGCTCCACCATCTAATTTTCCTAATAATTCAGGAATAACTAAACCAATGGCACTGGCAGCTCCGGTACTAGCCGGAATAATATTAGCAGCACAAGCACGGCCTCTTCTTGATTCAATTCCCTTTTTATGGGCAATATCTAAAGTTGCTTGGTCATTAGTATAGGCATGAACTGTAGTCATGAATCCTTTAACAATGCCCAAGTTATCATTTAGCACTTTTAAAACGGGTGCTAGACAATTGGTCGTACAACTGGCTGCTGAAATGACCTTTTCACTACCATCAATAATATTATCATTAACATTATAAACAATAGTTTTCATGTCTCCTTTTCCAGGGGCTGAAATTAACACTTTCTTAGCTCCGGCTTCAATATGCTTCATAGCATCTTCGTATTTGGTAAATAACCCCGTACATTCTAAAACAATGTCAATGTTTTGCCATGGTAGGAAACTTGGATCTTTCTCACTAACTACTTTAGTTAATTTACCTTTAAAAAGAATTCCTTCTTCATTATAGGTAATATCTTCTTCATGCCAAGCTCTATGATTAGTATCATATTTCAATAAATATGCTAAATCTTTAGCTCCTGTTAGGTCATTAATAGCCACTACTTCAAAATCATCCAATATCGATAATTCTCTAAATGCTAGTCTTCCTATTCTTCCAAATCCATTAATTGCTACTTTTATCATAATATTCCTTCTTTCTATTAATGAGGGTCAAAGATACTACCCCCAATAAATTCTCTTAATACTGAATCAACTGGTACATTTTCGCTAGGGATTGGATAATAAATCCTTAAGTGACCCAATAATCTTCGCGCTTCTTCATAATACGGTGAATTGACCGGTACTGAATATAAGAGAGGTTCGGCGTAAACCTTTAACACTCCAATATCATATGTAGAAGCCGTATTTAATATAATATCGGCATCATCTTGATAAGGAAAAATAAAGTTTTCTTCTCCTCTTCTAACTTTTTGCCATGTCTTTATAGTATCTGATACCGGTATTCCTCGATAAACATTATCTCTTACAATTCTTCTTAACAGCCTTAAGTCTACCGTAGAAATATGATTGTGACGATCTATTCTCATAGCCATAAAAGGACTTACATATATTTTATATTTAGTATCTTTAGGAACGGCTTTAGTAAACTCTTCATTTAAGCAATGTAATCCTTCCAATATTAAAATATCATTTTCTTTTAATTTTAAAGGTGCCCCTTTCCATTCTTTTTTCCCAGTATAAAAATTAAACTTTGGTAATACTACTTCTTCACCATCATATAATTTTTTTAAATCTTTATTAAACAATTCCATATCTAAGGCTTCAAAACATTCAAAGTCATATTCACCGTTTTCATCTTTAGGACTATCTACTCTTTCTTTATAATAATTATCAGCAGATATAACAATTGGATTAAAACCTTCTGATTTTAAATGAAGACATAATTTTAAAGAACTAGTAGTTTTCCCAGATGAAGATGGTCCGGCTATACAAATAACCTTTATTTTATCTCTTCTTGCTGCTACTTCTTCTACTATTTTATTAAATTGCCTATCTAAAAAAAGTTTATTCATTAATATTAAATCTCTAATTTTTCCCTTAGATACAATACAGTTAAGTTCAGAAACGTATGAAGCGTTAACTCCTTTTAACCAGGTACGATACCTTTCAAAAGTTGCTAAAGTTTCTTTAAAATAATGATATTCGGGAATGGTATCATTACTTCTAGCGGTTGGATATCTTAAAATTAAATGGCTATCATCAACTAAACTAATTTCAAATTTATTAATAACTCCGGTACTGTGTGGTAAGTTAATATAAAAATAATTATAATATGTTTTTAATTTGTAAAAGATTACGGAACTATTTGGTAAATTTTGAATATTTTGTGCCTTTTCTAAAGCATCTTCTCTTTTTAAAAAGTTAACCGCTTCCTTTTTTAAAAGAATTATTTTTTCAAAAGGAAACTCTGAATCAATTATTTCTTGCATTGTCTTTTTTATCTTTTTTATTTCTTCATCTGTTAGTTTCTTATCTATTTTAACTTCTGAATATAGGCCTTTATCTAAAGAATTAAAGTAAAAAATATCACTTTTTGTACCATATAATTCTTTAATAGCTACAAATAAAATGAATTTTAAAGCTGCCAGATACATTGATTGACCATTAATATCATTAACATCAATAAAATCAACCTGACAATTGGTTTTTATTCTTTCTGAAAGGGGATAAACAATATTGTTTATCTTAGCAGCCAAGATAGGGTTATCAAGCTCATTTTGATAGTATTTACTTAACTCCAATAAAGAAACACCGGAATTATAGATACCCTCTTCTCCATTATTAAAAGTTACTTTAATTTGATTGTTCATATTATCCCTCATATCCTATTATTTATTTTACCAAATAATAAATAATTTGTCATAATAATTTCAGAATATTTTACTGGTTTACAATTAAATTAATAATAGGGTGATAATATGCTAGTTCCATCAGTATTAGAAAAAACCTATTCTGGAGAAAGAAGTTATGATTTATTTTCAAGATTATTAGAAGATCGAATAGTTTTTATAACTGGTGAGTTAAATGATGAAAAAGCCAATTTAATTATTAGTGAGCTTTTATATTTGGATTCTACTTCTAATGATGAAATTTATTTATACATTAATAGCCCCGGAGGAAGTGTTACTTCAGGAATGGCTATTTTTGATACTATTAACTATATAAAAAGTGATGTTAAAACCATTGCTATTGGAATGGCCGCATCAATGGCAGCCTTTATTTTAGCAAGTGGTACAAAAGGTAAAAGATGTGCCTTAAAAAATGCTGAAATTATGATTCATCAACCATTAGGAGGGGTAAGTGGTCAAGCAACTGAAATTAAAATTGCCGCCGAAAGAATTATTAAATTAAAAAAGAAACTAAATATGCTTTTAGCTTCTTTAACTAATCAATCAATCACTAAAATTGATAATGATACTGAAAGAGATAACTTTATGTCCGCTGACGAGGCCTTAAAGTATGGCCTTATCGATAAAATTATTGGATAGGAGAAAGATTCTCTTCTGAGTTTACTTCAGGAGTCTGCCCTAAATAATTGCTTTCCATTTCAGGTAAAGACATTACTCCATTAGTATTCATCCATATCTCTAAATCTAAATAGTTTTGTTCATTGGTTAAAATATCCAATAAAGCATTGTCTTTTGCTAAGATTGTTAAAGGGGTAATACTATAAATTGTTGTATATACCACTCCATTTTTTTCACTATATTCTTGGATTCTAGAATTAACAAAATTAACCATTGTCATAAAATTTGCTTCGTTAGAGTCAACCTTCGTAATATCCACATAATAAACTTGACGATTAAATTTTGTTTTAAACTCATTTAAAGTCTCAAAATAGGTACGACATTTACCACAGTCTGGCCTACCAAAAACAATTACTTTAATTTCATTTGAAGCAATTAGCTTTAAAAATCCTTCGGTATCAACATTAATAAAATCTACTCCAATTTCTTTTGGTGTTTCCGTATCAACATTAGGGTTTATATACATAGGACTATTATCTATGGGTACCCCTTTTTCAGGATAAGCAAAAGAGTAAGCAATAAGTCCAGTGCATAGTGCTATCATAATAGCTAGTACGGATAAAACGGTTTTACGCATATAAACATGCACTTCCTATCTTTAATTAGATTATCACAATTTTTTTATTTTAACAACTATTATGACGTTCTTTTATTTTTTTCATTTTTATAAAATGATGATTAATTCCCGATTTAGAAATGCTATATCCTCTTTCTAAAGATATTATTTTTGCCAATTCATCATACGAAACCTCTGGATACTGCTCACGATATTCTATAACATCTTTTGTTTTTTCATCTAATAGAATAATTAAATCATTCTTTTTTAAATAGTTTATTAAATCAATTTGTTTTAGTCCAGTTTCAATAACTTTTTCTTGATTAGCTATTTCACAATTATTAAGCCTATTAACCATATTTTTATGATCTCGATAAATTCTAATATCTTCGAAATAAAACATCGAATTTTGGGCACCCATTAGTTTTAAAACATCACTAATTGTTTCCGCTGCCTTAATATAAATCATATAATCTTCATTTCTTCTGATAATCCGATTTTTATATCCTAAATCTTTTAATATCTTACTGCTTTTTCGAGCCCAGGTTGCATGAGAAAAGGCCATTTCAAAATGATAACCGCTTTTTTTAGGATCGGTAATACTTCCTCTAGCTAGAAAATCTGCTCTTAAAGTAGATACTTTTTCTTCATCGTCATAATTTTTTTCATTATTATCACTAATATCTTTTAATATTTCGTCAACTTTTTCATCAACTTTTAAAATATAAACTTGTTTTTTTCTAAATCTTCTTTGGGTTCTAACGGTAATATTAATACTTATATTATAGGTCTGTTTTACACATGTATATATCAATCTCGCAACCTTGGCATTTTCAATAACAATTGTCATTTTATGATTAATACTTTTAGCATTTAATTTTAAATATTCTAATAAAAGAACCCTTTTTTCTAAAGAATTCATATCAATCATTGTTAGTTCGTCTTTAACCATCATTGAAAACGTCATTTTATCACCTTTACTACTTAACAATATATCACAAAAATAGCAAAGGAAAAAGAATAATTAATATCCCCCGTCTCTTAGTTGTTTAATATAGTTTTTCCCTTTAGGATAAATCCGGTCTCTATCAATTATTACTAATGGGGTTTCTTTAAAATAATCAGATAGTATTTCAGGGTCTAAGCAATCAGCATCATGATAGTCGTTTAATATTCGACAATTGTCTCCACAACTGCCGTTCATTAAAGTATCGGTTGTATAATACCCCAATGTGTTTAAATCTGTTTTCAATCTCACGAAATAGGAAGTGGGTAGTCCACTAGCTTCTTTTGCTAAGTATTGTTGGACTTCTAATCCGGCCTTTATAACCCCATCCTTATCACGAACATATATCTCTTCTAAGTTTTTAATAATTAGATAAAGGTTGGGACAAATAATCTCCTCATATGACCATTTGGCACGAAAAAGTCTTAAAACATAATCTCCCAGTCTATAGCATTCACAAGTACTCCCTTTTTCTAAAAGACCCGTAGCATCTGTTTTGCTTAAACCTAAATATTTATCAATATATTCCATCAAATAATTTTCCAGATCATAATCTATAACATTTGAAAAAGCTGAAAATGATTGATTACCATTAAAAATTGCAAGATAGCGTTTTAAATAATCTGCTAACTCTTTACTAACCCATTTTGAATACTTTTTCAAAATATAAAATTTTTGACTTTTAGAAGTAGAAAATAAAGTATTAGGATCTTCTTGAAACAATTGAATACGAGATAAATCTTGTTCTATTTTATAAGAAGATTCATTTAAAGGAATTTTAATGCATTCAAATAATACCTTAGCAATATCATTATTACAAAAATTAGCCAACAAAAATTGTTTCAGCTCATCATAATATTGACGAGGAAGCTTGGCATTTAAAACTTCTCTTAAAATATTAGTAATGTCATTCTCTTCCATAATTTCAGGAATTAGAGATAATTGTTTAATTCCAATTCCCATCTTACAAGTTAAATAGGGAGTTATATTAGGAAATAAAGTTTGAAAGTAATTAGGATAAGCTTTTATCAGTTCTTAAAAAAAGATGGCCCTTATATGAAAATTACTATTTTTAGATAAAAATTCTATCCAAGTCTTCATTTTTAATGATGGCTTTTCAAAAATAAACTCTAAAATAACTTTCATTATTTTATTTTCATCTTTTTTTATTAAACTATAAAAATCATTAAAAACATATTCTTCTCCATAATGAGTATTATTTAAAACATTAGAAATATTTTCGGGTGTCATCTCAGTTAAATAAGGATATTTTTTCATTATTTCAAAAGCCACATCTTTAAATTGGTCAGTATCATAAGATATTTTAAAGCTAAATTCTGGCAATCTATCTTTTATCTGAGGTAAACACTTTTCAAGAATCAATAGCCTTTTTGGGTTAGTTCTAATATATTGAATAACGCTTTTTTCATCATAAGGAGTAAGATTAAATAAAAAGTCAACTTCTCCTTTGGTTAAGGTCTCAATGATATTCATATTATCATCCCTTTTTTATAGGGGCTATAATAACATAACAACTTAATTCCTGCAAATAAAAATATCCCGAAGGATATTTCTAGTACCTTGATGTCCACTTTTTACCGGATGGTATTAATCCTAACGGGTTAACACTATTAGCAATAAATTTACTCCATTTTGAATAGCTACCAGTTCCGGCCCCTAAATAAAGTCCAGTTGATATTCCAAAATGAAGATGAGCTCCTGTGGAACATTTATCCCACGATTTAGTTCCTTTACCACCACCAACTGTGCCTATTTGAGTCATGGCTGTAACTTTTTCTCCTACTTTAACATTATAGGTTAGAAGATGAGCATATTGGGTAGTATAGGTTTTACCAGCCACTATATGGTGAATATAAACTATATTTCCTCCACAGCTAGACTTTTTGGTAATTGCAGCTACCATTCCGGCTGCGGCTGCATATACTGGGGTACCTTCTGAATTACCCCCTATATCAATAGCATTATGAAAAGAATTAACTTTGCCAGTAATAGGATCAGTACGATATCCCCAATAACTAGTAATTGAGCCTTTGTTAACAGGTCTTATAAATTGAGAAGAATAAGCCAAAGCTACACAATCACTCAATAATTGAGTATCACTAGTACACATCGTTTTATAGTATGAAATAATCGCTTGCTGATTTTTAATTTGATCATTAATGTCTTCATTAACTTCATTTAAAGCAGTTAATTTATTTCCCAAACTTTTAACGGCATTAGAATACTCTTCTTTCATGGTATTTAGTTCAGTATTACGATTAGCTAGTTCTACTTTTAAATTTTCATTTTCAACAATCAAAGCCTCTAATTTAGCTACCACTTCTTTATTGTAGCTAGTAATTTGTTCAACTATAGCCACTCTCATAACTAAGTCGGCCGTTGATTCAGCTCCACTTATATACTCTAAATAAACGTTTTCACCATCAGCTATTTGAATAAATCTTAATAATTCGTTTATTTCATTAGTTGACTTAATAATATTTTCATTGCTTTCTTCTATTTTAGCTTCAGCCTCAATAACCTTTTCTTTTATTTCTTCTTGTTCTTTGTAAGCAGCATATATTGCTTCTTTTTTTGCGTTAATTTGAGACTGAGTTTGATTTTTAGCATTTTGATTATCAATTTTTTCTTGTTTTAAAGCCGCTAATTCTGATTGCAAATCATTTATAGTTTCTGCCTCTTTTTTAGCAGCATTAACACTTAAAGGTTCTACAAAAATTGGAACTATGAGTAACAGGCATAATACAATTCTAATAATATACAAACTTGTTTTTTTCATATTTTCAAATACTTTCTAACTGCTCGATAGCTACCAACCATACCAACTAATGCCGCTATTCCTAAGATAACTAGAGCTACATATATAATAAAACCACCAGGATTAATCATTGTAATTATTTTTGAAAAAAGATATCCTCCTAATTTATCATAAGCAATGGTATATCCATAGACTACTAGAATAATTGGTATTATAGCTCCTATTATTCCTAAAAACAATCCTTCAAAAACAAAAGGTAAACGAATAACGCTATTACTTGTTCCAATTAAACGCATAATCTCAATTTCAGTTTTTCTTGAATATATAGTCAATTTAATAGTATTGCTAATTAAAAAGGCTGTAACCACAATCAAAGAAGCTACTATAATAATTGATATTTTTTCTACGGCATCAAAAACCAATACTAGCTGATCAACCATTTCCTCGCCATATTTAGTAACGTCAACCATTTCTAATTTTCCTATTTCTTCAGAAGTCTTTTTTATTTCGTTAACATCCAATACTTTAACTTCAAATTCATGTTGAAGAAAGTTATCTTCGAGAGTCCACTTATTCATAATAGAGTCAAAAACATCATATTTTAATTGCATATCATTTTTTACATCTTCGTTAGAATAAAAAGTAATATTATTTTTATCAATATTATCAATTGCTTCTATTTGAGTTTTTATCAGGTTAGCCTGTTCTATAGTTGTTCCTCTTTTTAAGAAAACTACGATTGTAAGTTCTTCTTTTAAGTCTTTAGTAAAAGCATTAACGTTGGCCATTAAAATAATGGCTATCCCAACCAATATTAAAGTAATAGTTGAACAGGTAATTGAAGCAACACTTAAACTAAAATTCCTGAAAACACTTTTAAAAGCATCTTTAAGGCTATTATTTAAAATTCTAAATATTCTCATTTACAATTATACTTCCCTTCTTTTTTATCAGAAGAAACAACCCCATTTTCAATAGAAATAACTCTTTTTTTCATTCTATTTACTATTTCTTTATCATGAGTAGCCATAATAATAGTAGTCCCCATATTGATGTTAATATCTTCTATAACACTCATAATTCCCTTTGAGGTTTCAGGATCTAAGTTTCCAGTTGGTTCATCACAAACCAAAAGTTTTGGTTCATTGACAATGGCTCTAGCTATACAAACACGTTGTTGTTCTCCACCAGATAGCTGGCTGGGAAAGCTTCTTAATTTATCTTTAAGCCCTACTCTTGCTAATGCTTTATTAACTTTAGGGCGTATTTCATTTTCTTTCATCCCAATGCTTTCTAAACCATAAGCCACATTTTCATAAACTGTTAATTTCGGTAATAACTTAAAATCTTGAAAAACAATTCCAATTTTTCTTCTAAATTTATATACTTTGCGGTTTTTTAGTTTTGCAACGTTAATTCCCCCTACAAAAACCTCACCTTTTGTAGGCTTTTCTTCACGATAAAGCATTTTTACTAAAGAAGACTTACCACTAGCGGTTTTACCAATTATAAAAACAAACTCGCCTTTATCAATTTCGAGATTTAAATTAGCGATAGCTGCTACACCATTTTTATATACTTTATAGCAATTTTTAATTTCGATAAACTTCAATCTTACCACCTATTACGATTATACCATTTTAAAAAATTTAAATAAATGGTAAATTTGCCCTCTTTACACCGCCCAATACCTCATAGCAATCATTTATAACAAAGAAAGCTTTAGGATCTATTTCTAATATTTTTTCTTTAAAAAGAAAATAATCTCTAGTTCGAACTACACACATAATCATCTTATCTTTCTTTTGACTATATCCACCCTCAATATCTAAAATAGTAATTCCGGTCTTAATTTCCTTAACAATAAATTCTTTTATTTTATTAACTTCAGTGGTATATACAAAAAACATTTTGCTATCAGATATACCCAATAAAATTCGGTCGGTAATAATGGCGTTAAGATAAACTATAATTAAAGCATATAAAACTTTAGCAAATCCAAAAACAAATCCTCCTGCCAAAATAATGGCCATATTAATAATTATTATTGAAGTTCCGGTTGATATTTTTTTTCGTTCACCTAAAATTTGAACTAAAATATCACTCCCTCCTGTTGTAAAACCAGCTCTGTAAACTATTCCATTACCTATTCCATATAATATTCCGGCTACCAAAATTAGCATTAAATCATTACTAAAAGTAATATTCATTTTGATGGCCAGTGGAGCAGTAAGTGAAACCAATAATGGGTATAAAAAAGCTCCTATCAATGAATGATAAGTTTTTTTAGGACCTAATATAGTAAAGCTTAAAATTAATAAAAAAGCATTAATAAAAAAGAGAAATAAAGCCGGATCTAAATCAATTAACTTTTTCAAAATAATAGCTATTCCGGAAGTTCCACCCGTTACTAATTCATTAGGAACAATAAAAAGATTGTACGTTAAAGCAAGCAAAAAAACACCGAAAAGAAAAATTAGATATTTTATTCCCTCTGCTAATATCTTTTTAGTCACTACTTTCAACCCTTTTCTATATTAAAATTATACTACATTTGAAAATAAAAGCATATATTTTTTATGAAAGAGGTGATTTTTATAAACGGAAGTTACTATCCAAATCCAACATTTCCATCAGCAACTAAAAATTATGACCCACCAAAGGAATACATTGTTCCTGAGCAAAGTGGGGTTGAAGAAGAGAGTTACATCGAAAATATTATAAGACTTAATAAAGGAAAAAAAGTAAACGTTTTTGCAGCGTTTCCTGATGCTAATGATTGGCGTGATAAGGTTTTTTCAGGAATTATTGAGCAAGCCGGACGAGATCATATAATTATTCGAGATGTCGAAAAAGAAAGCTGGTATTTAATTCCCATGATTTATGTTAATTTTGTTGAAGCTAACGAAAAATTTAATTATAACAAAAATTTTTCAAATTAATTAACTAATATGATATAATTGTATTTAATAGAAGGTGTATAAAATGGGACCTATGTTTTATGTTATTTTAATAGCCATTATTTTAATCTGTTTAATATTAATTGCTTATATTATTTTATATAACAGAATTCAAAAGTTAAAAATTAAAATTAACGAATCAGAAACAATTATTGATGAAGAAATTAGAAAAAAATATGATTTTTCCACAAGAATGATTTCCTTATTAAATGACAATTATAATATAAGAGATAAGTCTTTTAAAGATTTTGATAAATTAAAAGGGGTCAAAATAAGTAATTTTGACCTAGATCGCAAAATAACAGAAATAGTAAATGTTTATAAACAAATTAAAAGTGATATTGATGAAAATAATCAAAATATAAAAGATCTTGATAAAGATTTACGTCTTATTGAAGAGCATTTAGAAGCCGCTAAACTTTATTATAATAATAATACCTCTAAATTAAATACAATGATAATGTCTTTCCCGGTTAATATTATAGCAAAAATCCACCGAATTAAGCCTCAAGCCTATTTCGATGGAAAAGATTTATTTGATAAAAATATTGATGATTTCAAACTATAAAAAGCTAAGAATTTAAATCCCAATTTATGGGTTCAATATTGTTTTTAATTAAAAACTCATTTGTTTTTGAAAAAGGTTTGCTTCCAAAGAAACCATAATTACATGAAAATGGTGAAGGATGACTTGATTCAATTATCAAATGTTTTTTATTGGTAATAAATTGTTTTTTCTCCTTGGCAAAATTACCCCATAATATAAAAACTATTGGATCTTCTTTATTATTTAAGGTTTTAATTATGTAATCGGTAAGCCTTTCCCAGCCCAATTTTTTATGACTAGCCGGAGTATCTTTTTGAACGGTTAAAACCGCATTTAATAGTAAAACTCCTCTTTCGGCCCATTTAGTTAAATCCCCATTATCATTAGGAACTATTTTCAAATCATTTTGAAGCTCTTTATAAATATTTTGAAGAGATGGTGGAGTTTTTATTCCCTTTTGAACAGAAAAAGATAAACCATGAGCTTCTTTTTCTCCATGATAAGGGTCTTGCCCCATTATTACAACTTTTACTTTTTCATAAGGTGTAAGCTGTAAAGCCCTAAAAACATTTTCTTTTTGAGGAAAAATAGTTTTAGTTTGATATTCCTTTTCTACTATTTCATAAAACTTTTTAAAGCCTTCACTTTTCCAAATTATATCTAAATACTTATCCCAACTATTACCAATCATTATTCCACCTACTTATGATAGCTTTCATTATTAATAATTTTAAATGCTCGATAAATTTGTTCTAATAAAATTCCTCTAAATAAACCATGTGGAAAAGTTAATGAAGAAAAAGATATTTTTTCATTAACCATTTTTTTAACTTCTTCGTTAACTCCATCAGATCCTCCAATAATAAAGTTTATTTTACTATTGATATTAAAAAGATTATTCAATAAATTAGCAAATTTTAGTGAAGAACAAACTTCTCCTTCTCGATCTAGAAGAATATTATATTCTTTAGAATTTATTCTTTCAATTATTCGTTTTGATTCATCTTCTTTATTACTATCTTTTAATTCCACAACTTCTATATTATGATATTTATTAATTCTTTTAAAATAGTCTTCTATTAACTCCTTTAAATATGATTCTTTAATTTTGCCAACACATATAATTTTAATCATAAAGTAACTACCTCAGTTCTATCAGAAGGTTTAGCACAGCTAACCTTTTTAAAAGGAATTTCTAACTCTTTCATTTTATCATTAAAGGTTTTTAAAGCAATCATTTCACAATTGTTTTCTTTGCTTAAATGGGCCAAAAAAACCTTTTTGGTCTTAGGTCCAATTAATTTACTTAAATAAATAGATGATAACTCATTTGATAAATGGCCCTTATCACTAAGAATTCTTCTTTGAAGCCATATAGGATATTTACCTTCTCTTAGCATTATAGGATCATGATTACTTTCCATAATATATAATTCTTTATTCTTAAGTTCTTCAATAGTTTTAAGGCTTAAATAACCTGTATCCGTAATATATACCGCCGATTTATTATTTTCAGTTATAATAAACCCTCTGGGATCAACGCTATCATGACTAGTTACTATTTTTTTGATTTCCAAACCATTAAAGTTAATCATATCATCATAAATAACATAATTTAAAGGGTTATTATAGTCCTTTAAACTTTTATACATTTTATTAGTTACATAAATTTCTATATTATAATTATCAAGTATTTTAAAAGAACTAATATGATCAGAATGAAGATGAGTTACTAAAATTAAATCTATTTCATCTAAACTGGTCCCAAGTTCTCTAAGTTTCTCATTAATATATTTTATACTCATTCCCAAATCAATAAGTATTTTTTTGCTTTCTGTTTCAATGTAAGTTGAATTGCCACTTGATCCACTTGCTAAAACACAAACTTTCATCGATACATTGTCAAAGGATCGAATGCGTAAGATCCTCCACTCCATGGTTTTCCACTCCACATACCATAGTGTAAGTGAGTCCCTGTAGCTTCTCCAGTTTTTCCCATAGCGGCGATGGTTGCTCCAGATTCAACATATTGTCCTACTGAAACATATAATTTACTCATATGAGCATATTCGGTGAAATACCCATTTTGATGATCAATATAAACTACTAATCCACCACGGCTTTGACGCCCCGCAAATGTAACAACACCACTTGCAGCCGCATATATAGGAGAACCATGTTTTCCTGAAATATCTACAGCACGATGCATTTCACCCCAGCGCCATCCATAATAACTAGTAATAGTATAAGGCCTATTAGTTGGCCATCTCCATTCATCATTATCATTAATAGCGCCAATAACTTTGCTTCCTCTAACTATTATTTTAGAAACAGCCGGTTTAATTTCTACTGATGAGGCAATGAAAGCTTCTTGAATTTCACCGTTTTTCATAATAACTTTTTTAGTAATTCGGTCTATTCCATTTTCTCCTTCTTGTTTTACATATCTTGTGCCCGTTGTTAAAGTAGGATCATATTCAGTTTCAGTGTCATAAACACTCTCTTCATCATCAACAACATGCATTTCATATGTAACATTAATCATCGGATTAATAAGCCCGACATTTACAATCTGACCAGGAGATAATAATTGATTAACACTAGTAAACGTAGGATTAGCTATTAAAAACTCCTCTGCGTTTAGTTTGTTATTGTAAGCGATTGATTCAACATCTTCTCCAGCCTTTACTACATAAGTCTTTTGTTTTTCAGTTGTTCCAAACAATAAATATTGAGATAATTCATCACTATCTGTAAATATCTTGTTTTCAGTACTAATATGTGCATGTTTAACCGTTATTTTTTCATTAAAATAAACAGTTTCAATTAATTCTCCAGTATCTGTAATTTCTAACTGTTGATCCTTTATATAAGCATTATATTCTTCTTCTGGTATAAAAACATATAAAAAGTCATATAAAGATTTCTTAAAAACATCTTCAGTCAAAGTATATATTTCTTGCATTTTATTTTCACTTTTAATGGTTATTTTATAAGCATCAATCGTAAAAGGTTCACGTTCTTTTATTTGGCTATAAATTTGTTCAACACTAACCACATTATTTTTATAAGTAATATGTTTTTTAACATCTAATCCATTTGGAGGATAAACCTGAGTAACATCATACTTTTCTTTAATAGCATCGCCTTCGCTATCAATTAAATCATATAACTCTTGATCATCATTGATTAAACCAATTTTTTGACCATTCAAATAAACCTGATATACCTCTTGAGGATTTAAAAACTTTCTTTCAGTTAATCCCGTCAAAGCTATCAAGACAATAATCAAAATAGTAAAAATTATAACTTTAATTGTACTTTTCACTTTTTTCTCCTAATTTTCTTCATTGCCAGTTTTTAAGTAATTTCTAAAGTTGCTCATATTTTTTTCAAATAGTAATTCAATAGTATCGGTACTACCGTTACGGTGCTTTCCAATAATTAATTCAACTTTTGAATTTTCGGTAGGAACTTCCGGTTTATTATAATAATCGTCTCGATACAAGAACCCAACTATGTCGGCATCTTGTTCAATAGATCCACTTTCACGTAAGTCACTCAATATTGGTCTTTTATTCTCACGCATTTCTACACTTCTTGATAATTGAGCCAATGAGATAACCGGAATATGAAGTTCCATAGCTAAAGTTTTTAAAGCTCTTGATATTTCAGATATTTCATTAGTTCTTTGGCCAGCATACCTAGAACTACCTGATATTAATTGTAAGTAGTCAATTACCACTAACCCTAATCCTGATTCCGAATTAGCCAAGCGACGGCATCTAGCCCTTATCTCAGAAATATCCATTCCTGAGGCATCTTCAATATATAGTTTTGCATCGCCAAGTTCACTTAAAGCTTCATTAACTCTATTCCAATCATTATGTTCCAAACGTCCCGTTTTTAATTTGTTCATATCAATGCCACCAACCGAAGCTATCATTCTCATAAGCAACTGTTCAGCACCCATTTCCATACTAAATATAGCTACTCCCTTACCACTATTTAATGCAGCATTAGTAGCAATATTTAATCCAAAGGCAGTTTTCCCCATAGCTGGCCTAGCAGCAATAATAATTAACTCATTTGGTTGAAGCCCACTAGTTAATTTATCTAAATCATAAAATCCAGTTGCTAAACCAGTTATATCACTTTTATTTTTAGCGAGTCGTTCTAGATTCTCTTGAACCTTTCTAATAATTTCTCCAATTTTAACAAACTCTCCACTTTTTCTAGACTTTATCACATCAGAAAATTCCTTATCTGAACGATCCAATATTTCATTTAAAGGATCTGATGATTCGTAAGCATCAGTAATAATATCAGTAGATACATTAATTAAATTCCTTAAAACGGCCTTTTCTCTAACTATATTAATATAATAATCAATATTACTAGCTGTAGCTACTGAGTTTATTACCTCAGTTAAATATTCTATGCCACCAGCATTATTTAAAGTTTTATTTTTTTCTAGTTTATCAGAGACCGTAGTTATATCTAAAGGAATTCCTTCATTATGCAATTCAAAAATAGCATCAAAAATATGCCCATGACTTTCTAAATAAAACATCTCTTTTTTTAATTCTTCACAAACCTTATCTTCAGCATCCTTAGTTAGAAATGTTGCTCCTAAAACAGCCATCTCAGCATCAGTATTTTGAGGAACTTTTCTTTGAGCCATTATTACCACTCCTTTATTTTGTTACTTTTACCATTACTTTAGCAACGACCCTTTTATATAATTCAACCCTTATATAATGAATCCCTAGTGTATTTATAGGATTGTCTATTATAATAGATTCCTTTTTTATTTCGTATCCTTTTTCTAAAAGTAAAGAATATATTTGTTTATTAGAAATACTACCAAATAGTTTATCTTCTTTACCAGTTTTAACCTTAAATTCTAAAGTTTCTTTTTCTAATTTAACTTTAACCACTTCTAGCCCTTTTACTAATTCAGATTCATTCAATTTTCTTTTAGTCTCTTCGTTTTTTAAGTCTCTTAAGTTAGCTTCGTTAGCAACTATTGCTAACCCATTTTTAAGCAAGAAATTATTAGCATATCCATCACTAACATTAATAACCTGTCCCTTTTTACCTTGTTTGGAAACATCTTTTAATAATATTACTTTCATTATAATTTCTCCTTTACTAATTTCTCTATTTCTTTTAAATTAGTCCCTTCTATTTGGCAAGCAGCATTATTTTTGCTACCTCCCCCACCCAAATCTTGCATAATCTGGGCGACATCCATTTCTACACTTCGAGCACTTATACCAATTAAATCTTTGTCTAAAAAGCCTATTGCAAAAGAAGCCTCTACATTACTAAACATTAATAAATTATCTGATATTATTGCCAAACTTTTACGTTCATAAATTACATCCTTTTCACATAAAACTATGGCATATTTCTTTTTATAAAATTCGGTTTTAAAAATAATCTTTTGAATTTTTATATAGTCTTCTATTTTAGTTCTTGTAAAATCAGTTGAAACCATTAATTCAGCTCCACTTTTTAGTAAAAAAGATACCGCATTATGTGTCCTATAAGTAGTCTTCATACTATAATTATTACTATCAATATCAATACCCGCTAACATAATAGTAGCTATATATTTATTTAATTTCATTCTTCTTTTTTCAAATAAATATGCCAGCATCTCGCAAACACTAGAAACCTTTGAATCAATATAATAATTTTCGTTAATGGCCTTTCCAAAAAGATGATGATCTATAAATATAACATTTTCAAACATTAAACAAAATTTAGGTGACTGACTTCTACTTTCATTAAAAGTATCAACTATTACCATTAAACTATTTTTATTAACCCTACTCTTTAGGTCAGCAAACTTCCCAATATTGACCTTTAAATTTTCATCAATATATTTAAGAGCCTTCTTTATTCCCCCATCAAACTTACTATCTTCAAGAACTATATAACTCTTTTTATTAAAATACTCACATATATTATTAACCGCTAAACAAGCACCTAAAGAATCAAAGTCAATATTTTTATGACCCATTATGAAAATATTTTCGCTCTTTTTGATTCTTCTAATCATTTTCTCATAATTAACCATAGATACACTCCTAGCAATGTTTATTATACCATGGATAGAAAAATATGTGAACCAAGAATGTTTTTAAAAAAACCAAGAATAAAATTCTCGATTTATAAATTACCTCACTTTGCAAAGCTTCGCTTCCAAAGGCCTTCCAAAATGATGGGTCATTTTGGAAGTGAACTGAACCCCAAAAGCTGGACAGTTTATAAATAATTTTTAATTAATTAAAAAAACTTTATCTTTTGATAAAGTCTTATTTTACATATGGGATTAAAGCCATATATCTAGCTCTTTTAATTTGAGTAGCAATGTGTCTTTGATGTTTTGCACAAGCACCGGTCATACGACGAGGCATTATTTTGCCTTTTTCATTAATATATTTTGATACTATCATTGTATCTTTATAATCGACACTCTTGCCTAAACACATTTGACATACTCTTTTTTTCTTACGAAAAAATTCTGCCATTATTTATTCCTCCTCTAAAATGGTAAGTCATCATCAGTTAAGACAACTTCTTCTCCAAAATCTTTAAAAGGATCCTCAGTAACATCTGTACTTTGAATAGCATTAACATTTTGAGGAATTGGATCAGGTTCATAACCGGCATTACCAGTATTAGAACTTCCTTTCGCTCCTAAAAATGTTACGTTATCGCAAACAACTTCTGTAACATATCTTTTGGTGCCATCTTGGGCATCATAAGTTCTTGTTGAAATACGGCCTTCGGCAGCTACTTGGCTACCTTTATTACAATATTTTGCAATATTTTCGGCTTGTTTTCTCCAAGCAACACAATTAATAAAGTCAGCTTCTCTTTCACCATTTTGATTAGTAAATGGTCTTTGAACTGCTAAACTAAAGGTTACAGTAGATAATCCATTAGATGTTGTTTTTAATTCAGGATCTTTTGTTAATCTTCCAATTAATATTACTTTATTCATATTCTACTCCTCATCTAATTTAATAATTAAATGTCTTAGTACGTTTTCATTAATTCCAACTTTATGTTTAAATTCGTTAATTTCTGAAACTTCAGCTTCAACAGTTAATAGATAATAAAAACCGTTTAGTTCTTTTTTAATTGGGTATGCCAATCTTTTTTGTCCAAGATCTTTAGTTTCAATAATCTTATCTTTTTTAAAGACTCTTTGTAATTCGTCTACTGTACTTTTCACAGTATCTCCTTCAATTCCTGCCTTAACGATAAACATTATTTCATATTTATTCATTAATACACCTCCTTCTGGTCTAAAATGGCTTATTTAAAAATAAGCAAGGAGCTAAAAGCTCGTGAGTATTATAGCATTATAAATTAACGATGTCTAGATTAAATCATAAATAAAACTGCAATGCTATTATTAATAATATGTATTAAAATTGAACATAGAATATTATCGGTTTTATAATAGGTAAAAGCAAGAATTGATCCCATGAGAGTATATTGAATAAAATTAATTAAACTCACTAGTGAAGTAGGAATACCATGAAATAGGCCGAAAGCCACACTCGTAAATAAAATAAACCACAATCCTTTTTTAAAATGTTTTTTAAAGATATATCGGCAAAAATATTCTTCAAAAACAGGAGTAAATATAGCGATGTCAGTTATATATAGCACATAATAAAATCCTGTAGCATTAATAAAAATATCTTCTAGCATTGATTGATTCTCACTAACAGTGTTTGCTTCACCTAATAAATTCATAATAAAACCATTAACTAAATTTAAAGAATACATTACAGCTACACCAATTACAATATATAATATATATCTTCCGAAGCTGTTAAAAAAATCTTTTATTTTTTCTTTTAGCTCTTTTCTTTTATAAATAAGCAAAAATATTGTAATAATAAATGGAGTTATAAACATCCCCACTATCGTATACTTTGATGTTAATAATTGATCTATATTAGTAGGATTGATTCCAGTCTTAAACACTCCTACTGTCAAAGAAATTCCTTCTATTACACCTGGAATAATTAGCATACCCGCTATTAGTATTAAGCTCATTAAAAATATTTTTAAAACATGTTTATCCTTAACTGGAACCGCTACCTCTTCTACCTGACAATCAGGACAAATTTTAATTTCTGGTAATTTTTTGCCACACTTTTCACAAAACATATAAACTCCTTTTCTCTTTTTCTTTCTATTTAAACGTTAAATCTAAAGTAAACTACATCGCCATCTTGCATAATATAGTCTTTACCTTCAAGTCTTAGTTTTCCTGCTTCTTTAACTTTTTTTTCATCTTTTAATTCTTCTAAATCATTAAAACTCATTATTTCGGCTTTAATAAAACCTCTTTCAAAATCAGAATGAATAATACCAGCACATTTTTTGGCGGTCATTCCTTTAATAAAGGTCCAAGCTCTTACTTCTTTCACCCCAGCTGTGAAAAATGTTTCTAGCCCTAAAAGAGAATATGTAGCAAATATTAATTTATCTAATCCGCTATATTTAATACCTAAATCTTCTAAGAATTTAGTTTTATCAGCATCATTTAATTCTGCTAATTCACTTTCCATTTTAGCACACATGGTAACTACTAAAGCATTATCTTGTTCAGCATAGTTACGAATATCTAGAATATATTTATTGTTTTCTAGTGCAACATCTTCTTCACTAACATTAGCTACATATATAATGGGCTTTAAAGTAATAAAATTATATCCTTTTATAATTTCTAGTTCATCTAAAGAATACTTTACTCTTCTTAATGGGTCACCTTTTTGTAATGACTCTAAACCTTTTTTTAAGATTTCATATTCTATTAAACAAGCTTTTTCTTTGGTGGTTTCAGCCTTTTTTTTAATTTTTTCAATTCTATTTTCAATAATTTCTAAATCAGCCATAATAAGTTCTACATTAATAATCTCAATATCTCTAATAGGGTCTACTGAATTTTCAACATGAATAATATCTTTATCATCAAAGGCTCTTACTACTTCAACTATGGCATCGGTTTCTCTGATATGAGATAAAAACTTATTACCTAATCCCTCGCCTTTAGAGGCCCCTTTTACAAGACCAGCTATATCTGTAAATTCAAAAGTTGTTGGTACTACTGATGGAGGATTATACATATTTTCTAATACTTCTAATCTAGAATCAGGTACAGTTACTACTCCTACATTAGGATCAATAGTCGCAAATGGATAATTAGCTGCTAAAATGTTTTTTTTAGTAATGGCATTAAATAGTGTTGATTTACCAACATTAGGTAATCCTACTATACCGGCTTTTAAAGACATAATATCCCTCCTATAATAATTTCATTAATTCTTTCATATTAGATATCTTTTGATATTCTTTTTCTTTATATTTACCTGTTTTATCAAATAAAATAGCTTGCATTCCTAATTCTAATGGTTTTAAATAATCATTAAGAATATTATCTCCAATTACTAAGCATTGTTCATATAAATTGTTTTCAGCTGCCAGTTTATAACTTTCAGGATAAGGCTTGCATGGTATTTTATCACCCGCAAATATTTTTTTAAAATATTTCTTAAGATTGGTTCTTTTTAGTCTTTCAACTTGAACATCGTAAAAATAATTGGTTAAAACAACAAGTTCGTATTTTGATGATAGGTATTCTAGTATTTTGGGAATATTCTCCATTACTTTCCCGGGAAATTCATTAACTAATATTTCATCTATTCTTTTTAATGTTTGAGTGGTTATTTGCATTTTGTTTCTTTTATTAAATGAAACTGCTACTTCTTCATAATCATAATATTGATGAGTTCTTTCATATTCTTCAAAAAAGTTATCTATTTTTTCAACTATGTTTCCTTTTAAAGAATATCCTTCTTCTTGTAGGCCCTTTTTAATACATTTAGAAAATATTTCATCAGACACCATTAAAGTATCATCTAAATCAAAAATAATTCTTTTTATCATTATAGCACCGTAAAGGTTCCTGCTCCTATGGGAAGACCTATTAAATACCATCCTATTAATAATACCAATAGCACTCCGCCAATTATTAAAGCATATGGCATTATATACCTAATCGCCTTAGTTAAGTTAATTGGCTTTTTGTTTTGATTATAATTTTCTAAAAAAGCAATATAAATTATGAAGTAAGCAAATACCGGACTAAGAGCTAATGACATACATTCACCAAATCTAAATATAACTTGAATAAATTCCGGACTAAAGCCAGCATTCATAGTTATTGGTATGGTAACTCCCGATAGTATCTTCCATTTTGCTATAGATGATGGCATCACGAAAGTAGATATTACCGCTATAATAAATAAGAGTAAAATAAGGGGAAGACCAGTAAATGAAGAGTTATTAATTGTATTAGAACACATTGCTACTATAACCGTTCCAATATTGGTTTTTTTGAAGACACTAACTAAAATAGAAGCTATAAAAATTAAAACTATTACTCGGCCCACACTATCTAAAGAATGTCCCAAGCATTCGCAAAAATCATTATTATTTTTAATGGTTTTAGCCCCTATTCCATATAGTAGGCCTAATATTATAAATAAAAAGGCAATGATAAAAACAAACCCATTAGCAAAAAAAGAATTATAACTAAATAGTTTGTCAATATAAAGAGCTTGAGAATTATCCAAAAGGGCTCCCGATAAAGGTAATCCCGGAATAATATTATAAATAAATATTATTATGTATAAAACTCCACCTGCTAAGCTAATAACTAACCCTTTTAGGTCTTTTCTGGTTATTTCTGTTTCTTCTTTTTCATAGGTATATTTATCTAATTTTAAAGAAGTTCTTCTTTCAGAAATATAGGTTACAATAAAAGCTACCCCTACAGCCGCTATTAACATAATAAATAGAAATGGGAAAGTTCCAATCTTATAATTAATATCTAAAACATGTGATGCCAATAAGGTATCACTTAACATTGTACTATCAACAGATGTTAATAAAAGACTTATACCACTTCCACAGGCTAGTGCTGCAAAAGCGGTTATTACTCCCAAAAGAGGATTCCTTTTACCATATTTATATAATAATGCTGCTAAAGGAATTAAGACAACATATCCAATTTCTCCTGCTATACTAGCAAATACTCCTATAATAGCCACAATAAAAGTTAAAACATTTTTTTTCATATATTTAGTTAATAAACTAAAAGCCGTTTTTAAAAATCCACTTTTTTCCATTATGCCAATTCCAATTAAAATTATTATTAAACTACTTAGCGGAGTAAAGCTAACAAAGTTAGATAATGTATTGCTAAATATATATTTAATTCCACTTAAATTAAATAATGAAGTTACCCCAACTATTTGGTTAACGTATTCTCCGGTATTTTCATTTAAAACTTTATAGTTAGACTCGAAACCAATCCATGATAAAATGCCGCTTAAAATTATAACAGCTATAATTAAAATTAAAAAAGACATTATTGGATTTAAGGTTATTTTTTCTTTTAATTTACCAAACTTTTCATTCATGATTTTCAATCACTTTTTTTACCTTTCTTTCAAATAAAAGCCGATCCATCATGATTTCATGATTGCATTTAACGCACTTTATTTTGATATCTACACCAACTCTAGTTATTTCAAATAAATTATTTTGACAGGCATGAGGCTTTTTCATCATTACTATTGTTCCAAGACCATATTCTTTTTTCATACTAATCTAAAGATATCCCCAATACTTCAAGGATTCTTTCTAAGTCTTTATCATTATCAAATGAAATTTCTATTTTATTATTTTTAATTTTAATTTTACTACCTATTTTATCACTCAAATATTCTTCATAAATAAGATAGGTGGGATTAGATAAAGCAGGTTTCCTCATTACTTTGTTTTTTCTTTCATAAGGATTATCATTAACTAAACTCTCTAATTTTCTTACACTCATTCCTTCTGAAACTATCTTTTTAGCTATTTCTATTTGAGTATCGGCATTATCGAGTTTACTAATAGTTCGAGCATGAGCTAACGAAATTTCTTTTGAAGAAACTAATTTTTTTACTTCTTCTGGTAATCTTAGAATTCCCAATAAATTAGTAATATAACTACGGCTCTTGCCAAATTTATGAGCCATTTCTTCTTGAGTAAAGTTATTTTTCTTTAATATTTTTTCAAAACATTCGGCCTCTTCTAAAGGATTTAGATTTTCTCTTTGAATATTTTCTATCAAAGCAATTTCCATCATTTCATTATCATTAAAATCTCTAATAATAGCTGGAATCTCCGTTAAACCAGCTAATTTTGATGCTTTAGTTCTTCTTTCACCCGCTACTAATTCATAACCCTTAATACTTTTTTTAACTATTATTGGTTGAACTACTCCATGCTCTTTTATAGAAGAACATAATTCGACAAGACTTTCTTCGTTGAAAGTTTTGCGTGGCTGATAAGGATTACTTCTTATTTCTTCAATCGGAATTTTTACTATTTCATCTTCACTGGCATTAGAATAAATATTTTGTTCAAACTTTTCAAAATCGATTCTTTCATCAGAAAAAAGCTGTTCTAATCCTTTTCCTAATGCCTTTCTTTTATTTTCCATTTCTTTCAATCACTTCCTTAGCTAAATTTGTATAAGCCTCAGTTGCTCTACATCCCGGATCATATTCACTAATTGGTTTCCCATGAGATGGGGCTTCTACCAATCTTACTAGTCTAGGGATTATTGTATTAAAAACTTTATCTCTAAAGTACTTTCTAACTTCTTCCACCACTTCTAATCCAATATTTGTTCTAGCATCCAACATTGTTAATAGTACTCCCTCTATTTTTAAATTAGGGTTTAGTTTGGACTGAATCATAATAACTGAATTTAAAAGTTGAGTAATTCCTTCTAAAGCAAAAAATTCACATTGAACAGGGATTATAATAGAATCACTTGCCACTAAAGCGTTGGTCGTTAAAACTCCCAGTGCTGGTGGGCAATCAATAATAATAAAATCATAATCACTTTTAATTTTATTTAAGGCATTCTTTAATTGTTGATTTTGTAAAAAAGCTTCATCATTACAAAATTTTCTAATAAATTCAATATCTACTCCCGCTAAACGAATGGTTGCCGGAATAATTGATAAATTATCAAATTCAGTTTTTATTGTTGCTCTTCTAGGGTCACATTTTTTAGTAATTACATCATATATATCAATATTATAATCACTTTTATTTAAACCCAATCCAATAGAAGTATTACCTTGAGGGTCCAAATCTATTATCAAAACTTTTTTACCTAATTTACCTAAAGAAGATGCTAAATTAATACTAGTTGTTGTTTTACCAACTCCACCTTTTTGATTAACCAATGAAATTATTTTTGCCATACTATTTGTCCTTCCTTATCGAGTGCTTGAGCCTGTTTCTCTTTCCTTGCGTTTTCTTTCTGCCTCTTCTTGAGCTGCTTTCCAGTCTAAATATTCTTGATGAATCTTCTGAGCTTCAGATACGATTCCACTAGCAACACTATCATAATTACTTTCAATTGCCTTTATTTTTGCCATTACTTCTTCAATTGCTGCTAAGGTAATGTCTGTTGCTGAATTATCATTAGTTTCTGAAATAATTTGAATACAATTCTGTAATTTAGCTTTAGCTTCTTTAATGCTATCTTTTTCTTTTCTTATTTTGCTAGCTGCTGCTTGAGCTGCCCCTACGTCTATATCTCTCATTTCTATCTCACCTTTTCCTATTTATTATATTATCATAAATCTTGGGTTTTTAATAGAAAAAAACAAGAATTATTTTTCTTGTTTTTTAACTTCTTCCTCAAGTTGTTCTTTATTCATTTTGGAATACCCCTTAATCCCTAATTCTTTTGCTTTTTCTTTTAGCTCTTTTAAAGGAAGTTCTTCCTCTTTGGTTATATGTCCAGTTTCAACCAATTCATCAATTTGTTCTTTAGTTAATGTTTCAAATTTAATTAAGGCTTCACTTATTAACATAACTAGTTTTTTATTAACTTTCAAAATACCTTGAGCTTTTTTATAACATTCATCAATTATTTTTCTTATTTCATCGTCTATTTCTAAAGCCACCTGATCAGAAAAGTTTCTTGATTTAGTATAATCTCTTCCTAAAAATACTCCTTCGCTTTTTGTTTCTAATTGAATTGGGCCTAAATCACTCATTCCATATTCTGTAACCATACTACGAGCTATAGCAGTTGCTCTTCTAAAGTCGTCGCTTGCTCCAGTGGTAATTTCGTTTAAGAACATCTCTTCACTTACACGCCCCGCTAATAATCCGGTTATTGTTGCCAATAATTCAGTTTTAGTCATAATGGCCAGTTTCTCTTCACGTGGCAACATCATGGTATAGCCTCCGGCCATTCCTCTAGGAATAATAGTTATTTTATGAACTTCATTAGCATCTTCTAATTTTATTCCTATTACAGCATGTCCAGCTTCATGAATGCTTACTAATTCTTTCTCTTTGGTGGTTATTTTTCGGCTGGTCTTAGCAGGCCCTAACAATACTCTATCAGTAGCTTCATCAATTTCATCCATTGAAATCGAAGTTTTATTACGACGTACCGCTAATAAAGCTGCCTCATTT
>CAZTRF010000007.1:0-1205 GCA_964616495.1 uncultured Muribaculaceae bacterium
CTGTTCCAAATGAATTCTTTAATTCATTTATTCCTTCTGGATCTACATGTATCATCACCATTTCTTCACCTCCCTTATTTTAATAACTATCGTCATCTTTTCTATTTTTAGTTTAACATCTTATCTTTCTTAAATCAATTTATTTTACTATCTTTTTATATTGATTTTAATCATATCGTTTAATATAAATTTATTTTAGATAGAAAATAAAAAATAGCTTAAAATTTTAAAACCTTTTTATCAACTATCAAAAAACAATTTTTATATAATTTAATTTTTTTTGATATTACTTTTTTTTCGTTTAATAATCCATATATAAATATTTCAATGTTATTTTGCTGAAAGCTTAACAATATTTTTTTATTAATAAAACTACTATGTAAGCAAATAAAATCAAGCCCTTGATAATCAGTTATATTATTAAGCCCATAATTTAGTAAGCCAACTTTATAATTTCTTTTTAATTTAGACAATTCTATAATTGGTTTTGTATAAAAACTAGTCACATAGATATTTTTAAATTTATTTAAAATATTATGCAAAATGTGAATGTTAGTAAAGTAATCCTTTATTTCTATTAAAAGAATTTTTTGTGAGTACCTTTCTAAAACATAATTTAATTCTAATAAATCTTTTTTAAGTTTTTTATATCTTGCTTTTTTAATTATATAACCATTATAGGTAATAAAATCATGATTTAAAACATAACACTTATCTAAAGTTTCTCTAACATCGATTTCCATTCCACTAAAATAATTATCCATATAAGCATTATCTAAACTATATAAACTATTATCTATTTTGTTTTTACTCATATATCCTCGATGCGCTATAAATTTCAAAAGTATCACCTATATAATAATATTTTTTAATGATTAAAAAATTATAAATAAAAACTCGTTTAATTAAAAACGAGTCATAAATTATTTATTCATTTGGCTTACAGCCCATTCGCGTCCTCTACCTTCTCCGACGACATTAGAAGGAACAGTTGCAGAAGGTTTGACTATCGGTGTTCTTGTTGAAGAACTCCCTGAACCTGTTCTTGTTGAAGGAGCACTTTTGTTTGAAGCTCTTTGATCATCTGCTCTAAAGTCTGTCATATCTGGAGCTCTTCCATCTCGTGCAGCAGCCGCTGCACCATCACCACTTCTTGTTGAAGAACTTCCTGAGCCTGTTCTTGTTGAAGAACTTCCTGAGCCTGT
>CAZTRF010000007.1:1305-5595 GCA_964616495.1 uncultured Muribaculaceae bacterium
TTCTTGTTGAAGAACTTCCTGAGCCTGTTCTTGTTGAAGAACTTCCTGAGCCTGTCCTCGTTGAAGAACTTCCTGAACCTGTTCTTGTTGAAGAATCTCCGGCTCCCCCGCTACTTCCACCACTACTTCCACCACTACTTCCACCGCTACTTCCACCGCTACTTCCACCGCTACTTCCACCACCGCTTACAGCGGTTATGCCTAAAAGTTCTGCCAACTCATCGGCAAATTCGCCATTAAATTCTTGAACTATTGCATTAGTAGTTACATTGTATTCTTCAGCAACTTTTTCAACTAAAAATTTTGCCAGCTCATCTATTCTGCTAGTAAGATTTTCAAAAATGCTTGTTAAAGAAGCAACCACCGAAGAAGAATCTAAACCACTAACTTGCAAGCACTCACTACTTGCAACAATTGCTGGCTTAGTACTACTTGAGTATATAGTCTTAATATTATCTGCTCTATTTTTCATTTTTGTAGCAATTTGAATTAACCCATCGCTATCTACAAATGTATTTGCCATATTACTTTCCCCCTATATCCCTGATACACTAGTTGCAACATTCTGTTGTGTTTCTAAAACTTTATCTCTCGCCTTAGTGTATGTATTTGCTAACAATGCTAAAGCTGAAATTGCTTTTTGCATTTGATCATCCATTTCCATTACTTTATTAATATAAGCCTCACAATCGTCTCCAGCCCATGTTGCTCTTATTCCAGCGACATCCTCAATTTTTATCGAATTCCATGATACAGCAATTTCTTCTCTAGATGCATTTATTTTAGTTATTATTCCATTTATCTCTTCTAATGATAATTTTATTTGTGCCATTTTTAATCCTCCCATCTCATATTTTAATTATATATATTCCTTATTTTTTTGTCAAATGTTTTATTTTAACTAAATCTATAAATTCATTTAAAGATATATCTGATAAAATTAAATAGATCTTGTTTTCTTCTATTAATTCGTAAACCTTTAACTCTATTATTTTCTGTTTTTCATCTTCTTTTACATATTTTTTTACTTTTTCGTATACTCTTACTATCTTATAACTCCATTTTAATATATCATCGGTTTTATAAAACAAATATTCATAATATAAATCTAAACACACATTAAAAATGGTAAGTCCTATTTTATATTTATCACAATTATTTTTAATAGCTATATTAACCGCCCATAAATGGTTGTAGGTATAATATTTTAAATGCCAGTATAAGTAACCACTATCATTTTCACGAGTAATAGAATTGCTATTGTTTTTCCAGATATAGGTTATTTTATCAACATATTCACATTTAGGACTATTATACATTATTAATTGATTAAAGGCGACATCCTCATTATATCTAGTATTATTAAATTTTATATTTTTCTTTTTTAAAAAGACCCTTTTGTATATCTTTCCATGAGTCCATACAAAATTATTGCCTCGAAAAAGGTGTTTTCCTTCAATTTCTTCATAAAACGAAGTAACAACTAAATCTAATTTCTTACTAGCTATAGCATCATATAAAGTTTTTATTGCATTACAATCATAAAAAATGTCATCCGCATCAATAAATATTAAATACTTACCTTTTGAAACATCTATCCCTTTTTGTCTAGCAATGCCCGGACCACCGTTTTTTTCTAAAATAATTTCTTCTATATTAAGAAAGCTTTTAAAATCATTTATTTCTTCTTGATAATCTTTCAAAGAACAATCATTAATAATATAGACCTTTATTTGATTGGTATACTCCTGCATAGCAATACTAAAAAGAGTATTCTTAATTGTTTTATGGGCATTAAAGGCAGGAATTATAATATCTATTTCTTCCATTTTATCACTTTATTTCATTATAATATTGTACTTCAGCGTCATACCATTCTTCGCAACAAAATCTGTCAGCTAGCCAATATAATTTTGGCCCGGCATAATGAAATACCTTTACCAAACTCAAATTCATTACTTCTTTAGTAACATCACAAATATAATTATACAAACTTGGAATATAAATTTCTGCTTCATTGCAAATTAAATTAAGAGCATCTTGATCTGGATAATCTAAAGACCTAGTATTAACAATTTCAAACCATTGATTTATAATTAGCTCTTCTCTTATTTTTTTTAAATTAAATAATACCACTCCTGAATTAATGTACTTTCCTTTTATTCCTAATGGTTCGTAGTAAACCTTATCTACTATTACACCATAATCTTTACATCCGGCCGCATAATTATCTTCAAGATTTAAATTCCATAGTGAACTAATGCCTTTTCTAACAATTGCATCTGTATCTAAATATATCACTCGGTCGTGAGAAATAAAGTCTGCTAACATTAACTTGCAAAAGCATAAATCAGTATAAACTGTATTTGTATTAGGACATTCTTTTTTTAAATACTTATCTCTTATTTTCAAAAAATTAATTAATTTTATTTTAACTTTAAATTTTTCTCTTAATTTGTCTAAATTTTTTATTTCCGATATATCTTCAGTTTCAACAAATAAATATATTTCTTTTACACTTTTATTATTCTTTAGTAAAGAAAAAAGATCTACCACTAAATAATGATACCATTCATGAGTAGAAGCCATTGCAATTATCATTTTTATCACCCATTTAATGGTATCAAATTTTTATCACCTAGTCAATTAACTAAAAATTAAAATTTTCCCTAAGAATTGGCTAATTTCACTTTTCTCTTTTTAAAAAAAATAAATCCTAAAATTAGCCATAATAAAAGTAGCCCTCCTCCAATAAGACATATTGTTAGATTACGATCTTTTTTAGTAAAATTGTTAGAAATATTTGTTTCTTTAAAAGCTAACTTTTCAGCTTCCTTATTAACTATTATTTTATAACTATTGGTTTTTTCTTCACACGTAATGTCTAAATAAACTACTGACTGATTTTCTAAATTATCATTATTTCTAATTGTTACTAAACTATTATTTGTTTCTTTTTGATAGGTTAAATCCAAATAAAAAATATCACTAGGTATAAAGACTGTATAAGTGTCTTGATATTTATGAAACGTGGGACTTATTTTATAATCAAGAATGTCTAAGCTTTTTAAATAAAGATTGCACTCTTCATCCGCTTTTACGGTAATAGATAAAAATAGCCATAAAAAAATTATTAATATTTTCTTCATATTAATAATTTGCTCATTTTCTTTAGTTTTATAATAGTTTTACTAAAATTTCATTCATAACATAAATATTTTCTTCTGGAATATAAATATAACCATTTTTATATACTATCTCTTTATTATTAACGAGACTTTGAATAGGAAATACTTCTTGAATATTTAATCCAAACTTATCATAAAAGGCTTGAAGACTAACTCCCTTTAATTTTCTTAAACCCAAAATAAGCTCATTTTCCATACTTTCTTGTTTAGACGTTATTTCAGAATTAACTTTTGTTATTCCCCCTAGGTAATCAGTCAAAGATTTTGTATTATCATAACGAAGTCCTAAAACATTTCCGCTGGCTCCTAATCCAAAGCCATAATATTCATTATTATTCCAATAGTTTAAATTATGAATCGATTCATATCCGGGTAAAGCAAAATTACTTACCTCATAATGAACATAGCCTTTTGAATTTAATTTTTTACATATATATTTATATAATTTAGAATCTCTTTCATCATCTAGCCTTTTATATCCATCAATACTTAATAAGGTATTATCACTAATCATCAAAGAATAGGTACTAATATGAGTTGGATGCAAATCCAATATCATATTTAAATCATCTTTTAAAACAGCTAATTTTTCATCTTTAAAACCATATATTAAATCTAAATTAATATTATTAAATCCATAACTTTTACATAAATTTATAATAATGCCTACTTCTCTAAATGATTTATAAGGTCTATCCATATCTTGAAGTTTTTCTTTATCAAAAGATTCTATTCCAATACTTAGTCGATTAACCCCATTTTCCTTTAAAACTCCTAACAAAGATTCATCTATATCCATGATATTACACTCAAAGGTAAATTCGTATTCACTTTGTAATTTAATTGCTTTTAAAATATCAAATAAAATATTTAGTTCATGAATAGACAGCGATGATGGTGTTCCTCCGCCAATATAGATAGTTTTTATATCTTCACCATCATAATTATCGGTTATTTCTTTTTTTAGCATTTCTAAGTATTTAATAGTCCATTTTCGATTATATAAAACTTTACAAAAGTCACAATATGAACAAATGCTACTACAAAAAGGAATATGAATATAAATACTTTCCATATCTACTACCTCAATCTAATTTTAACA
>CAZTRF010000007.1:5605-16901 GCA_964616495.1 uncultured Muribaculaceae bacterium
TATGAGTTTCAGCTTTAAGCGAGATAACCGATTTTATTTGTTTTGTTTCAAAATTGCTAAGAAGGCCTCTTGAGGAATTTCTACGCTGCCAATCATTTTCATTTTTTTCTTACCTTCTTTTTGTTTTTCTAACAATTTTCTTTTGCGACTGACATCTCCACCATAGCACTTAGCTAAAACATTTTTCTTTAAAGCTGATATATTTTCTCGAGCTATTATTTTACTTCCAATACTGGCCTGAATGGGAACTTGAAACATTTGGCGAGGAATTAATTTGCGTAACGAATTTACTAAGTCTTTTCCTTTGTCATAGGCTTTTTCTTTATGAATAATCATTGACAAGGCATCCACTATTTCTCCATTAATTAAAATATCCATTTTTACAAGATCACTTTCTTTAAACCCTATAAAATCATAATCAAAAGAAGCATAGCCTTTGGTAGTACTTTTCAATTTATCATAAAAGTCAAATACTATTTCTGATAAAGGAAGTTCATATTTAATATTAACTCGATCATCAGTTATATATTCTAGCCCTAAATAATTACCTCTTTTATCTTGACATAATTCCATGATAGGACCAATAAATTCGCTAGGGACAAAGATATTTGCTTTTATATAAGGCTCACTAATAAAATTAATAATTCCCCTATCTGGCAATAAATTAGGCCTTTCAATAGTTATTTTTTTACCATTTGTTAATAATACCTCATATAAAACACTAGGACTTGTTGCAATAACATCTAAATTAAATTCTCTTTCAATACGGGTCATAATAACATCCATATGTAAAAGGCCTAAAAAGCCGCATCTAAAACCAAAACCTAAAGCTTCGCTAGTTTCAGGCTCAAATTCTAAAGAGGCATCATTAAGTTTCAATTTTTCTAGGGCATCTCTTAACATTGGAAATTTATTTGGCTCAATAGGAAATATTCCAGAATAAACCATCGGTTTCATTGGATTATATCCCGGTAAAGGCATAACTTTATTACCGTCTATAGTAATAGTATCTCCTACTCTTACTTTAGAAATATCTTTAATTGAAGCAGCGATGTATCCAACTTCTCCACTAATAAGCTCCTTTTTATGAACTTCGTGAGGATTATTAACTCCCAATTCAGTTATTTCAAAAGTACTATTAGTGGCCATCATTCTAATATTATCTTTAATTTTAAACTTGCCATCTACCACTTTTACTAAAGCCACAACCCCTTTATACGAGTCAAAATGACTATCAAATATTAAAGCTCGTGGAATTCCTTCGTTGTTAACTTTAGGAGGATCAATTCTTCTAATAATGGCCTGTAACAAAGAATCTACTCCTTCTCCAGTTTTACCACTAGTTAAAATAATATCTTCTTTCTTAAAACCTAAGACATCAACCAATTCTTTAGTTACCTTCGGAATATCGGCATTAGGCAGATCAATCTTATTAATAACCGGAATAATAGTTAAATCATGAGATAATGCCAAATAAAGGTTGGCCAAAGTTTGGGCCTCTATTCCTTGAGCAGCATCCACTACTAAAATAGCTCCTTCACAGGCCGCTAAACTCCTACTCACCTCATAAGAAAAATCAACATGACCTGGAGTATCTATTAAATGAAAAATATAATCTTCATTTTCATATTTATATTTTAATTGAACAGCATTTAATTTAATGGTAATACCACGTTCACGTTCTAAATCCATATTATCTAATAATTGATCTTTTTTTTCGTATTCAGAAATAGCCCCAGTTAATTCCAAAATACGATCAGCTAAAGTACTTTTACCATGATCAATATGAGCTATTATTGAAAAATTTCTGATATTTTTTTGATTCATTTATAACACCATTTAAGATTATACTATAAAAAAAAGATTTATACCATCATATAAATTCTTAAAATATGAAGTCCAAAATATTATCTTTTAGTATCCCCCAAACATTTTCTCAATTAAACTAATAAATATTCCAATACCTTTCTGCATAACTTTTTCGGATTTTTCAGAAAAAGTAGCTCCCGCTTTAGACATTTTATTATCATAATTAACAACCGGAGGATTAATATATTTATCAACATCTATTTCTTTTCCTAATTTAACATCTTCCTCAAATTTTTTTATTTGTTCAGCAGTCATGATGTTTTTTTCTCTAATTTTAGTTTCATAATAACCATTACTAATGGCAATATGATAACCCATATAAATAACAAATAATATGGTTAAAATAATCCAGAAAATTTTACTTCCTCTTTTTTTAATTGGCAATGTTCTCTCTCTCCTTTATGTAATCACTAATAATAGGTACTATTAAATTAATGGTATTATTTACTTCATCAATACTATTATACTGGCCACCCAATTCTAAAAGAACCATATTGGGGCTTAAATCCTGATTATATATTCCATTTACTCCTGCTCCACTTTTTTTATATATTCCCCGTGATAAGGTTGGATATTTTGAAGTGATTAAATTATTTAAATTAGTAGCTATTTCTAAATTTTTTTCGTAATTATCATGTTCAAGTCCTACTACAAATAACACTCTAGCATAAATAAGATTATCTATTTCAGTAATAGTTTTATACCTTTTAGAAGAATCTCTGTGGATATCTACAAAGTATTTTAAAGAGGAATCTTTTTCTTTAATACTTTTGATAAGCATTTTACTAGCATCATATGAATATTTATATTGCCAACTATTGGCATGTAAAATGCCAGTAATATCAGTTTCTTCTACAATAGTTTTAATTCCTAAATCATTAAATTTCTCTTTCATGATATAACTGGCCATTAAAACGGTAGGAGTTATATTGTATTCCAAAATATTATTGGTGTAATAGGCCTCTTTTTGATGGGTATTAAATAAGTAAAGTAATGGCTCATTAACGAATCTTTTATTAGGATCTTCATAATGTTTTATTTCTAAATTAGGAATGGTCTCATCTTCATTAAAAACCTCTTTTGATATAGTTAAATAATTATTAAGACTTCTACTAACCATATAAGAAGGATCTTTTAAATTAAAGTTTTGAATTAAGGAAAATAGTTCATCATTACCTAATAGCCCATTAGAGCCACTATATAATAAATAATTAACTAAAGTTTCATTAGTCATTTCTTTTTTTAACTTATTATTTAATAAAAATTTAATAGTAAAATAAAAGCCCATTAAAAAGATAATCATTATAAATATGATTTTTATTCCTTTTCTTTTATTTTTGGCTTTAAATCTTTTTGTCATATTATATATGATATCTAATTAAAGTTAAAAAATATGTCACATTTTAAAAGAGTATTTCATTAATAGAATTACTAACTATATTAGAAAGATTAGTTACTATTTCTTTAATGTAAGGACTTGTGTATAACTCATTATTAATATTTATAATAGTTGGGGTTAAAATGGCTATGACCGGTATGTTAAAAGTTTCTTTAGTAATATCCTTATTATTATAAATGGCATCTCTTCTGATAATTCCAGCTGTATTTATTTCAACAATATGCCCAACATTTTTAACATCTTTAGTAATGCAAGAATCTATTATCAAAATTATATTAGGCTTTATTGAAGATGCTACCATTTTAATTAACTTATATGAATTAATACCGGTTTTAGCGGCTATATTAGGATTAAATATAGCCACTTTAGGAAGAGTTAAAAAGTCATTATAACAATTACTAGCTATGATTTTGCTGGTAGTAACCGGTCCAAAAGAATCGGCCATTATTTCTTCGTTTCCTAAGCCAACAGTTAAAAGACGATTTCCTTTTAGTAGTTTCTTTAAAACCTTTTTAATAACCTTTTTAACTTTTTCTTCTTCGTTTAATGAAGAAATATTAATTGTGTAATAGTCGCCATTTCTTCTTTTAGTTTCTTTAATATTGGTATCATTAACATTAAAATATTTGTAATCACCTTTTTTAATTAAATTATGATTATCAACTGCATCTATTAATAAATACTCTTTTATAATTATCACCCTTATTATTTTGGTAATTTTTCAACTATTTATTGCATATTTTATAAATATTTGATAATATTGATGTGTTAATTAATTGGAGGTGAAAAAATGCCAAACATCAAAAGCTCAAAAAAGGCAGTTAAGGTTATTGCAAAAAAAACCGAAGCAAATCATGAATATAAGGCAAGAGTTAAAAATTCTATTAAGAATACTGAAATTCTAATTGCTAATGGTGATCATGAAGGAGCTACCAAATCTTATCATACTTTACAAAAAAATATTGATAAGGCAGTACAAAAAAATTTAGTAAAGAAAAATACTGCTAATAGACAAAAAAGCAGAATTAATAATAAAATTAAGAAAATGAAGTAAAGTATAGAATACTTTATTTTTTTTTGATAAAATGTAATATAGGTGACTAGAGTGAAAAAAAATATTGTTTTGTCAATTTGTTGTTTGTTTTTAATCATCATTACATGTATATATAATGATAAGATATCTAATAAAATAGTATCTTTGCTAGATACTAAACCTTATTTAGTAATTAATGATGCTAATGAATATGCCAAAAATAAAGACTATTTATTTATTCAAAAAACCAATAACTTTTCCCCTTATGGGTACCAAGATTTAATGAACATTATTTATACTGTTTTAGATAACGGTTATACCAATTTTACTTTTTATTGTCCAACCGAATATGAGAGTTGCATTAGTGATATTGAAAAGATAACTAACGATACCAATCTTTTAACAACTATTAATAATTATATTCATCCTTTTAATAACTTTGAAACAATTAAAACCGTTTATGAAAAGACCACTGGAGAAGTTAATTTAGAAATCGAAAAAATCTATAGTAAAGAAGAAATAGCTATTATTAACCAAAAGGTTGATAATATTATTAAAGAGAATATTAATTCAACTATGACCGATTATGAAAAGATTAAAACAATTCATGACTATATAATTAATAATACTACCTATGATATTAAATATATTGATACAGGCATTAATGTAAATCGTTCTAATACTGCATATGGAACTCTTATAAAAGGCTATAGTGTCTGTAATGGATACAGTGATGCCATGGCTATATTTTTGTTTCGTTTTAATATTAATAATTATAAAATAGCTACTCAAAAACATATATGGAATGCCATATATGTTAATAATAAATGGTTACACGCTGACCTTACTTGGGATGATCCTAGTGATGAAAACAAAGTGGAATATCTAATAACTACATATTTTCTAATTGATAATGATGAACTTAGTAAAAATGATAAAGGTCATCATAGTTTTGATAAAAGTATTTATTTAGAATTTAAATAATCGATTATTTTATTTACGGTTTGATCAAAATCATTAAAATTGGTATCAAACCATTTAATATTCATTTGATTATTAAACCAAGTATATTGTCTTTTGGCATAGTTTCTAGAGTTTTGTTTTATTTCATTAACAGCTTCTTTGAAACTTTTTTTATTTTCAAAAAATTCATATAGTTCTTTATATCCAATTCCGGTCATTAAGGACTTACTATAAATACCTCTATCATAAAAGTGTTTTACCTCATCAACAAGATCAATTAGCATCTCATCTACTCTTCTATCAATTCTTTCATACAAGTCTTTAGAAGGGGCTTTTAAACCTATAAAAATGACATTATTGTATATTAAATTCAAATCATTCGGAAGAATCATTAAGTCTTTCTCTATTTTATTTAAAAGTCTTACTAAACGTCGACGATTATTTTGATCAATTTTATCATTGTAACCAAACTCTTTTATTTTATTGTATATTTCTTCATTAGATAAGTCCTCATATAGATTATCCTTTTCTTTCGAAAGAATGAAATCATAATTATAAAGAGCTGCTTTTATATATAAACCAGTTCCTCCAACAATAATAGGAAGTTTATTCTTATTTAAAATCTCTGTTATTTTTAATCGACAATCTTTTTGATAATCATAAACCGAATAATCATCAGTGACTTCTTTAATATCTAATAAATGATGTTTTATCCCCTTTTTTTCTTCTTTAGTTATTTTTGCTGTTCCAATATCTAGTCCCTTATATATTTGCATAGAATCAGCATTAATAATTTCTCCCCCATATATTTTAGCTAATTTAATAGACAACTTAGTTTTGCCTACACCGGTAGGCCCTACAATAACAATAATTTTATTCATAATAATCCCTCATTTAAAAATATCATAACAGAAAGAATGATAAATAAAAAGCTAAACTTTCATTAGTTCAGCTTCTTTTTCTTTGACCTTTTCTTCAATGATTTTATTATATTTATTGATTGAATCTTGAATATTTTCTAATTCTCTTTTTTCTTCATCCTCAGCTAATTCTTCTCTTTTAACTTCACTATTGGCATCTTGTCTAATATTTCTAAGAGCTATTTTACCCTCTTCTCCCATTTCTTTTACTTGTTTAGCATAATCTTTTCTTCGTTCTTCCGTCAAATCAGGAATGGTTAAAATAACAGTTTCACCATTATTAATTGGTGAAATACCCAAATTAGCCTCATTAATTGCCTTCTCAACATCTTTTAAAGCATTTCGATCAAATGGCTTTACAAATAGTTTTTTAGCCTCAGGAACTGTAATATTGGCTACACTCTGAATAGGAGTCGGAACTCCATAATAATTAACCATAATTCCGTTTAACATACTAGGATTAGCTCTTCCAGCCCTTACTTGAGTAAATCTTGCCTCTAAATTTTCAATTACTTTCTCTAATTTTAATTCAATATTCATATTATCTCCTATTTTATCTCTTTTATTATTTTTTCTATTTCTTCTTTTTCTCTAAATCCTACAAATTTATTTACTTCTTTTCCCTCTTTGAAAAAAATTACAGTTGGAATACTCATAACATTATATTCTTTAGCCAAATCTTCTCTTTTATCAACATTAATTTTAATTATCGTAAGGTTGCCATCTAACTCTTCCAAAATAGGTGCTAACATTTTGCATGGCCCGCACCAATCGGCATAAAAGTCTACCAAACATACGCCTTTACTAATTTCTTTATTTAAATCTTCTTTTTCTAAGTGAATCAATTTCATTATTTTTCTCCTTCGTATTTAATTAATATTTCTTCTATATTATCTATTTTTATTTTATCTTTTTTAACTAACTTTCTAACAGAATTAGGACTTATCACCCCATTTTTCAACATTATCTCTAAAGCCTCTTTATTATAGGCATCACTATTTTTATTTTGATCACGGTACTTGTCTTGTAGATCATATATTTCGGTAAATGAATCTAGAGCATCAGCTACCGTTTCTTTTAAAATTGGAGTTTTATTAATAATTATTTCATCAGCTTTACTTTTACTAGTTAACTCACTAAACCAGTTAAACTGATTAATTGAAAATAATATTACAAATAAAATTAAATAAGCTTCTAAAACCCCAAAAATAGCTCCCAGTATTTTAGAAGGAATACCTAAAATAATCGTTGCTTTGAATATTTTTTCAATTATCTTAGTAGCCACTACTACCACTTTCAAAATAATCATTAATAAACTAAATGTTACTAAAAAAGCTATTGCTTCATAAACAATAATATTAATAACACTGACGTTTTGCCATAAGCCTCCAAATTTAAAGAATGGTAAATAAGTATATAATAACTCGGAAATAGGATTTTTTAATAAATAAGATAAATAAATTACAATAATAGTGCCAAAAAACATTACTGCACTAGTGATTATTCCTCTTTTAAATCCAATCACAGCTCCAAACAATAAAGCCAATATAATTACAACATCTAATATCCTCAATATAATTATATTATAAAAAGAATAAAAAAGAAAGATAGTTTTAACAACTTCTTCCTTCTATGGTTGCATTAACGTTTTCATCAATAACCACTTTATCAACAATCCCATTATTAATAGTTAAACGATATTTTTTAACCACATTTTCCGGACAAACATGATCATAGTACATAATGGTATTTTCAGATACCTCTACTCCCATATAACTATCATCCGCAATACCCATATTGGTATCTCCAGTTCCCGAAATAATATTATAACAATTGCGATCAACATTTGCTAATTGAATTCCATTATTACTATCAATTATTTTTATCTTATAATTATCACACCCTTTAACAAAACCATTACTTTGAGCTTTATAATCCAAAACATAATATTTGCCTTTAATAATTGTTAAGTTAATAGGATATTTGTATTCAGTAGTGTCACTGCCCAATACCTCATTAACTTTTTCTTTTAATAACATTTCATCATCTACTAAAATATAATAATAAATATCATATAAAGTCTTCTCGGGAGCCATTCCCATTTCATATCCTTCATTTATGCTTTTACCAAATCGTAAGACTAAATCTTTACTATTAGATACCTTCTCTATTTTTTTAATACAAAAATAATATTCATTTTGTTCACAATTATAATCGCTAAAATTAATGCTTTTATTTTCTATTTTAATAGAATTGTCTATATTTTGAGTCTTTGTTACTAATTCATCCAAATCAATTTCAGGAATAGTCATAAACTTTAAATAAACATAATAACAGCTTAAGAATATAACTATTAAAACAAAAATAAAAATTCCAATTACTAATGGTTTATTAAAATTCAAAAAACGTTTTTCTTTCATAGGTATCATCCTTCTATTATCATTATACTATTTAATTTTCACTTTTTAAAGAAATACTTATCATTTTACATTTTATATGTTAAAATTAATCCGAGGTGCTCTATGACAATTGTATTTAAAGTTAGCAATAACATAAAACAAAAAATGATAGATTACTATCAAGATTTAGGAACGGGTAAAGAAGTTCCATATTCAGTTTTTCAAGCAACTGAAGGTGGAACTATTATAACTTTATATCAATCAGGCAAAGTGGTTTTTCAAGGAATTAGTGCTGATATTGATGCTAACCTTTGGATTGATCAGGAACGTCATTTAAATAATCGAGATATTTTAAAAGAAATTGAATCTAAAGAAGATAAAAAAGATAAAGATAAATTAGATTATCGCTATTACAATATGAGTACTATGGGGTCTGATGAAGTTGGTACTGGCGATTATTTTGGCCCTATCGTAGTAACGGCTTCTTTCGTTTCTAAAGATAAAGTTATGTTTTTAACCGATTTAGGAGTAAAAGACTCAAAAAAATTAACTGATGATAAAATCATTAAAATTGCCCCTACTATTATAAAAGAAATACCTCATTACACCTTAATATTAAATAATAAAGATTATAACAAATACTATCAAAAAAATTATAATATGAATAAAATTAAAGCTATTATGCACAATAAAGCTCTATGTGGGCTTATTAAAAAAGATGATTTTCCTTTTGAAAAGATAATCATCGATCAGTTTGTCTATCCTAAAAAATATTTTGAACATATTAAAGAGGCTTCAGAAAAGGTAACAAAAATAACCTTTTTAACCCACGCTGAAGATGTTTGCCTAAGTGTAGCAGCATCTAGTATTATCAGCCGTTATATTTTCTTAAAAGAAATGGATAATATTGGAAAAATGTTAAATGTAACTCTTTTAAAAGGAGCTTCACCAAAAGTGGATGAACAAGCAAAATTAATAGTTGAAAAATATGGATTTAATAAATTAGAAGAAATAGCTAAACTAAATTTTGCCAATACCAAAAAACTAAAGGATTGACCTTTAGTTTTATTTTTCAATAAAATAAGCATAATACTCATCAAAAGTAATATTGTTTTCATGAATATAACTGGCTACATCTTTACCAACGTATCGATAATGCCATGATTCATACTTATACCCAGTTAAGTTTTCTTTTCCTTTAGGATATCTTTCAATAAAACCATATTTATAAGAATTATTAATTAACCATTTATATTCATCGGTATATTGAAAAGAATCTTTAATCATACTAATATCTAAACAAAGGCCGGATTCATGTTCAGAGTGTCCTGGCCTTGCCGAGTAACTATCGGCAACTTCAACACCATCTCGAGTAACATATCCGTTATATAATCTTCCTTGAAGATCGTGAGAACGATATGCTGACATATTTTTAATAACAATATTATCTAGTAAGGCTCCCGCTGCCATTTCCTCAAATGCCAAAGTTACACTTTCAATTAATTTACCATTTGAGCCATTATTATAAGCACTTTTAATAACCCTTAAATTAGAAGGCTCATATCCTTCCGGTAACTGATAATATTTATTAATAAGCATTAGTGTCCCTAATGAAGTATCAGTTTCTTTAATATTGGTATAATAATCCGAATCTAAATTAACATTAATATTGCTTACCACTTCTTTGCTCGAAAGTTCACTATTATTTTTTAAATAGGCAAGATATCTTTCTAGATTTTTATCTAAATAATATTTCTCATTTAAAACATTAAATAATTCTTTATGATAATAATCAGTAATTCCTTTGTTAACAATTACAATGGTTTCATCAATAGAACTATTGTAATTATTTATATAGTTTAAATAATCATAAAGGTTGTCTTTAATAAAGACTTCATTGGCCATCAACAAAGAAATATTTTTATTATAGGATTTAACCGCTAGTTCATAACAATCTCCGCCCATAATAGAATCTATTTCAGAAGAAGTATATCCAACATCTTCAAGAGCTTTAATTTTGCTTTCATCTAAAGATGCGGTTGTTGCACCATCGGTACAAGCAACAAAAAACAAGCAACAAATCACCATTAATATTTTTTTCATATTTCCCTATCTTTCTAATAATAACATCTCTAAAGGCATATAACCTGTAAATGTTCCACTTTTTATTTTATAATCAAGATTGGCCAAATCTTTTAACCATTCTCTCAATTCTTTATATGAATAATTAAAAGAATTGTTAATAGCTAGTTTTAAACTATATGGATGCCCTCCTACTTTTTTAAGAATCTCACTTTCACTAAGCCCTTTTTGAGAAAGTTCTTTTACTGTATATATAAGCCGATACTGACTAGATAGTAATCCAATTAGCATATGTATTTCTACTTTATTATCTTTTAAAACATCTAAGATTTTTAAGGCCTTATTATAATCTTTTTTAACTACCGAATCACTAAAGTTAAAATTACTTACTTCACTACTATCACAAACAACTTTTTTTAATTCATCATCAGATATTTCATGACTTTCCCCAATATAAATCTTTATCTTATCTATCTCACTCATAATAATATCATAGTCATTTCGACAACTATTAACCAAATAATTAGTTCCTAAGTAGCTTATTTTAATTCCTTCTTTTTTTAACAAAGCGGTTATTATATTAACCATTTCTTTTTCGTTAGGGTTATCTTTAGTGATAACGGTTCCATTT
>CAZTRF010000007.1:16929-29706 GCA_964616495.1 uncultured Muribaculaceae bacterium
AAATATTTAGTTATCGCCTTTCTTCCATCAATAGGCCTATATAAAGTAAAAACTAATACACTATTAAGATTAGGTTCTTTAAAATAATTTAATAACATCTCTGATTCTTCTTCTTTTAATTTATCACTGCTAAATAAATTAGCATTAGATATAATAATGTATTTTTTTTCATCAAAAAAAGAAAAATAAGAAGCCTCTTCTAAAATAGTTGCTAAAGAGTCCTCCTCATAATCAAATTTCATTATATTGGTGCTATCTTTAACTATTTTAGATATTTCTTCATTAAGAAGATGATAACTAGTTAAACTAATTAAATAAGTATTCATTTTACCACCACTATTATTATATAACAAAACAACTAAAAAGGAAAAGATATAATCTTTTCCATCTATAAAAACATCATATGATGTATACCTTATTTTATGGTTTATTTAAAAATTTGTTAAGGACTTTTAGTTAATTAAAATCCCTTTTAGGGAGAATATATTTCTATTTTTAATTTATTTCTTTTAATTTTAAACAAAATGCTGCCATCTGTCTGAGTATTAAAATATTTTATATTTAAATCATTAAGAGTTTTTATCGTATTTGGATGAGGATGATTAAAACGGTTCTTTCTTCCCGCACTAATAACAGCATATAAAGGGGAAATAAAATTCAAAAAGGTTTTATCACTACTTGTTTTTGATCCGTGATGTCCTAGTTTAATAATAGGATTTTTTATTAAATAATTATTCATTATTTCTAATTCTTTTTTCGTAGGGGCATCACCCATATATAAGAAATTATAACTATCTATTTTAAAATAAATAATTAAGCTATCATCATTTTCATCTTTCTCTTTTTTGGTTTTTAAAACATTAAAATCAAAACTTACAGATTGATAATTGCTAATAGCTGATAGTTTCTTTCTAATTAAACTTTCTAACTTATTATCATAATTATTTATTAAAACTTCTCTTATTTTAATTTTATTACTTAAATAGAGAACTTCTCCGGCATGATCTTCATCACCATGACTTATTACTAGTAAATCTATTTTATTAATTCCTAAACTTTTAAAAAATATTAAGTAATTATCACTTATATAAAAAGTTTTATTTTTCTTCTGCCACGTCTTTACTTCATATTCTAAATATCCCCCAGTATCTATCATTATTATTTCTTGATGTTTGGGGCCTATTATTAAAGAACAATCCCCTTGACCAACATCTAAATAATAAACATAAGAATTATTGTCTAAAAGGTATTTGTATCGATTAACTAAAAATAAAAAGACAGTAATTACTAGCCATTTATAAGAGTTACTTTTATAATATAAATAAATTAAGAAAGCATATAATATCCATATTACAGTTAAACATTTAGGAATGATAACCATTAAAGAAAATTGATTAGTAAATATCGATACCTTTTCTAGAATATTTATTAATAAATTAAAAACAGGTTCTAAAAATGGTAAAAATAATATTATTAATGAAAAAGGATAGACAATAAAGGTAATTAAAGGAACAAAAATTAAATTAAAGAAAACTGATAAAATATTTATTTCATAGAAATTAATAGCGGTAATAGGAAGACTAAATAAAAAGGCAATAAAAGATACTTTTAATAAACTAATTAAATAATACTTAGAGTTTAGTTTCGAATTAAATAAAAGTAATCCCAAGGAAGTTATTAATGAGTACTGGCACCCTAAATCATACACTATAAAAGGGTTTATGAATATTAGGGTGCTTATTGTTAAAATAAAAATATTTAAAGTCTTTATTTCAGTATAAAAGATTTTATTTAGCGAAAGATAGAAGAAAAAAATAGTAGCCCTCATAACTGAGGGTGTATAGTTGGTTATAAAGGCATAGAAGAATAAGAGAATAAATATAATAAAATATCTTTTATTTTCACATATTCTTAATTTTTTTAAAATAAATAATAAAATAATAGTAAACAAAGAAACATGCATTCCGGATATGGCAAATAAATGACTTACTCCTAAATTACGATAATTAGAAGATATTTCATTATTAATAAGAGAACTATCTCCTAAAATAAATGTTAATAAATAATCCTCTTTTTCATACTTACCAATTCTTTCTTTTAAAGAGTTTTTTAATTTGTTAAAAAAACCTATTTGATCATTATCAATCTTTATACTAAAAGCATTAAATAAATAATATATTTTTTGATGATATAAATATTTTTTATAATTAAAAGTATTAGGAATAGTATTATTAATTGGTAATTCTGTTTCTCCAGAAATGGTTAAATATGAATCATATTTAACCTCATTAATAAGATACTCTTTTTCTTCCAAAGAAGTAATACGATAAATAACTTTTACTTTTTCAGGCGTTTTAATTATTACATTTAACTTGTCCCCATCAAAAGTATAACTAATTATCTTTCCAAAAATATTAGTAGTATCCAAAGAATAGCTACTTTTATATTTAATTAAAATAGTAGATATTAAAAAGTAAACTAAAGCAAGAAACAATATTAAGTAATATAAATAATTACAAAGTAATGCTTTCCTTAATTTGAGCAAAAAGAATTTCTCCTATACCACTAACATTTTTAATATCTTCAATGGTTTTAAACAAGCCATTGATTTCTCGATAATTAATAATATTTAATGCTTTAGATTCACCAATTCCTGATATATTCATTAATTCTTCTTTAGAAGCATTATTTATAGAAATTTTAGAATTATCAACTAAATCATTTACTTCTTCAGAAGTGGCCACTATTGGTTCATTATTTACTATACAAGGGGTTATATCTACCTCATTACATGTACAACTATTAGTAAGAGTTATCTCGGTTATTTTAGTTTTCTTTTTATTGGGAACAATAATAACCATTGATTTCTTTAAACCTTGACTTAAATTTATATTTTGAGTTGTACCATTCTTAGTAAGACCACCAGCTAATTTTATTAAATCATTTACTAATATTTCAGAGTCTACATGATAGACTCCCGGATTTTTAACTTCTCCTTTAATATCAACAAAAAACGTTTCTAAAGCCATTTCTTCAGATTTAATAGTTACCTCATTTGGAATAATTGTTTCTTCTTTATTAATATTAAATATTAAATAAATAAGTAATCCTCCCAATAATAAACTAATTAATCCAATAATTAGTTCATTCTTATACTCTAAAACTTTAGTTTGTAACTTTTCCATGTTAACCTCCTATTATATATATTCTCTTAAAAGTTAACATTTCCTTTTTAAAAAATAAAAAAATCAGAATTATCTGATTTAATTATAAATAATCAATTCATGTTGAGCTCTAGTACAAGCTACGTAATATAAATACTTTTCATTTTCTAAATATTTATTATTTGGTTTGTTATAAACAATTACCGAATCAAACTCTAGCCCTTTAGCTATATAAGCCGGTATTATAATCAATTCTTTTGAAAAGAATTCTGCTTGACCATTTATTAAATTTATTTTCAAATCTTTATTTAATAATTTTAAAACCATTTCAGCTTCGTCATCATCTTTAGTAATAATTGCAATACTTTTATATTCTTTTTGAAGATTTAAAATATCATTTAATAATTGTTCCTTTAAATTATTTTCTTTTCTTAATAAAACTGGTTTATTATTACTTTTTCTAATAGCTCTTACATGATTAAGTCCTAATATGCTATTACTATATTCAATAATTTCTTCACTAGAGCGATAGGTTTTGCTTAATTCTAAGTAAGCACTGCTTCCTTTAAATATTTCATTTAACGTATCTAGACTGGAATATCTATAATAAGGATTTATCGTTTGATTAATATCCCCTAAAATGGTTAAATTAGCTTCTCTAAAGATTTTAGAAATAATGATATATTGTAATTTAGTATAATCTTGTGCTTCATCGATAACAATTTGTTTAATTAAATTATTATAAGGAAAACCTTCTAATAAGAATTTTAAGTAAACAAATAACGAGGCATCTTCATAATTAATTTCTTTATTATTAACAAATCTTTTTATATCACTAGTTAATAATCTCATCTTAGAATATTTACTCTCATAAAATAAACTATATATTTGTTTGTAATCTTTTTTAATATTTAATGATTCCAATAACAATTTCCTAAAAGATAAATATTTCTTCTTAGTTCCTCCATAATTATTTTCAGAAAGTTTTAAAGCCATTGCGTTAATTCGTTCAAATAGACTTAACTTATTGTAGCGGTAATTAAACATTTCATTTAATTCTTCTTTGGGATAACTATAGGTATCTAAAATTATATTTTTGGTAAATACAGTCCCTTTAACTAAACCCTCTGCATAGTCTTTAATATCATTAATAATTCCATCACTTTGTTTATATTTTATTAAGTCAGTATTTCTTTCTTTATAGGTATAATATCTAGCAATAAATGATGCAAAGGACTCAACCTTTTTATATTCTGGTATTTGCTTATTAAAGAAATCATGAAAAGTAGTTTGCATCGTATTTTGCTCTCCTAATTCCGGTAGAACATTAGATATATACTCGGTAAATATTTGATTAGGAGAAAAGATTAGGACGTTCCCAGAATTTAAATTGGAAATTTTGTAAAGTAAAAAGGCAATTCTGTGTAATGCTACACTAGTTTTACCACTACCGGCTATCCCCTGAACTATTAAATTACGGTCAGTAGTATTTCTAATTATTTTATTTTGTTCCTGTTGAATAGTATTAACAATATTTTTCATTTTTTCGTTAGATTCGGTAGATAGAACCTCTTGTAATAATTCATCATCAATATTAATAGAGTTATCAAATAACCTTATTAACTTACCCTCTTCTATTTTATATTGCCTTTTTCTCAGAAGTTCTCCTTTAACAATTTCTTTGGGTGCTATGTAAGCACATTTGCCTAACTCATAATCATAAAACAAACTACAAATAGGGCTTCTCCAATCATGAATTATTTGCTTACCATTAGGATCATCTAAATAGGTTATACCAATATAGATATTTTCTTCTCTATTATCATCTTCTTTAAAAATGATTGACCCAAAATATGGACTATTTTGAATTTTAAAAAGATTCTTAAAATATTGAGCACTTTTATCAAAAAAGTAATAATCCATCATGTTATTTGTTGTAAGCGAAGCCATTTCTTGAGGATCTAAGTCACTTTTATTGTCCCAAGCAAACTTTTGAAAATCTTTAATAGCCTCTTCTTTCTGCATTAAATCTTGTCCCATAGATGATAAATTTCTTCTGATTACTTCAATAGTTTGCCCCAAATATATTCTCTCTAGTTGCCATTCTTCCTTACTAATATTCATTTTTATTCCCTTCTAATGACAAGAAAAAAACTAATCTAAATAATGCCAGAGTAGTTTCCAAAAAATGATTATAATCATCCCTTGTCATAAATAATAAATTTTTCATGTAAAAGTTTTGAACGCTCTTTAAAGATACCAAAAAAAGTAATTGTTGTCAATTACTTTTTTAAATTAATATAATAGTTTATTGATCTATGATAATGTCAATATAGTTAAACTTTTTAAAACGTCAACTGACGGACAAGACAACACGAACCGAACTGTACGTATAGCTACCACCTGTATTTCGAAGGAAACAGAACACACCCGAAAGGGCACCATTATTGGTGCCCCCACCACGTCTCGTCCACGTGTAAGTCGCACCAGGCAAGTGAGCGTAATCTCCATACCATCCTCCATTATCGACTCCATAACTCACTAATGTCTCTTTAGTGGCATCTCCGATAAGGCCTCTTGAATGATCTAAATATTCGCTGGCACTATAATTATATATATCATAGTATTTACTTCCCGGATCTGATAATCCTGAGCTACCGGCATTATATCCACCACCGCTTGTTTTCATGTTACCCATTGTATATTCCCATGCTCCTCCTGATACATCATATATTCCTGTGATATTTCCTGTGGTACTTGCATTTACTCCATTGGTATTCCATGTATAATTTGTTGTACAGGCAGTGGCATTATTTATTATAGCTGCTGAAACACTTGTTCCACTACATCCTGTAATGCTTGGCCCCCACTGAACTCCACTTGTGGTTCCAGTTCCGGTATTCATATTATTTATCCATACTTCACAGCCACTAGTTATGCATGTTGATGAGTTTGTATATCTTCCATAGATTGAATTTGTTAAATAGGCCATTGCTCCCCAATCGGTATTCTTTAATAAATGGGTATCTATTTCAGTATTATCTATTCCATAGGTACTTGCATAAGTGTTTTCGATAGCTCTACTTGCATTAAAGAGTGCTCCTAGAGTTTGATTAGTTAAACTTATTTGATTTGGCTTGATTTTAATATTACTGGTTGTTCCACTTGGTTCAAACTTGCCAACCCATATTTCATTTAAATCTGAGGTTCCAAAAGTAAATGCCGGATGAGTATAGTATAATCCATTAGTAAATATTCCATTTATCTTGCCGGTACTTTTTAATGTTTCCTTATCTTCAAAAACAATATCTATGGCAAAAGGATTAGAATTCCCATTTGCTACATTCCATAATTTATATTTATATCTTGGTATCCAGACATACATTTGAAGAATTTCAGCATCGGGAATAGTTACCCCATAAGAAGTTGACTTTATACTCATATCTTCATTAAAGTATTTGGCTTTTATAGCTGCATCTCCAGCATTTACAAATACCGCATTCGCCCATTTTCTTTCTCCATATTTATACCATTCTTCTCCTGGATCTGCTACAGTTATTACCCCATTATTTGAAATATTTATACGTATCATTCCTTGATATATTTCTGGATCTGCTCCATTTAATATTCCTTCATAATAGGTACTTAAGGTTTCAAATTCTACAGCACATGTCGATATATCGGTATATGGAGTTATAATTAAGCTTTTTGTATAGTCATCCCATACGATAGTTTCTCCATTGTCACAATTATAACCAACCAATTGATACTGCCCACTTTGACTTATTGATTCTACATCTTCTCCATTTAATGACATAGCTATTACATTTAAATCATTTGTCACTAAGACATTACTTACATGTAATGTGGCATCAAATCTTGCTCCTTGATTGTAATCTTGAGGAGTTGTTTTATTTTCTAAGTTAAGAAGAAAAACAAAGTATCTCGTTTGTTCTCCATTAAGATCTATTTTAGCTGATGTTTGAAGTCTTCCTTCATATCCGGTTTTTGGTACTTCTTCATGTCTAGAATTGCTTTCTAACGGCAATCATTTTCATAATCAGTATTAATATTAGCATTATTATAAGCATTAGCTGAACATTCGTAAAGTTTATAACTCAGTTCATCTCCGACATAGGTATCTTCAGAATTATTAGTACAGGTATTTCCCGTTTGATATTGACAAAAGATATTTGTTACATCTCTCCAATTAATTGATACTCCTTCTACCCCTTCACCTGTATTTTCAATAGATAATTTCATCATATAGGTATTTACTGTTCCTTCTTCGCTTTTTTTAAGTTCAATATTTGATGCTCCTATTTTATTTCCGTTGGGATAGGTAACTATTATTTCGCCATGCTTTAAAGCAATTATCTCAATAATATTATCTCTATTTCCAATAACATTTGCAGCACTAAAAAAAGCATAGGTTATTCCTATTATAAACATTATTGTTATTATCATCAAAGACGTTATAACTATTTTATTGCTTAAATATTCTTTCAACTTCTTCATAATTGCTCTCTATCTTATCTCTATTTTATCATATCTAATTTTTTCTATCAATTAAAAAAGCAAATTAATAAAATTTACTTTTGACACTTTTCACAATAATAGGCACTTCGACCATTTATCTTTTCTTTTTTAATAATGGTTCCACATTTAAAACAGGGTTTATTATCTAATTTATGAACTTTTAATTCTTGTTGAAATCGACCAGTTACTCCTAAACTAGAGGTATAACTTTTAATAGTAGTTCCACCCATAGAAATGGCTTTTTTAATCACCATATCCGATGATGTAATTATACTTTGAAGTTCTTTATCGGTAATACTACTCCCTTTGCGATGAGGATTAATATTAGATTCAAATAATACTTCATTAGCATAGATGTTGCCTAAACCACTAATAATGGTTTGATCTAATAAAATGGTTTTTATTGGTAAAGATTTATTTTTTAATTTTTCTTTCAAATAAGAAACGGTTAATAAACTATCTCCTGGTTCAAAGCCTTGTTTTTTAATACCCTGATATTCTTTTAAATCATTTGTTTTTAATAAGGCCATTCTCCCAAACTTTCTCGTATCATGATATCTCAAAGTAGTATTATCACTAAAATAAATAACTAAGTGTTCATGTTTAACCATTTCTTCATTTTTATCTTTAATAAAATATTTACCTTCCATCCTTAAATGGCTTATTAAAGAATAGTTGTGTAATTTAAAAATTAAATATTTACCAATTCTATCGATATCTATAAATTCATTATTAATTAAATTATCTTTAAATTGTAAAATATCAGTTTCAATAATTTTAGGATAAATAATTTTTACATCAACTATTTTTTTATTTAACACTTGGTTTTTTAAAACATTTCTAACTGTTTCTACTTCAGCTATTTCCGGCATAGGTACCTCTTTTTCTATTTGCTTTCTTGATATGGTTTTACAGATATATTTAAATATTTAATAGTAGTTCGGTCATTAATAAGGCGACTTCTTAGTTTTTTAATTATTTTATTAGACTCTTTTATCTTCATATTAGAATCTAAATAAAGAACTAAGTCACATTTATAATAGGTCCCAAATTTAAGGAGAATTAAACTATCAATTTTTTTTACGTCTTCAGTATTATAAATAATTTCATTAACATAATTAATAATTTCAGGATTGGTTTCTTTTTCTCCTAAAATACTGGCCAAATTCATAATAAAAATCCTAACTCCAGTAATAAGAATAATAACAGATAAAATTAAAGCTCCTATCATATCAGAATAAATAAATAATTCGTTATATTTGGCAAGTTTTGACCCAATAAATGATATCAAAACTACTACTGAGCTTACTGCATCAGCCATACTTTCTTTACCCGATGCTGATAATAAACTATTATGATAATTTAATCCCTTTTTAATTAAATATCTAGCAAGTAAATATTTAGCAATTATGGTAAAAATGGTCGTGTATAAAACAATCATGCTAGGCACTGTTCGTTTGCCTTTTAAAGCATTAATTCCTAATACAAGTCCTAGTGAAAAAACTATTAAAGAAATAGCTATACAACACAAGTATTCTATCTTGCCATGTCCAAAAGGATGCTTATTATCGGCTGGCTTTGTAGCAAGTTTAGACGAAGCTATAGATAAAATATCGGTTCCTAAATCACTAAAAGAATGAACTCCATCAGCTATCAATGCCTGTGATCTGCCAATAATACCTGTAGTTATTTTAAGAACTGTTAAACTAAAGTTTACTAATAAACTTTTTATTAAAACTTTAATAATATTGTTACTCATTATTTTGTCTCTTTTCTTTTGAAATTTTTAAGAAATATTTGAACAACTCATCAGTTGTATTCATTATTTCAGGGTGCCACTGAACTCCTAAAACAAATTTATTAGAATCTTTTAATTCAATGGCTTCAATCATATTATCATCGCTAAAGGCCGATGCAATAAAATTGCTTTCTACTTTAGTTATATGATAATTATGAAAACTGTTAACTTTTAATTTGTCTTTTTTTAATATTTTCTTTAATAAGGTATTATGTTTAATAGAAATATCATGAGCAAGGAAATTAATTTCCTCACGAGTAATGTCTTTTGGCCAATGAATGCTATTAGGATTTGCTTCTATTATTTTTTCTTCTTGGTTCTTTTTCAAATAACTATATAACCCAATTGCCTGCATTCCCATGCATATTCCTAATAACGGTTTATCATTATTAATGGCATAATCAATAAGTTCTAAATAAGGTTTTCTAATTTTGCCACCACCCTGTATAATAAAGCCATCACATAAATCTAGAGTTTCTAAAATTAGAGCATCGTTATCCATAACAATACCTATGGCACATCCGCCCAATTTATTTATTTTATGAGTATAGTTATTAGCTACCGAATAGGTATCCATGAAAGAATCTTCTGTATCTAAATACTTACTATACGACATAATTCCTATAATTGGTTTATTTTGCTTCATACCACGTTTCACCGCTATCTATTTCAACCTTTAAAGGAACACTCAACTTAACAACATTTTCCATTTCTTCTCGAACTATTTTAATAACTACTTCTAATTCACTATTTAAAGTATCAAAAATTAATTCATCGTGAACCTGTAAAATCATTTTACTTTTTAGAGAGTTCTCTCTAAATTTTTCTTTTATATTAATCATAGCCATTTTAATAATATCAGCACTTGTTCCTTGAATAGGTGTATTTAAGGCAATCCTTTCCCCAGCTTGCCTAATCATAAAATTACTATTATTTAATTCATCAATAATCCTTTTTCGATTGTAAAGAGTATGAACATATCCTTTTTCTTTAGCATCAATAACTATATCTTCCATATATTTCTTAACTTTAGGATAAAACTCATAATATTTGTTAATAAAGTTTTTAGCTTCTTTAAGAGTAATACTTAAATTTTCTCCTAATCCAAAGCCACTTATTCCATATACTATTCCAAAAATAACTGCTTTAGCATTTTTACGCATTTCTTTAGTTACTGCCTCAATTGGAACACCATAAATATCGCTAGCCACTTTGGTATGAATATCTTCTCCATTTCTAAATGAGTTAATTAAAGTTTCATCTTGTGATATATGAGCTAATATTCTAAGCTCTATTTGAGAATAATCTGCTGATAATAAAACACTATTAGGACTAGCTAAAAAAGCTTTTCTTATTTTTCGCCCTTCTTCTTCTTTAACCGGTATATTTTGTAAATTAGGTTCAACCGATGATAGTCTTCCTGTTCTAGTTAAGGTTTGTTTATAAATAGTATGAATTTTATTGTCAACGGTTATATATTTATATAATCCTTCAATATAAGTAGAATTAATTTTTACGAGATTACGATATTCTAATATTTTAGAAATTATTGAATGCCTATCTTTTAACTTATGCAAAACCGTAACGTCAGTTTTAAATCCTCGATTATTTTTTTTAGGAGAAGGAAGACCCATTTTAATAAATAAAATATCTCCTAATTGTTTAGGACTTGATATATTAAATTCTTCTCCTGCTAAATTATATATTTCCTTACTAACTCTTTCTATTTTTATCTGTAGCTCTGATTGCATTTTTATAAGGATATCTTTATTTACAATAATTCCTTCTTTTTCCATATCAAACAAAACATAGCATAAAGGTATTTCCATATCCTTAAATAGGCTTAAAGCATCTTCTTTTTCAAGTAAATCCAGATATTTAGCTTTGCTCTCCATAATATATTTAGCTTTTAAAACAACTTCTGTTTCTAAATCTTCGAATTTGTTTTTTAACAATGTCGCATAAAAAGGAACTGAAATAGCCTCTTTTTGCATTCCATAAGCAAGATCATCATCTTTGATATTTATATTTAATAAGTAATAGGCAATCATCAAATCATACTGGCATTTAATACTAACATTAAGTTTTTCTAATAATGAAAGACTTTTCTTTAAATCAAAAGTATAGGAATTTAATTTTTGATATTTATTAAAGAAATCTTTGATTAAATGGGCTGGAATGTAATAGGACTTATCAGTAAAAACTCCCATTCCTAAAACAGTTCCCTCATGATAATTTACTTTATCACATTCTAGATAAAATGCATATTCATTAACAATATCTAGCTTATCTAAATCATTAATTACTTTATACTCTAGTTTTTCTTCTTTTTGAGGATTATCTAAATTTTTTAAAAAAGAGTAAAATTCTAATTCTTCATAAATGCCTCTTAATTTAGAAAAATCTTTTCCTTCATATTTTAACTCTTCTAAAGAAATATCTAAGGGAACATCACAATAAATAGTTGCTAACATTTTACTAAAGAATGCCATATCTTTATCTTTTATTAATTTTTCTTTAGTAGCTCCTTTAATAGTATCAACATTACTATATATTCCTTCTAAAGAACCATATTTTTGAAGTAAAGATAAAGCCGTTTTATCACCAATTCCTTTAACTCCTGGAATATTATCAGAACTATCTCCCGCCAAAGCCTTCATATCAATTATTTTTATTGGAGGTATTCCATAATCTTTTATAAATGTTTCTTCATTATATCTAACATAGTCTTTCTGCTTTAATAATTTTACTTCAGTTTCATAATTTATTAATTGCAATAAATCTCTATCAGAAGAAACTATCGTTGCTGAAAATTCTTCATCATTAGCACACATTTTAACAATAGTTCCAATAATATCATCAGCTTCATACATTTCTTTTTCTAAATATTTTACTCCCAAAGCATTAAGCAAATCTCTTGCCTTAACCATTTGCAATTTTAATTCTGGAGGCATTTCTGCTCTTCCTGCTTTATATTCTTGATATTCGTCATGGCGAAAATTTTTACCTATATCAAAAGCAACAACCATATAATTAGGTTTTTCTTCTTCAATGATTTTATTAATCATATTATTAAATCCATATAAAGCATTTGTTGGAAAACCATTACTATTTTTCATCATTGTACCTGAATAAATAGTCGCAAAATAACTTCTAAACATTAAATTGTTACCATCTATTAATATAATCTTTTTCATAATACCTCCTTTTATATTATAACACAATTATTTTTCTAATAAAAAAAGATTACAGAAGTAATCTTTAATCACAAACTAA
>CAZTRF010000008.1:0-5137 GCA_964616495.1 uncultured Muribaculaceae bacterium
TATATTCATGAAGTCTAGTAGTTGCCCAAATTCTAAATCTAACAGCAACATCTGATTGTACGCGATAACCAAGTGCTATAATCATATCTAAATTATAATGATCTATATTTCTTTTTACATTACGATTACCCTCTTTTTGAACTGACAAGAATTTCTTGTTAGTTGAATCTGAATTTAGTTCCTTGTCCTTATATATTTCATTAATATGTTGACTTAGATTTTGTTGAGTAGTTTGATATATCTCTGCTATTTGATTTTGAGTAAGCCAAACATCTTCTTCTATAAATTTAACATTTATTTTAGTAACACCATTTTTATCTTCATAAATTATGATATCATTATTCATTAATATCGCCGCCTTCAATTACTATTTAAATGTTTTCCTTAAGGCGGAACTACCTCCTTTTATTTTAATCTTTTTCCATAATAATTTACACTTATTTTTTTCCCATCCGGATATGTTTCAAAATCACTTTTTATAAATTCATTAAAGCCATAATGTCGATAAATTTGATAATTTCTAGTTTCTTCCGGTTCAACCCCTAATGTTAATAATAAGTATCCTCTGCCTTTTAAATCATTTTCCATGAATTCATACAATTTAGAAAAATATCCTCTTCCTTGATACTCTTTATTAGTTCTAAATGCTGTTAAATATGCAGTTGTATTAGCTACTAATTTATCACTATTTTGAACAATATCACTAGTTAATGCTGCAGTTGCTTCACAAATTATTTGATCATCAAGAATTCCATAATAAGGAATAATTTTTTTATCTTTAAAATTTTTAATATTTTGTTTTTTCCAAATAATCCAATTGTCTTTATCATTTGTTGCTTTTGATATTTCATAATCCCATTTTGTATTCATTTCTCCAACAGTAGCAATTTTACAAATATAGTTTTGCATTAATATCATTTCCTTTTTTTAATTATTTTTTATAAATCTAATAGTTTTTTTAATTATATCACAAATATTTAACAAATAAAAAACTAAATAATTAGCATTATTTAGTCTACATTTCTAATGTTTTTAAAAGGATAAATAACTAGGTTTGCTCTTCCTTTTATTTTATTTTTTAATACTGGCCCTATTATTCTACTATCTTTGGAAACTTCTCTATTATCCCCTAAGACAAAATAAGAATCATCGTCTAAAACTACTTCTTCAAAGTCAAAAGTTGTCCCTTGACCATACTCATCTTTTATCTCTTCATCATTAATATAAATTTTTCCTTCAACACATTTAATAGTTTCTCCGGGAAGACCATATATTCTTTTAATAATGTTTTCTTTTTCATCTTTTAAAACCACAATGTCATAACGTTCATAATCTTTAAAATATTTAGTGATTTTAACTAAAATCATAATTTCATTATCATGAATGGTAGTTTCCATAGAGGTTCCTTCAACCATTATTGGAGAAGCAATAAAAGTTCTTATTAAAATAACAATTACAACTATAATAAAATACGGCAGTAACTTTTTTAGCATATTTAATTTCTTTCTTTAACTTTGTATTCTTTACGCATACCTTTTAAGAATGTTAGCTTAGCTCTTCTAACTAAGCCTTTTTTAACAACTGTTATTTTATCAATAGTAGGAGCATTTACAGGGAATGTTCTTTCAACACCTATGCTTGAGCTTTTCTTACGAACAGTAAATGTTTCAGAAACACTTCCTCCTTTTTTACTAGTAACAATTCCTTCAAATGCTTGGATTCTTTCTTTTTTTCCTTCTTTAACCCAAACATCTACTCTAACAATATCTCCAACTCTAAATTCTGGAGCATCTTTTTTTAGTTGTTTTTCATTAATCTTATCAACTAAATTCATACGATCATTTCCTTTCTTTTATTTATCTAGTAATCATAAACTCTGTCAGCGGATTACCGGCCTTTTTACAAGCAGATTGATTATATCATAATAAATAATATGAAGCAAGATAATTATTTAATTAAACCATTTAAAAAAGCCTTGAAAAGGCTTTTATATACTTGGAGTAAAAGAATCGTTTTCTTCTGAAGGAGCAATTCCAAGATCAGCTTTTGAAATACCATTTCTTAGTAAAAATTGTATTTCTGCTTCTGATAGTGGTTCTGACTGCATTTTACCAACTAAATCCATAACTTGATAAAAAGCCTCTGTTTTTAGTTCAATTAATTGATTGATCTTAACAATATCGGCAGGAGTAAAATTTTGAGTCCTTTTTATTGCTTCTAAATCTTGAGTTCCCAATCCTTTTGTGATACCTGGAATAGAAGATTCTAATAATTCAATTTTATCCATTAAATCGCTTTCTGGTAAAGGAGAATTATTTGAAGCATCATTATTTTCAGGTACATCTTGTTGTTCTACAATAGTTTGTTTCTTTAAGGAAGTAATAATATTTATTAAATCAGCATTCCCCATGCTATTTTTTTGTTCTTCATTTAATGGAGTGCCAGATAGCTTTTCAATCTCTGTTAATAGATTTTCTCGAGCGCCAGCCACTATTTCTCTTAATCTTTCAACCGGTTCACTTTCCAACGCTTTAACTTGTTCTTCGGTTAAAGTATAACCACTTAAAAGAGCAAAATCAGTTAATAATCTTTGTCTTTCAACCATTTCAGCATGTTTTAGTTTTCTTTGATTAGCAATATCGGCAAATTTCTGTTGATTAACCTCTACTATTAATTGTAATTCTTCATTATTCACTTTTTTTAATTGAGTTATCTCTTCAACACTAAGTCCTCGACCAATTATTTTTTCTAACTTCATCAAAAGTTCTCTTTGAATGTTTTCCTCATTAATCTTAGCACTTATAGCATTATTTTTATTAGCTGTTATCATTTCCCTAATTTTAGTTTCACTTTCATTATCCAAAGCCTTTTTTTCAGCCAAAGTTAATGGTCTTTTAATAGAGTCTTCAAACTCTTTATATAGTTCACTTCTTTCAACTTCTAGTTTTTCTAAAGTCTTTGTTTTAATAAATTTTTTGATATCTTCTTCACTAAAATTATTAAAATCAGCTTTCTCTCGATCACTTAATTGATGACCTAAAACACTTTCTAATTCAGCAATTAAGCTACTAGGAAGTGAATCATTTGCTTGCTCTGTCGGAGCCGGATTATTATTTGCACTTGGCTTAGAAGATACTATTTCAGGAATATTGATTCTTTTATATTCGGAAGGAGAAATACTATCTTTTGCAGCATATTTATTAATGCCTCTCATAAAGCAAACCCCTCTTAAATAAGCTTTTTTTATTTTAAGCCTATTTAATCTAGCTTGTAATTTTGTTTTTTCAAAACCTCTAGCACTAATTAACTTATCAGAAACGGTTTTTATTTCTCCTCTAGTAGCATTTAATTCATTTAAAGCATCAACTTTTTTTGTATTACTTACATATACACGAGTTGACAATAAGGTATTAAATTTAATATACTTTCCTAAGTTTTCATTTACCAAAACAAATTGTTTTCTTTGAAGAGTAATTAATTTATCATGCATTTTTTGCAAACGTTCTTGTCTAGCAGCATATTTTCTTCGATAGCTTTTTAATTCTTGGCCTTCAAACTTTTTAAGATCCTCATAAGTTTTTAAAATTTGGCCTTTTTTACCTGATTTCGTGCCCGCCAAACGAGAAATTTTTAAATTATAGTACATTGTTCTTAAACTTCTTGCTTTAGCTTGATCGGCAATTGAATAATTTGGATTTCTACTATACCTTTCAAAAGCTTCTTTACGTTCTCTAATATTTTTAAAAAGACGATCTAAAGTTTCTTTTTCCTTTTGAGCTACTGCTCTAATATTCGATGGCACTTCAGGAGAGGCCATTAAAGACTCTGGATATTGAAGCAGATTCAAATATGCTTCAGCATTACCATCATAAGAAGCTTTAACTCGTTGATTTTGAATAATGGTCCTTATTTCTGGCAATGACTGCAGAACCATCATGATATTTTCGCCCAAAACGGTTTCTTCGGTTAAAGTAATTCCTTTACTTTTAGCTGCATTTAACAACACTTCTAAATTTATATTATAATTGGTTGCAAATTCTTTTGCAGTCATTTAAATCACTCCTCAATTGGCATGTTAGCAATTTTATCTATTTCTTTATTTATAAAATCAAGCTCAGCGTCTGTTTCAATAGTATCTAATGAATATGTTTCTTCTTTTTCATTTAATACAGATGCATAAATGGATTGTTCATCATCGCCAATAGTATATATTATATATTCTTTGTTAAATTCCTCTGATTCTATAATATCAACAACATCTATTTCAGTCTTTGTGCCATCCTCAGTTGTAACGATTAATTTTGAACTTGGTTCGTCCATTTTAACTCCTCCATTCTTTACTAAATTATATCAAATTATTAAATTATTGACAATGATATTATCGTGATTTGCCTAAAGTTTCTTTTTCAACTGAATTTAAGCTTTTTACCATTATTTCTTTTACTTTAGCTTCATTTTCTAATAGTTGAATCTTTTTTAATAAAAATTCTTTTTTCTTTTTAGATAAAAAACGATCATATTTATTTAAAACTATATTTTTTAGACGAGCTATTTCATCCAAAACTAGAGCAACATCTCCGTCGGTGGAATCATCATCACCAACTACACTAATAACATGGCAATAAATTTTTTTGAATAAACTATCAAATTTAACTGATAATATGTGATCAATCATTGTTGAGCTTAAAACATTAATTCGACTGACTCTTAAAAAATTATCATTGCGATGAAGAGGCTTAAATTCATATCCAAAATTATTGTAGTTAAAAGAATCTAAACCTTTTACTTCTTCATTACGAACTATTAAATAATGCACTTTATCACCTACTTTAATAAATCTTGCCTTTTTTCTGCAGTTTTTCTTATTTGAGCATCTTTTCGCCAAAGTTCTATTTCTTTATGATTACCATTTAATAACACTTCAGGAACCATTAACCCCATGAATTCTCGGGGCTTTGTATAAACTGGATAATCAAGTAAGTTTTCATTAAATGATTCATTAGCAAGTGATTCTTTATTAATAACTCCATCTAATAATCTTACAACACTATCAGTGATAGCCATAGCTGGTATTTCTCCGCCAGTTAATATATAATCCCCAATACTTATTTCACAATCTACAAATTCCCTAATTCTT
>CAZTRF010000008.1:5147-29494 GCA_964616495.1 uncultured Muribaculaceae bacterium
TTAAATGTTTTTTAGAAGTAAGGTCTTTGGCTACCCCTTCATTATAACAAATTCCATCAGGAGTTAAAAGAATAATATATGAATCCTTATCCTTAATACTTTTAATAGCATCATAAATTGGTTCACACATTAAAACCATACCACTACCCCCTCCATAAGGAGTATCATCTACCTGCTTATTATTTAATTTAGAAAAATCTCTAAAATTAATAAGATTAATAGTTACCAATTTTTTTTCTTGAGCTCTTTTAATAATAGACTCTCCAAATACGGCATCAAACATTTCAGGAAATAAAGTTAAAATATCTATTTTCATAAGATTAACTCCTCCACTTCTGATACTATTATTTCTTTGTTTTCTAAATCAATTTTTTTTATATATTTATCAATATAAGGAATATAAAACTTCTTGCTACCATTTACCTCAATAACTATATTACCATTATTATTTTGGTAATCCCTTATTAAGCCATATTCTTTATTATTCGATTTTACTTTAAAACCAATTAAATCCTCCAAAATAAAATCATTTTCCAATTGAAGGTCACTTCTTTTTATAAAAATAGGTTCTCCTTTATATTTTAAAACTTCATTAATATTATCAACACCCTCAAAAGTAATCATGTCAAGATTCTTATGAATTCGGTGTCCCAATATTATAAATTCATCTTTATTTGCCCCTAAATAGACCCTCATTTTTTTTTGATATATTTTTTCTAAAGGTAACTCGGGATAAGATTTTATTCTAATTTCTCCTTTAATTCCATGAGTATTAACTATTTTCCCAATAGTAAGATATTCTTTCATTAATAATCCCTCATTTCATACATTAAAATGCTGGCTGCTACTCCCGCATTAAGACTTTCACATTTATCAGAAATAGGTATTTTTATTATCTCATCACACATTTCCAAAAGATTTTTTTTAATACCGTTTCCCTCGTTACCAATTATTAAGGCAATATCAGGATGGTTGGTAATAATATTATTAGCGCTATTTAAAGAAGAGCCTATTACATGGTAGTCCCTATCTTTTAAACAAATTATTTCTTTATTTAAATTTTTTCTTAAAATATTAATTTTAAAAATCAATCCCTCGGTGGCCCTAACTACTTTAGGATTATATAAATCTACCGAGTCATCGCTTAAAATAATAGTCTTAAAATTAAAAGCCACTGCACTTCTAATAATTGTTCCTAAATTACCTGGATCTTGAATATTATCTAATATTAATACCTTACCAATTATTTTCTTTTCAGGAATTTTATAACAAATAGCTATTATTGTGGGAGTTGTTACTTGAGTAGTTAATTGTTTCATTATTTTTTCGGTTACTAAATAACCATCACATGAAGTTTCAATTTCTTTTAAACTAATTAATTCTTTAACAACATTATTACATATTGCCTCATTAACCAAATGATCTCCTTCGACAATAAATAGATTTTCTAAATCACGATGTTTTTTTTCTTTTAATTTTTTCCAAAATAAAACTTTTTTATTTTCTACTGAATCGATTCTTAACATACGGCCTCCTTAAATATCTCTTAACATTGCTCGGGCTTTTTTATAATACGGATAGTACTCTGAAACTTGTTCCCAAAATCTTTTTGAATGATCTGGATGATAAAAATGACATAATTCATGAATAATAACATAATCAATTAAAGTAATATCCTTTTTTAACAATTCACTATTTAAAGTAATTATTTTATCTCGCCTATTACAAACTCCCCATCTGGTTTTCATTTTTCTTATTTTTAGTACTGAAACATCAATATCTGAAAATAAAAGTTTCTGTTGTCCTAATCTAATTTCAAATATTTCTCGGCACTTTTTTAGATAAAATTTATCTAACATTTTGTCATCTTTAGTATAAATATTTTCACTATCAAAACATATCTCTTTTATGGTTTCATCATAAATAATATTATATTTGTTTCCTAAATAATAAAAATAAGCATCTTGATCTTTTTCTTTTAACTTTAAATAATACATCCTTTTAATGGCATCATGCTTGCTTTTAATAACTCTTTCAATTTCTCTAGTTCCAACCCATTTATTGACTGTAACCAGTAAATTAAGATTTTCATCAATTCGAAAATACATATTTTTAATATTTTTCTTGACAATAATAACTTCGATTATATTTCCATCAATATCTACTTTCATAACTCCACCACCTAAATTATATCAAATTTAGCCTTTCTTGAGTATTTTATTTTGTTTTTCTGATTTTAGCCAAACAAAAAGGCTCATTTTAAGCCTTCTTGGTACTCCTTTATTGCTTTTTTTAATCCTACATAAGGTATTAAAGCACAGGTTTTACGATTTTGTTGTTTATAAATTTCACTAAAAGCCAAAGCCTCATCTAAAAGGGCTTCATCATATGCTTCACCATTAATCATATTTTCATAGTTTAAAACAAAGTTTTTGATAAATTCTAAGTCTTTTCCAATAAGCAATTTTAACATTATAGAGGTAGCAGCTGTACTAATGGCACAGGCCTCTCCATCAAAGTAAATATCTTTTAAAATATTGTTTTTAAATTTTAAATATAAATTTATATTATCGATACAAGAACTATTATTGGCATTGCTTTTGATGTATCCTTCTTCAGTAATAGTTTTTCTTTGAAAGGGATGAGAATTATTTTCCAAAATAATATCTCTCCTAATTTCTTCATCCATTTACAACATCTCACGTTCTATTCGAGCTCTATCACTCATTAGATCAATAAAGTCATCTATCTCTTCAATAGTATTGTAAAAATATAAACTCAATCTGACAGTGTTAGTAACTCCAGTTACATCTTTTAGTTCTTTAGCACAATGATTACCAGCCCTTACACAAATATTATATTTATTTAAGTAAAAGGCCACATCTTGACTAAAAATTTTATCAACATTAAAAGCCACAATGCCTGATGGACTCTTTATATTAATTACATCAATATAAGGAATTGCAACTAATTTTTTAACCAAATAAATTTTTAAATTTTTTTCGTGTTCTTGAATATTTTTAAGGCCAATTTTCTGTAAATATTTAATTGCTTCCCCCAAACCAAGAACTCCCGCTATATTTGGAGTTCCCCCTTCTAGACGATAAGGAATATCTTTAAAGATAATGTCTTTTGGATTGGCAAAACTTTCATTCATTCCCCCGCCCATATTTTGAGGTTTTATTTTTTCCATAATTAATTTTGGAGCATATATTATGCCTACTCCGGTTGGGCCACACATTTTATGAGCTGAAAACACCAAGAAATCACAACCTAGATCTTCAACATCCACTTTCATATGAGGAATGCTTTGAGCTCCATCTACTACAACAAATATCCCTAGTGAATGAGCATATTCAACTATTTCTTTAATTGGCCTAATATCTCCTACAACATTAGTAATATGGGCCAGGCTAATGACTTTAGTATTAGGAGTAATACTTAATTTAACATTTTCTAAGGTAACTTCATAGTCTTGATTTAATAGGATATAATTAACAACACATCCCATTTCATTAACTAAATCATACCAGGGTAGAATATTTGAAGCATGTTCACTTTTAGTAATAAGTATTTCATCATTTTCGGTCAAGATATTTTTAAAAAAACCTTTAACTATAAAATTCATACTTTCAGTTGTCCCACTTGTAAAAACAATTTCTTCTCTATTTTTAGCATTGATAAATTCTTGAACTAAATTTCTGACACTCTCATATTCACTATCTACTCTAAAAGAAATGTCATAATCTCCTCTTTTTATATTAGAACAATAATCTTCATAATATTCATTCATCTTTTTGATAACACTATTTGGTTTAAAGGAAGTTGCGGCATTATCAAAATATATTAAATCATGGTTTAACATTTTAAAATCTTCTTTATAATTCATCTTAGTCACCTCCTTTTATAAATAGTTTGTTATATCAATTTCTTGTTTTTCGGTTAGAAATCCATTTCTAATTAACTTTTTAGCTTTGTTAAGGCTTATTCCCTTACTTCTTAGATATAATAATTTGCTTTTAGAAATACCACTACAAGTGGCATTATGAGTGGCTATAATATCATTAGATGAAACGCATAAATAAGGCTTAATTGCACTAATTAAATCGTTTAGTTTTAATATTTTAATATCTTCTAGATATTTATTCTCTTTAGTATTAGATAGAATATCAGCATTTGCTTTAATATTAGCTATTCCCTTTTTTTCAGTAACTCCTCTGACATATATTTTATTATCAATATTATGTCCTTTTATATTATTTAAAATATCTAAATTATAAGAATCTTCACTAATAAAAGAATATCTAAATAAGAGGTTACTCCTAGTTTGACTATTAATAATTATATTAATGTCACTTTTTACTTTATTAAACTTATAATAAGCAAGACTACTTTTTTCATCTAAATTAATAGTCATGTTTTTAATGTTGTTATTAATATCTTCAATAATTACCTTGCCCGTAATATTTATAACTAAATCATTATCCGTTTTCAAAATATATTTTTCATTTTTTAAAATAATATTTTTCATTTATATATTATTCACTTTCTTTAATCCCATTTATATTAAATGTCTCAAAACCTTTATTTTCTATTTCACTAGCTAAGTGATAGTCACCAGTTTTAATGATTTTTCCATCTTCTAAAATATGAACATATTGGGGACGTAAATATTTTAATATTTGATCATGATGGGTAATAATAATTACCGCGGCATTATACTTTTCTAAATAAAGTTTTATATTATTAGATACCAATTTTAATGAGTCAACATCAAGTCCTGAATCAATTTCATCTAAAATAATAAGTTTAGGTTTTAAAATCCACATATGTATGAGTTCATTTTTCTTTCTTTCTCCACCACTCATACCTTCGTTAATCCCACGGTGAATAAATTCTTCCCCCACTTTTAATGATTTACATACTTGTTTAAGTTCTTCGTTAAAGGCAAATATTTTTACATATTCATTATTAATTTCTGATAAAGCAGTTCTTAGCATTAGGGCATTAGAAACTCCTTCAATTTCAATTGGATTTTGACTAACCAAAAAAATTCCTAAACGGGCTCTTTCAGTAGGATTTAACTTATTAATATCAATATTATTAAAGGTTATCTTTCCTTCAACAATCTTATAAGTATCATCACCAATCAAAACTCGGCAAATAGTACTTTTTCCAACTCCATTTGGACCCATAATCGCATGAATTTCATGTGATTTTATATTTAAATTAAAATCACTTAAAATAACTTTATTATTAATTTTAACTTTTAAATCTTTTATTTTTAACATAAGATGCCTCCCTTTACCCCATATATTTTAACACAAAAAAAATATTTTAGTATATATTTATACCTCAAAATATTTAATTATAGCATTAGCAATACTTTCCCCTATTTCATTAATATTATTAACTATCCATCTAGCATCATTAATATCATCATGATAGGCAATTTCTAAAAGAACTCCCATTTTAACATTTAAAGGATTAACTTCTCCCATAGCCCCCTCAGCATATAATACTCCTTTATTAGTTTCTTCACTTTTATAAGAATATAAATCATAAATAGCATCATATAGCATTAAGGCTATACTATAGGCAGGACTTGTTTCTTCATGAACATAAACTTCCACTCCCTGTTTATCGTGATTAACGCTTCCATTTGAGTGAATAGCTAAATGAAGATCACTGTTAACATAGTTACTTTCCCCAATCCAATAGGCCATATTTTGGTCAGGATTATTGCGATAAACTTTTATACCTGCTTCTTTTAATTTATTATAAACCACTGTTCCCACTTTGTTCATCATGTATCTTTCATTAGAATATCCTACTTCACTAACCCCCAAATTAGATATTTGATTTGAAGGGGATAAGTACACTATCGGTATTTTATCTTCTAGCTTTATCTCAAAACTAGTAATATTACTGTCTTTCATATTTACTTTTTTAGCAATGGCTTTTACTAAAGTATTGCCTTTAATATCTAGCGGTTCTTTATATACAAATCCATTATTTGGATCACTACCATCTAAAGTATAATAAATAGTGGCTTCCTCAGTTCTACTATATAAATTCAATTTGCTTCCCTTTTTTAGGGTATAAAAATCTTTGTTTGTATAAACCTCTTTAACCGAAGGTTTTGGTAAAACTTTAATTACTTTTTTATCTACAACCGTTAAATCATTATAATCTTTATAACTGGCTATCAATTCAAATAAATATTCAGTTTCTTCTTTAAAATCTTTTATTTCTAATTTAATGTTTCTTTCTTTTAAAACGATACTTTTAAACAAAAGGCTATTTTCATATATATTTAAAACAATCTTATCAGAGTTAGCTCCACCTTCAAACTTAAAATTAAAATCTTCATAATTAATTTCATTAAAAGGGCTTAAAATACTCACTTGACTAATATTGTTAAAGTTTAAATAAAAATTCTTTTTAGCTACTACCTTATCATTATCATAAATATAACCAATTATTTTACCCTTAATATTTTTAACTTCATTATAAGGGAATATAGGAACAAAGCCATTTAGTGAAATATTTATAATACTCTCACCTTCATATTTAAAAATTAAATTATATTCTTTAGTTCCTATATTACCATCAACCATAATTTCTTGTTCTTGATTTAGATAAACATTATTTTTTTTATTAAAACTAGGATATATCCATCTATAAGTATAAGTATTTCTAGATTCTTTTGTTTCCTTATTTTCTCCATAGGCAATTACCTTTACCTTTAAATCGGTATTATAGTTAAAATTTATTGGAATAATTCCTTCATTATCAATAACAGTTTTAGTTATTTCATAATTATCATAAATAAAAATAACATCATATCTAATAGCTTTGGTATCTTCAAAATGGTAATAAGTATCGCCATCTTGCATTTTAATTTCTAAAATTTCAAAGCTTTTTAAATACTTATTATATTTTATTCCAAAAATAAAACATAACAAAAAAATTATAATTAATATAATAAAACAAATAATAACTACAACCTTTTTATTTCTTTTCATATTATTATACTTCTTTAGTTTTAATGCTCTTAAACATTTTTTTCCATAAGTCTTTTGATGAATAATTTAAAATTCCAATTTTATATATGCGAAGTCCATATCTAAATAAAATAAAGACTGTTCCTCCCATAATTAAAAAGGATATAAATAATTCCATTAATGATATTTGACCTAAAATAAACATAATAGGTGCTAACATGGTAGATATAAATGGTAAGAAAGATGCCACCTTTATAAAAATTGACCCTTCAAATACACTCGCCATAATAGCTAAATAATAACCTAAAACACAAATAATCATAATTGGACTTTGTAATTGTTGATAATCTTCAATACTAGTTGTCATTGATGCAAGAATTCCTGCCATTAAAGAATAGGCAACAAATGATATTAAGAATAATAATACAATTATAATAATTGCCGGAATTAAATTATCCATGACTCCATAACTTTTTAAAACGTCCATAATCCCACTTATTGAGCTACTAACCGTTGAAGAGGTTTCTCCGCCAGTAATATTTTTTATTAATAGTCCAATTCCCGCATAAACAAAAAACAATAGTCCTTGTATAGTAACAAATAAACTTGACCCAATTATCTTACTAAAAAAGTGGGTTCTAGGAGGAACACTTGAAATAATTATTTCCATTCCTCTAGTACTTTTTTCTTCGTTTATATCAGCACCAATATTTTGAACTAATAAAATTATTAGCATAAAGAAAGGGACAATAAACAAAGGGATTAATATACTACCTAAAGTTTCTTTAGCTTCAGCATATTCATCAATACTATCACTTAAAAATACTCTGTTAATTGATATAGGCATTAATAAGGCTTCTTTTTCTTCATTAGTTAAATCACTACTTGCTAAATAAATTGTTGTCTTAGCACTGGTTAAAGACGCTTCTATTACTTGATAAGTAATCGTATCAATAGTTTCGTAACTTATGATATCACCGGTAATAAGATGATTGTTATTAGTAATATCAACTATAACATTATCATTCTTATCCTCTTTTATTGCGATTTTAATCTCTTCAATATCATCCACTTTTTTTACTTCATAATTACTTACTCCGGCACTCGCTATATAAGAATCAAAATTAGTTTTAAAGATTTCATAACTTACATCATCCCCATTTACATAAATGTAGCTTTTCTCGTCAAAATCTCCTCCAAAAGACTTAATAATACTATTTAGGTTAATAATACCTACAATTAAAACCAATAATAAAATGTTAACAATTTTAAACCATTTAGTCTTAACCTTTTTATCCAGACTATTCTTAATTAAAAATTTCAATTTATTTCTCATAACTCTCACCCACCTTACTTACAAATATTTCATTTAGAGAAGGCTCTTCAACCTCAAATTTTGTAACATTTTCACATTTAGTAATATATTTAAATACTTTCTCTATATATTTATCGGATTCTATTTTGACAATATATTCATTTTCTTCTTTAATGACATCCACTACCCCTTTAATCTCCTTAAGATCAGCTATTTTAATATCTCCTTTTATTAAAATGTTTTTCTTACGATAATCTTTTTTAATATCTTCTAATCGGCCGCTAATTACACTCTTACCTTTTACTAAAATAGTAACCTTTTCACAAAACATTTCGACATGCTCCATTCGATGAGAAGAAAATATTATAATACACTTCTTTTCTTTTAGTTCTTTAATTACATCCATAAATAGTTCTACATTAATAGGGTCTAATCCGCTAAAAGGTTCATCTAAAATAAGGAGCTTTGGTTCATTTAAAATGGCCATTATGAATTGAATTTTTTGTTGATTACCCTTACTTAATTCTTTTATCTTACGATCAATATATTCTGGTATTTGAAATCTTTTTAATAATTTGGTTAATCTATCTATAATATCATCATCATTAAGTCCTTTTAAGGCACCATAAAATATTGCCTGTTCTCTAACAGTTAGTTTTACTAAAAGGCTACGCTCTTCAGCCACAAAACCAATTCGATCAGTTACCGAATAATCAATTGGCTTATCATCTAAAGTTATTTTTCCTTTGGTTTTATCAAGAAGTCCTAAAATCATTCTAAAAGTCGTTGTTTTACCAGCTCCATTTACTCCTAGTAGCCCAAATATTTCACCTTTAGAAACCTCGAAAGACAAATTATCCACTGCTAAAATATCTCCATAATATTTTGTTACATTTTCTACTTTTAACATATAATCACCAGTTAAATTATAACATGTATTATATTAGACATAAAGATTTATCTTTTAGTTTTAGACTCAAAAAATAATAAATATGAATATTATTTAATAAAGCTAAATATTATTTATTAGATTGATGGAGGAAATAAAATGATTAATAAGTAAAATTTGTGGTTTTTAACATTGTTTAGTTTAATTTTAGTATTAAGTATTTTTTATTTAACAGTTGGAGAAAACAGTTTGGTGACCGAAAAAGAGCCGGAAAATAATCAAAGTATAATTAATATTACTTCGGAAGAAGGCGAAGTTTTATCGGCATTAAGAGTTCAAAGTGATGAAGAACGAATTGAAGAAATGGCTATGCTTCAAGAAACACTACTATCAGAAGATACTTCAGTCGAAGACAAAAATGAAGCTTATGATAGTTTAAAAGAAATTACTGTAAATCGAGGCAAAGAAGAAAAAATTGAAACTTTAATTAAAGATAAGTTCCAATTAGAGAGCTTTGCTAAAATAAAGGGAGATCAAATCAATATTGTTATTGTTGGAAAAACTCATAATTCAGAATTGGCCAATAATATTATCAGACTAGTTCAAGAGCAATACGAAAATCAGATGTATATTACTATAAAATTTAATTAATTAGGCAAGATAAGGTACTCACTTTCATAGTCATTCATAAAATACTATGGAAAGATTGTAAAAATCACAAGAAAGTGAGGGGCTATGAAAAAGCAAATTTTAACTAATAGAGAAAACGAAATATTTAATTTATTAGTCTTAAATAAAAACACTAAAGAAATTAGTAATCTACTTAATATTAGTGAAAAAACTGTTAGAAACCATATTTCTAATGCTATGCAAAAATTAGGGGTTAAAGGGCGTGCACAAGCAGTTGTTGAACTTCTAAAGCTTGGTGAAATCGAAATAAAATAAACGTTCATTTTGAACGTTTTTTTATTCTATCTTATTCTTTAGAGAATATAATTTTATAGGTGATATAATGATTGAGAATAGTTTAATTAGAAAATTAATTATTGCTTTTTTGTCTCTCGTTATAATAATTATGATGTATTTTTTTCCTATTAATAAAGAAAATAATTTTCCTAGTTCTTTAAAATATATTGATGATTCAAAAATGGCTACTATTTATCTGATTGATCAACATAATTATTTGGCAATGACCAATATAAAATGCAATGAAATTGATTCTTTAAAAAAAGCTAAAGAACTAATTGAATATTTAACTATTAAAAGTAATAAATCTAATTATATTCCTAATGGGTTTACCCCTATCATCCCTAAAGGAACCAAAATTAATGATATTTCCTTAAAAGATGGTTTATTAAAAATAGACTTTTCTAAAGAATTATTAAATAGTGAAAATTTAGATAAAACTATCGAAAGTATTATTTATAGCCTAACTACTATTTCTGATATTAAAGAAATATTATTTTATGTGGATGGAGGCCATTTAAATAAAATAAATAACATTTTATATCCTAACCCTTTAAATAGAGATTTTGGTATTAATAAAATATATAATATTAATAGTTATAAGGAAATAGAAAAAACTACAGTATATTATTTAAGTAAATATGAAAACCAATATTACTATATTCCTGTAACTAAATTTTCCAATGATAATCGAGCTAAAATAGAAATAATTATTGAAGAATTAAAAACCAATAAAGTAATTAATACTAATTTGATGAGTTATTTAGTAAGTAGTACCGAACTACTAAATTATGAAATTTTAGAAGAACAAATTAATTTGAGTTTTAATAAATATCTTCTAGATAATTTTGATGAAAAAAGTATTTTAGAAGAAGTAAAATATACGATTGGTTTATCTATTAAGGAAAATTATAATGTTCATACTATTAACTTTCTAGTAGATGATAAAATAATTTCTACTCTTGACCTAAAAACCCTTGAATAATATCAATTTTTGTTATATAATCTATCTGTTCAACTGTCCACGTAGCTCAGTTGGATAGAGCATATGCCTTCTAAGCATACGGTCGGGGGTTCGAGTCTCTCCGTGGACGCCATAAGAAAAATACCTAGTTAATACTAGGTTTTTTTGTTTTAAAAAAGAAAAAGAGCCTTAGGCTCTACTGTCATATTTACCATCTTTAGTAGATACAATAACTCTATCTCCCTGATTAACAAATAAAGGGACCTTTATAGTATAGCCCGTTTCAATAACGGCATCTTTCATGGCTCCACTAGCTGTATTTCCTTTAACAGCTTCAGTTGTTTCGGTTATCTCAAATTCTATTTTTTCAGGTAGAGAAATACCAATTATTTCGCCATCATAATATGAAATTTCTATTTCTAAATTTTCTTTTAGATATTTCTTTTCATCAGCTAATCTACTTTCAGGTATTTCTACTTGTTCATAGGTATTATTATCCATAAAAACATAATTACTACCACTGTTATATAGATATTGCATCTTTTTTTTATCAACATGGGCTTTTTCTATCTTTATATTAGTATTGTAAGTATCTTCAGTGATACTCCCAGTACGTAAATTTTTAAGTTTAATTCTAACAAAAGCTGGCCCTTTACCAGGTTTAACATGTTGGAAATCAATAATTAAACATAGTTGTTTATCCATTAAAATAGTCATTCCATTTTTAATATCATTAATATTTATATTCATTTTATACTTCCTTTCATAAAATAATTAAGATCTCCATCTTAATTACTTTTTCTCTTTATGAGTTGTTTCTTTACGACATTTTTTGCAAAAACGTTTTACTTCTATTCTGTCTGGAGTATTCTTTTTATTTTTGCTTAATGGACGACTTTCAGTCTTACATTCTTGACAAATCATTGTTACATAATTTCTATTTTCATTTTTAGCCATGACACGTCACTCCTTTCAAACATCTTCCTAATTATATCTAAATAATAGACTATTTTCAAGAAAAATAAAGCTTTATTAATGGTTTTTAATGTTAAATACTTATTTAAGGTTTAAAATTTTATTAAAATCACCCTTTTAATAATAATAAATGTTGGATTAGAAGCTGTGGCTAAGTGCTTTAGATAATTATTTTATTATGAGACATTCTTTTATTTTATGTTTTTAATCATTTGTTAAAAAGAGATTGGTTATTTCTTTAGTCAAACGTTTATTAATATTTGAAACATAACTTTGACCATCGTTATTATAAGAAAGATGAGGGGAAATAATAATTAAACTATACTGAGGATTATTACTTGGAAAATACATAGCTACCGAAGTTGTAGTAGTTTCGATGTCAATCTTACCATCATAATTGCTATCTAAAAATGATTCACTGGTTCCAGTTTTACCTGCCGGAAATAACAACTTATTAGCATGATTTTTAGCTGTGCCTATTCTAAATACCTCTTCAAACCCTTTATTAATTCTAGTTAAATCTTCTTTATTGATTATTATTTTGTTTAATTCTTTAGAATTATTGCTAATAATTACTCCTTCTTCATTTACTATTTTATTCATTAAGCTAAGTTTGGTCCTTTTGCCGGTAGCTATACTATTTATATATTGAACTAATTCAATTGGAGGATAAGTATAGTACTGGCCAATGGCTAAGTTAAGAAGTAGATCAGCACTTTCTTTCTTGCCTATTTGGCCAATTCTTTCATTGGGAAGATCAATTTCCGTTAATACTCCTAATCCATACGAAGCAAAGATATCTCGATAGATCTTAAAATGGTTACTATTAACTTCCAGTTCCATATTAGGACTGTATTTATTACCGGTTAAATAAATAGCTGTTAAATATTGATAATAGTTGCTAGAATAAGCCAAGGCAGTAACATCATTTATTCTTCCTAAAGGCCTATGAGAACACTTTTTGGGAACTAAATATAATTTTATACAACTATCGGTAATTAATTTATCTTTTTCGATTAAATTATATAGATAATTAACACTACTGCTAGCTCCCTTTATAACTGAACCCAGAGTATATGAAGAAGTAATTATATTATAGCTATTATCAACAAAAACATCGCCCGTATATTTTAGGCTTAAAGGAACTACTATACCTCCAGTTTCGGGGGTACTAATAATAACATATATATGATCAAAATAAGCAGTGTTTTTTTCTTGTTTGGTTTTTAAAAATTCTTTTTCGACTATTTCTTTTACTTTTAAAGTCAAATCAATATCAATATTTAGTATTAAATCATTTCCTTTTTGGCCTTTAGTTTCCAATTTTAAAGTATTACCAACTATTTTATAAACTGACTTTTTAGGTTGTAAATATTTATCATAATATAGTTCTAAATAACTAATTCCAACTCGGTCATTTAATTGATAATTATTATCTTTAAAATAATTAATTAACTCACTAGGAATCCCCGAAGAAGTTACCTTGCCCAAAATAGTTTTTAAAGTATCACCATAAGGATAATATCTTTCCCAAGTCATATTAATTTTAATTCCTTTAATATTAGCATTTATAATTTCTACCTCTTCTTTATGGGTAAGGGTTTCTTTAATTATTTTTGGTTCATAGCTATATCCTTTTTGCATTTTTTCATATATTAAAGCAGCCTTTTTGGTAGTATTATCCATTTCAGAAATAACCTTATACTCAATTCTTTTTAGTTTTAATTGATAAATTTCTTCTTTTGATAAAACCCTTTTATGATACAGTTCATATTCTTTTAAAGTTATTAATTTATTAGATAGTTCTTGGTTATTAAGAATCCAAAAACATTTAAGAGTTTCAATATTAATGGGTTCATCAATATCTAAAATAAGAGCCAATTTATAGGCAATATTTATTTCTTGAAAAATAGTATTATTTTCTTTATTATATAAAACAGCTTTTATTCCTTTATTGTCCACTAATATCTTCCCATTAATATCTAATATTTTGCCTCTTTCATGTTCACTAATTTTTAGATAATTATTAGTTTTTTTAATATATAGTTTCTCATATTTTGGCCCATTTAAAAAAACAATATTTATTAAAGCAAATATAATAATTAAAAATAAACCAATAATTGAAATATAATAATTTTTAATATTCATAGTTTTAGTATTAATTATTTAACTAATTAATATACTATAATAGGTGACTAAATGAATGAATTAATTATTAAAAATTATATTAATAAAATGACTATTACTGATGTTAATAGTTTTGCCATTAAAAATGATATTTATTTAAGTCGAGGAGAATTGGAATTTATATATAACTTTATCAAAAATAATTATGAATCAATAATTAAAAATAAAGACATTGATATGTCTTTATATAAAGAAAACTTCTCACTAGATAATTATTCTAAAATAAATGTTTTAATTGCTAAATATCGTCATTATTTATAATGGGCCTCTATTTTATCAATTAAGTTATTATCAAATTGTTTATTTTTAATCATATCTATCTCAAATAAATATGGAGGATATTCCTTAGAAACGTAAGGCGTTTCTAATATTTTAGGAATATCTTTTAATTTGTCATGATAAATTATTTTTAATAGGTTATCAAAACCAATCGTCCCTAGTCCAATATTTTCATGGCGATCTTTATGGCTCCCCAATATATTTTTACTATCATTAACATGAACACATTTTATTTTGTTCATCCCTACTAAGCTATCAAACTCATTTAAATAATAGTCAAAGTCATTTAAATCATAACCGGCATCATTTAAATGACAGGTATCAATACAAACACCCACTTTATTTTTTAAATTAACTCCGTCTATAATATTTTTTAGTTCTAAAGTATTACAACCACATTCAGTTCCTTTACCGGCCATTGTTTCAAGTAAGACCATTACCCTATCATCATTTCCTAAAATCAAATTAAGGGCTTCACTAATATTATTACATCCTTCTTCTTTAGTAATTCCCATGGCATTGCCAGGATGAACGACAATATATTTTACACCAAGTTGCTCACATCTTTTAATTTCACTTTTCAAAAAATTTATACTAAACATATATTTATCTAAATCACTTTTAGAAGCCAGATTAATAATATATGGAGCATGACAAATAACATTATTAATATCAATTCCATTTTCAATCATTAATGTATGAGCTTCTTTAATATCGGCATCTTTAGGAATACTTCTAAAAGTATTAGTTGGAGATCCGGTATAAAACATAAAGGTATTAGCTTTATAACTAAGAGCCTCTTCAACCGCTAATATTAAATTATTAGGGTATGAAACATGACTACCTATTATTAACATTTACATCACCATTCAAATTATCTCAAAAAAAAAGTTAAAATGCAATTTTAACTTAATTACAATTTGAAGAAGCATTATAACTTGTGGTTTTTTCTAATACAATTAATTGGCCTTTGACATTTTCACCTAATACTGTAGATATCATATAATTTTTATTAGATAACCAAATTTGATGTTTATCTAAACTTTCACTTAATAATACTGAACCAGAATAGCCATCAAAGTTTTTATCCATATTAGTTTTAATTTGATCTAAGGAAATACATAAAGAAGGATTTCCTCCATTCATAACTTCCTTAGCATAGTAGCTAGCTGCTGCCTCAATAATATTTCCGGCCTCTGTTCTAAAAACTTCCATCTTAGATTCTCTCATCGACCTAAAAATATTAGGAATGGCATAAAAAACTAAAATAGCCAAAATAACTATAACCGCTAATAATTCAACTAAAGTAAATCCTTTTTTCATCAAGCACCTCTACTCTATATTGATTATAATATTACTAGCAGAAAATTGCAAATATTTTAATCTTTAATAACATTTAATACACTATTAACAAGTTCAATATTTTCAATAGCGCTATTAATTTTATCGGTCGGACGCAATTTATACTTGTCTTTCATATCGGTAATAAATTTATCATAATTATTAGGATTTCTATTTAAATATTTATACCAATATGAATTTTCTTTTAAATACTTTTTCATTTTAGTATTTTTCATTAATTTAAATTGAATATCTAACTCCATTTAATCCTCAAAAATTTTGTTAATTGGACGAAGCACAGATGGCCCTTTAGTCAGTTCAGCCCCTATTTTAGGCTTAGAAGATATTTCTTGAAATAAATTAATAGCTTTTTGAGCAGTATTAACATGTTTTTGAACCGAATTCATATCTACTTTTTTTAATAGTCCGGCAATTGATGCCAAACTAACTTTCCCTGCAGCTCGATTTTCTTCTTTTAAATAAGGCTGCCATTTTTCTTTGTCATTTCCAAATAAATCATATAATTCGTAATACTTTTGCCATGTCATCTTATTATTACGGACATTTTCTATTAAACTTGGATTTTCTTTAACAAATTGTTTAAATTCTTCTTTTTTTTCCATAAAAAATCACCTATTATATTTTATGTATAATAGGTGACTATTTTTACTATTATATTAAACTTAAGTAGGACAAGTAGTATAGCCTTGAATAGCTGTTGAAGTACTTCTATTAGTATCAGTGACCTTCGTTACCGTTAAAGCCCCTGCTGTTCCACCATTAATAAAGTAGCTTCCATTTGTAATCCATATTGTATGATCGCTACCATTGGTATCTATTTTTACATAACCATAATAGCCTTCCCAGTTTTTATCCATAAAGTCAGCTATTGTGCTTTCTCCAGCCTTTTTAGGTATTCTAAAGCATCCATTACTATTTCCGCCTTTTAATGCATCGTCAGCATATGCTAACTTAGCCCCGTCTATAATTGATCCGGCTTCAGTTTTAAATGAATTGCTTCTAGCTTCTTCCATCATTCTTAAAACACGAGGAGCTGCCATTAAAACTAATACCGCTAGAATAACAATAACAGCTAATAACTCAACTAAAGTAAAACCTTTTCTATATTTGTTCATTTGATAAATCCTCCTTTATCTTATGGTTTTATTATATAACTTAAATCAATATCTTGTCAAATAGTTTATAACTTAAAATCAGAAATAAAGTCATCAATTGTCAATTCTTCTATTTCTCCTGGTTCATGATTAGTAATTGTTTCTTCTAAAGACTCTTTCGGTTCTTTTTTAAAATTATCACTTTTTGTAATTTCAACTACTTTAAAAACACTAGTAATGGTTTTTTTGGTTAAAATACTTCCCGTACTTTGTAAATCCATTATTGAAATATCACTATTTTTGATAATTTCAATATCTTCATCTTTTTTTAGCCCAAATTCATCCTTAGAATTACTTAAATAAGCAGCTATAACATAATAAGGATTGGCTTTAATATTTTTCAATAAACGATATCCTTTTTTAGCCCTATTTAATGATTCTAAATCATTTGTTTTAATTCTTTTAGCAGTTTTATTATTAGTAAAGATATTTAAATATTCTTTGCTTTCATAAGATAGGCCATTTATTAGGTAGTCATCTTTTAAGTTCATTCCCTTTACACCACTAGATTTTAATCCCGTAATAGGTATCTGGTTGCTATCAAATAAAAGATAAAAGCCATTATAACTAATACTTAAAGCATTTTTATAACAAGTAGAGACCGATACTAATTCATCATTTGTTTTTAACTTAATAGCAGTCATTAACTTTTTTACTCTTGATGGAACTAATAATTTATCTTCTAGACGCTTTACTAAGCCATTTTTAGTAAACAATACTAGGTCTTTATTATTAGGAAGAAGAGCCTTTATTACTTTTTCTCCTTCACTTAAAGGTACTAAGTTACTTAAATGTTTACCTAATTCTTTCCATTTAGCATCATATATTTGATGAACTGATAAAGCAATATAATTTCCAAAATTAGTAAATATAATAATATTATCTAGAGTATTTAATTCAAACTTTCCAATAACATAGTCTCCAACTTTTAATCCTGGTAACTCTTCGCTACTAGCATATGATTTCATACTAGTTCTTTTAATATAACCTTCATTAGAAACTACTACCATAACATTTTCTTTAGTAATTAAATCTTTTTGTTCAATTTTTATTTCTGTAATAGTATCCTTTATTTCGGTTCTTCTTGGAATAGCATATTCTTTTTTGATTTTCTTTAACTCATATTTCATTACTTCTTTTAATTTTTCAGGATCAGCTAGAATACTTTCTAAGGCACTAATATATTTTTTTAATTCAGCTAATTTACTTTCTAATTCAGTAACATCAGTATTAGTTAGTTTGTATAACTGTAACATAACAATAGCGTCGGCCTGTTCCATAGTAAAATCATATTTTTTAACTAAATTTTCTTTAGCATCTAGTTTGTTTTTGCTAGCTCTAATAGTTGCTATAACTTCATCTAAGATAGATAAAGCCTTTACTAAGCCTTCAGTAATATGTAAATCTTTTTTATATAAAGCTAGATCAAACTCAGTCCTTTTAGTAATTACTTCTCTCTGATGATCAATATAAGCATCTAATATAGGTAAAATACCCAGTACCATTGGTCTTCTATTAACAATAGCAACCATATTATAGGCATATGATATTTGTAACTCAGTATTTTTAAGTAAATAATTCAAAATTAGTTCTTTATTAGCATTTGGTTTAAAGTCAATAACTATACTTAACCCATCTTTATCGGATTCATCTCTTACTTCAGAAATTCCTTCTATTTTTTTATCAATTCTAATTTCGTCCATTTTTTTAACTAACAAGGCTTTATTAACATCAAAAGGAATCTCAGATATTATCATTTGATCTTTACCTTTGGCTTTTTTAAATTCAATTTTACTTTTAACGATTATTTTACCTTTACCACTAGTAAATGATTCAATAATTCCGTCTTTTCCTTCTACTACTCCACCAGTTGGAAAATCAGGACCTTTTACAATCTCTAAAATAGTATCTAATCGACAATTAGGAGATTCAATTCTTTTTATAGTAGCATCAATTATTTCTCCCAAGTTATGAGTGGGAATATTTGTAGCATATCCAGCGCTTATTCCATTAGCTCCATTAACTAAAAGATTAGGAAATTTTGCAGGTAAGACCGTTGGTTCATACTCAGTATCATCATAATTAGGAGTCCATTTAACTGTTCCTTTATCAATATCTTTTAATAGTTCATTACTTATTTTTTCTAGTCGTGCCTCGGTATAACGACTAGCAGCTGCTGGATCTCCATCCATTGATCCATTATTTCCTTGAATATAAATATATGGAGTATTTTGTTTCCACCATTGGCTCATTCTAACCATAGCTTCATAAATCGAAGAATCTCCATGAGGATGAAAATTACCCATAACGTTTCCAACCGTTTTAGCACACTTTCTAGTTGGTTTATCATAAGTGTTATGATCTTTGTACATACAATAAAGAATTCGTCTCTGAACAGGCTTTAAGCCATCCCTAACGTCGGGTATAGCTCGATCTTGAATGATTGTCTTGGCATATCTACCAAAGCGTTCACCCATAATTTCTTCTAAGCTATAATCATGTATTCTATCAATAACATCTTGCATATATTTCACTCCTTATTTAATATCAAAATTATCTTCCATAGTAAATTCAACATTTTCGTTAATCCACTCTTTTCGGGGTTCTACCTTATCTCCCATTAAAACACTTACTCTTTTTTCAGCTAGTGAAGCATCATTAATAGTTACTTTTATTAAATTCCTAGTAGCTGGATTCATTGTTGTTTCCCATAATTGTTCTGAATTCATTTCCCCTAATCCTTTATACCTTGAAATACTAGGCCTTCCAGAATTATTTTTGACTATTTCATTCCATTCATTTTCATCCCAAGCATAAAAATGCTTTTTTCCATAATCTATTTTATATAAAGGCGGTAATGCTATATATAACTTACCCGATTCTATTAAAGGTCTCATATAGCGATAAAAGAAGGTTAAAAGCAGGATTTGAATATGAGCTCCATCATCATCGGCATCGGTCATAATAATTATTTTATCATAATTAGAGTCTTCCACCATAAAATTTGATCCTAACCCGGCTCCAATAGTATGAATCATTGTATTAATTTCTTCATTTTTTAAAATTTCTTCGACATTGGCTTTTTCGGTATTAATAACTTTTCCCCTTAAAGGTAAAATAGCTTGGAACTTACGATCACGTCCCCCTTTGGCACTGCCTCCCGCACTATCCCCTTCTACTAAAAATAATTCATTAATAGCAGGATTTTTTGATTGAGCCGGAGCCAACTTCCCTGAAAGATTTTTCTCAATCTTACTTTTACTTTTTCCATTACGGGCTTCTTCTCTAGCCTTACGAGCTGCCTCTCTAGCTATTTTACTCCTAGCCGCTTTTTCAATAATATTTAAAGCTATTTCTCGATTTTCCTCTAAAAAGAATTTTAACTTTTCATAAACAATGCTTTCCGTAATACTACGAGCTTCAGGAGTACCTAGTTTCCCTTTAGTTTGTCCTTCAAATTGTAATTTATCTTCTCTAATTTTCAAACTAATAATTGCACTAAGACCTTCTCGCACATCGCTGCCTTCAAAAGTAGTATCTTTTCCTTTAATAACTCCATTAGTTTTGGCATAATCATTAAAAGCTTTTGTAAGACCAGTCTTAAAACCTACTTCGTGACTTCCACCATCAATAGTTTTAACATTATTAACAAAAGAAATAATATTTTCATTATAAGTATCAGTATATTGCATAGCAACATTAACTTCTATTTCATTTTTAGTATCGGTAAAACTAAAAGGCTTATGAAGTACAACTTTATCTTCATTCATATATTCAACAAACTCTATTAAGCCTTTTTCATAATGATAAGTAACTTCTTTTTCATCTTCAATGTCACAAATAGTGGCCTTTAAACCATCAATCAAAAAAGCATTCTCCTGCATTCTTTCACAAATAGTTGTATAACTAAAAGAACAGTTTTTAAATATTTCAGAATCCGGTAGAAAAGTTACTATTGTTCCAGTCTTATTGCTTTTACCAATAGTATGCAAAGGAATATCCACTTTTCCCCCATTTTTAAATCTAATATTTGATACTAAACCATCTTTGTAAATGGTTACTTCCATATATTTTGATAAAGCATTAACAACACTGGCTCCAACTCCATGAAGTCCACCTGACACTTTATATCCACTACTCTCAAATTTTCCTCCGGCATGTAAAACCGTATAAACAACTTCAGGAGTGCTTTTACCACTCGCATGTTTCCCAATAGGAACCCCTCTACCATGATCTTCTACAGTTAGACTATTATCTTTATTAATAGTTACTTTAATTTCGTCTCCATACCCGTTTATTATTTCATCAATGGCATTATCAATAATTTCCCATGCCAAATGATGCATTCCTCTTTTATCGGTAGAACCAATGTACATTCCAGGACGTTTTCTGACAGCATCGAGACCTTCTAATATTTTTATTGAGCTTTCATCATATTTTGTTGCCACTTTATAATCACCATTAAAATTATATCATAAAAAAAAGAACTGTTAAAGTTCTTATTTATCTTCATTTAGCTTCGGCATTTCAATTGTTTCATCAGATACCGTGAATAATGCTGGCTTTTCTTCTACTGGTAATGCTGCTGCTTCTAAATCAACCGGTTCTTCCATTGGCTCAGGAATTACTGAAGTAACTTCTGAAATAGGAGCATTTTCTAAAACAATTGGCTCCTCTTTTTGTTCGGGTAGAACAATTGACTCTGGCTCAGGAGCTATAGTTAATACTGGCTCAGAGCTCATTTCTATTGGATCATTAACAACCATTTCTGGGCTACTGCTAATTGGATCTACTGGCATTGAAGGCTCTTCAATAACTGGCATTGCTAATACCGGCTCCTCATTAGTTGGCATTACCGTTGGCTCTAAGCTAATTGGTTGATCAGGTACAACCGGTTCTGGAATGCTAATTGGTTCTGGTTCAATTACGGGAACTGAACTTGGCATAGGAGTATCAATTGAAGCAGTTACTGGTTCATAATTAGTTACTGGAGCATTATTGTTAATTGACAAATCTTCAGGTTTAAATTCCTTAGTTTCTTCTAAAGAAGTCTCCACAGAATTTTCCATAATTGGTTCAGTAACCGGAGTTTGTTCAATACTTCCTATAGTTTGTTCTCCAGCAAGCGAATTATTTTCAATACTTGATGGAATTGGAGCTGTAGATTCTTCCGTTGTTGCCATTAGCTCTGCTTTCTTTTTTCTTCCTGATAATAATACAATAATAAATAAAACTACTAAGATAACTAATACTGCAACAAGTCCATAAACAAAGAACTCATTTTCGTATAATTTATTTAGAAATTCCATTTTATCACCACCTTTTATTCTATACATAGGATATCATAATATATTTTTAATATCAAGTAAAATTTAAGCGAGGAATCATTTTTAAATTAATAAACTTTTGAACTAGTAAAGGATCATATAACATTCCTTTACCACCTCTATCTAATGATATGCTGCATCTCTGAAGTTCATACAAACTTTCTTCAATACCGATCTTTTCCTTATAACTTCTTTTAGTAGTTAAAGCATCATAAGAGTCAACTAAACTAATAATTCTCGATTCTAAAGATATTTCTTCTCCTTTTAAATGACTAGGATATCCTGAGCCATCATATCTTTCATGATGGGCTCTAATTATTTCTTTAATATCTTCTTTAACTACATTGCCGCCAATAATAGGATGGGCTTTAATAATATCAAATTCTTTATCGGTTAATTTGCCTTTTTTAGTAAGTATCTCCTTAGGAATACCGCTTTTTCCAATATCATGTAATAAAGCAGCAGTATATAATTTTTTTAAACGATCACCTTGAAACCCTAATTTTTTACCAAAATAAGAACTTTCATTAGCTACTCTAATACTATGATTTAATTCATGATAATTTAAGTGTCCTTTTTCATGGGCATTATTTAATAAAATAAGAGCATCATTATAATCTTTGCTATTATTTACCGCATTTCTTATTGAACTAGTTATTAAAGATACTAATCTTTCAATATTTTGCTGGTACTCTTCATAAATATAAAAAGGAATATTAATATTTCTTAAAAACTTTTTCATAGTTGGAGTTAATTTATCATTGCTAATAAAAACATCAACATTTATAAAAGAACTAATTAAATTTTTTAGGTCTACTTTTTTAAAAGAAAAAATATTATCAAATTTTAAATCTAATAATTCGATTTCGTGACTATTTAAACCAGATATTCCAATTATAAAATTCCTTTTTGTCATAACAGCCTCCTATATTAATATTTTATCATAATAAAAAGGTTATTTCTTTATTAGAAATAACCCTTTACGCAACTTTACAACTAATCTGTAACTTCTTTGTCACAAATGCTTTTTGTCCAGAATGGTCCAAATTCAGTAGCTCCATTATAGTTATGTTTATTATTACTACAATGATAATTGTAAACTTTGTAACCTAATCCAGTACAAACTTCGGCAGTTCCAGTTCCACTTTTAATTGTGGTTTTTTTAATACAGAAGATTGGATCTTTCTCGTTTTGAACTTTGATAAAGTCAATAACACAAAGAGCCATCCATCCAAGAACTACAACCCATAGAATGACATTAACTATTTTCCCAAATAAAGTTCTTTCTCCTCTTTTGTTTTTCTTTTCCTGCTTAACAAGATTTTTCTTTTCTTCTTCAGTAAGAATTTCTTTTTTTGTTTCTTCTACATCAACTTTTTTCTCTGGTTTACTCATACTTTCTCCTCCTTAATCTAAATTAAAATCATTATTAATAAGTCTGTTTATTTCGTTTAGATCTGATTTTTGATTAGTAATATATTTTTGAATAACATTATATAAAACACGAAGTCTCATTTTATCAGAACCTGTCATCCTAACAAATTTTATTCTAAGCGGATACCCACTATTTAAAAATAGTGACATCTCTGCTGATGAAGGTCTAAAAACAATAGATGCTGATGAAATAGTACTATAGGGTATTGTAAATATTTCTCTTGTACTATCTAAAGTCATCTTCTTATCAAATAATACTATCTTTTTATCGGTAAATAATCCATGATCTCTCATTGTTTTATATGCCGCCAATACTTTTTCATCTTCAAAAACATAATCTAAAACATATTTTGGCAATGCTTTAATTTCGATATTTTTTGAAAAGTTAAAATATTTAGCAATTTCTTTATATTTTATATATGCCATTTCATATCACCTACACTATTATAACAAATATTTAAGAGAAAAGCGAATAATTATTATATTCG
>CAZTRF010000009.1:0-29450 GCA_964616495.1 uncultured Muribaculaceae bacterium
TTTGAGTTTCTTTAAATAAACGATCAGATATTTTTGAAGCAGTAAGTAGTTTCCCATCTTTACCAACAAAAGGACTATTATTAGTCATAAAAGTCATCTGAAGAGTTGGCTCATCAATTTTCAATAATGGAAGAGCTTCTTCTTTGCCAATATCACAAACAGTTTCTCCAACTCCAATATCAGCCAGCCCTGCTACAGCCACTATTTCTCCAGCACAGGCCTCTTCTATTTCAACTCTTTTTAAGCCTATAAATCCAAATAATTTTTGAATTCTAAACTGTTTTATAGATCCATCCAATCTTACTATTGAAACCATTTCATTGGTTTTTATTTTACCAGACTTAATTCTACCAATGCCAATTCTGCCTACATAATCATTATAATCTAATAATGCAGGTTGAAATTGTAAGGGTCTATTAACATCGACTGGTGGGGCCGGTATTTCGTCAATAATTAATTGGAAAATATCATCATATGATTCTTGTTGGGTATTAACATCTGGATTTAAAGAAGATGTCCCATTAATAGCTGAAACATAGGCTGTTTTAAAGTCTAATTGCTCATCAGAAGCACCCAATTCAATAAATAAATCTATCACTTCATCTAAAACCTTTGTTATTCTAGCTGTTGGTTTATCAACCTTATTAATCAAAACTATCGGTTTTACTCCAGCCTCTAAAGCCTTTTTTAATACAAATCTAGTTTGAGGCATAGTCCCTTCATAAGCATCAACAACTAAAATAACTCCTTCAACCATATTCATGATTCGTTCAACTTCACCACCAAAATCGGCATGTCCAGGAGTATCTAATATATTAATTCGGTAATTCTTATAGTTGATAGCTGTTGTTTTAGCTAATATTGTAATTCCTCTTTCACGTTCAATATCATTACTATCCATAGCTCTTTCATCAACTTGTTCATTATCTCTAAATGTTCCTGATTTTTTTAGTAGTTGATCCACCAAAGTGGTTTTTCCATGGTCAACATGGGCAATAATAGCGATATTTCTAATATTCATTTTTCTCACACTTCTTTTCGTACCGAAAGATTATAGCATATATTTAAGCAAAAAAAAAGTAATTTATTAAATTACTTATTTTACAACATACGGATCCGCTTGAGTTCCCGTTCCTCCTCGAGCAAAAGTTTCAGAATCTATTGTTATAATTGGTCTTATCCCAGCTTTACTACTACACAAAACATCATCTATAGCACCTTTAGTTTTAATAATATAAGATCTAAAGGTTGTATCTGATGCACCAGTTGAAGTCCACCAAGAACGATTAGTTTCGGCTAGATAATTATAATTTTGGCATTGTAAGTCTTCAGGTTTTTGACATGTCTTATCTAAACTAGCCTTAGCATAATCATAAATATTCATAATTCCAATCATTGAAACTTCAGTTTTATTACATTCTACTTTTCCTGATGAAAACAATTGAGTTGTAGTTCTATTTCCAGTACATAGGGTCATTGAAACCATTTTTGATAAATCACTTTCACTAAAGTTTGCTTCATTTGTTAAATAGCCATTCAATGATTCTTTAAGTCTGCTTACTTCAAAATCATTTATACCAGAATTGGTTTTTCTTTCAGTATTAAATCGATCATCATATGAATATGATAGCTTTTTATCAGATTCATATAAGATTAGCATAGTTTGATTATTCGTTACTTTTACCACTCGCCATATTTTATTAGCAAAAGATACAAAATTAGCCACATTCTGACCACGATAAATATATTCATTACCTATTTTATATAATCCATCTCCAGAAGTCACTGTTGAAGTAATTACTTTTTTATATAATTCAGTTGAAAAATAATCAGTTCCACATGTTAAATAGGGAACATAAATTAAAGTTTCATTATTATTTTTAACTTTTACTTGTCCACTACAATTCTCTCCTTTTTCAAGTAAGTCAGTAAATGGTTTAATATATTCTCCTTCTACTAAAGCAGACATATCAATAATTACTTCACTACCTGCAACAGGCTTTTGAGCTACATTATCTTTAAAATATTCACTTGCTGCCTCAGCCATTTTATCTTCCATTTGTAAATAAGTTATTTTTTTTGTTTTAAGAGCACACGATGCAATAGCAATAATTATAATAAAAATTATTATAATCATAGTTCCATATAGATAAACTTTTGTTTTTTTATCCATAAACTTAATAGAATCGGTTACTTTCTTTAGATTATCATTCATAATAAAATACTCCTTTGCATTTCAACTCTATTATAACAAATTAATATTTATGTGACAATAAAGAAAAAATATATTATAATCATTCTAGAGGATTGATAAAGATGAATTTATTTTATGGTATTAGAATGTTTTTTGTTGATTGCTGGAATGCTTATTTCAACTGGATGAGTAATATATTTAGTGAAGAAATAGCCAAAATATTAACGGTTGTTTTAGGATTTGCTATTCTAGCAACCTTATTTGTTCTTATAGTTAGATGGTTTGATGATTAAAAAAGTAAACAATGTTTACTTTTTTTTAAGATATTCTTTTAAATTTTTAACTCGATATTTAGGCTCTCCCATTTCTGTTGTTAAGACAAATCCAGGTCGAGAGTTTAAAACATCGGGAATTCTATTTACTAAATTAGCACAAGTTAATTCAACAGTATTTGGTCTATTTATAGTAACGGTTGTGCTAGGTTCTCCTTCAATCATCCAAATGTTGGCATCATACTCTACTGGGGAATATACTTTACCAACGCACTCTGCTTCAATAATAATTCCTTCTTCAGTTAAAGCCGTTACTAATCCACTCATTCCAGTAACTGCTCCAACAGGAATGTCCATTTTCAAGGTTTCAGAATGAATAGGCTCATTAGTTACCTTGGGTAGACATTTTTGCTCTATCGATTTTATATTTAAGTTTAATTTGTCGGCTAACCACCAAACTGTGTTCCACATATAAGAAGGTAAAAAGTTTCCTTCTTCAATTAATTTTTTTCTTTCTTCATCACTAATATTGTCGTTTAATGCTATTGTATTATTAAATTGTTCAACACTGAGCCCTGCTCCATGAGCTTTAGCCAATGCTAAACCATAATCTTCTACATTATAAGAAGACATTCCTTTTATTTTGGTTATTTTGTGAGTAGAACCAGTTATTGCCGTAACTAAATTACCCCAAAAAGTATCTTGGTATCCACAACCGGTTATTGTACACTTATGGGCAATCGCCAAATCATTTAATTCCTTGCATAAATTAGGATTTGAACTAAGGGGAGAAAAAGCCTCCTCACAAGTGGTAATTACACTTATTCCATTAGTTAAACAAATTCTAGCACTATCTGCTATATCTTTTAATAAGCTCATTGTTTCAATAATAGCAATATCAGGTTTAGATGATGTAATTACTTCTTGCAATTTATTAGCAGCATAAACTATAGCGCCCTTAGCAGCGGTACCCATGATTAAACCAATGTCTTGCCCAATTAATGCTGGATTTGTATCTATACCTGCAACGACGGCTCCTCCTTTTTCGAAAACATAGCGCATGGTATATTTACTCATCTTACCACAACCAATTTGAAGAACTCTTAAAGTATTAAACATATTATCACCTATTAAATAGTATACCAAATAAAAACCAAATTATTATTTATTTATAATTTGGTTTGACACTTTATTAACCATTAATATCGTTTAAATCAACATTTTCTTCCGTAAGAACATCTTTAAAATCTTCTTTAAATTTATTGATATATTTATTTTTAGCATCTTCATAAACATTTTTAGCATTACATACTGCCTTATAAATATGTTTAAAATGAACTTCAGGAGAATTATCAAATAAAGCATATGAGAAAGCATTGGCCAATATTGTTAAACAAACATCCGGATATCTAGCTGCCACTTCATAAATACGATTATACTCTGTAGTCATTTCAACTAAAAATTTCATTACTTTTTCTTTTAGAAAATCTGTATATCCAAATTTAACTCCTGTTTTTACCTCATAGCGATGATAAGTACCCATCATTATCTTTACAGTATCTTCAGCATTAGTTTCAGCAATGTCAATCTTTTGAAAACGACGATTAAATGCCCTATCTTTTAAAATATAGGCTTCATATTCTTCAGTAGTCGTCGCTCCTATAACCTTAATATCCCCACGATCTAAAACCGGCTTCAACATATTAGCAAAATCCAAACTATTATCAGCACCTTGATTAATAAGTAAGTGAATTTCATCAATAAAAAGAATTATTCCTCCTATTGATTTAATTTCATTTATTAAAAGGTTTATTCTTTGCTCTGTTTCACCATTATTTACTGATGTTCCCATTAAACTAGAAACATTAACTTTTATTACTTTTAAAGGTTTTAACACATCCGGAACCATTCCTTTTTGAATACGATAAGCCACTCCTTCAACAATAGCGGTTTTACCAATACCGGGTTTACCAACTAAAATAGCACTTTTATCAGGAGTTAATAAAATTAACATTGCTTCCTTTATTTCTCTATCTCGAGCTATTGCCGGATCAGTAATATAAGTTTTTTTTGTATAATCCTCTCCATAATTTTGAAGCATCGGATATTGTTTTTCTTCCATTTACATTCACCAATCCAATTATAACATAAATAAAACGTTATAAACACTGAAATTTGTTCGAAATTTAAGTTATTTAGATATTGACACTTCTCCTTTTTTTTTATATACTTATCTAGTCAATTGAAATGCCTCAATAGCTCAGTTGGTGGTAGCACACGGCTGTTAACCGTTAGGTCGTAGGTTCGAGTCCTACTTGAGGCGCCAGTTAAAAAATACCTAGTAATTTATTACTAGGTTTTTTATTTTGTTCCCTTTTCTTCTTTTTGAAAATATTCTCTAATTTTTTGTTTAACAACAGCAAATATTTCAGGGCTTATCCCTACTTCAGCTATTAAATACTTTAAATCTTGTGGATATATAACATAGCCATCTGTAGAATACATTTTTCCTTCGCTATCAATAAATATTCCATCGGAAGTAAATACTATCTCTTCTATTGAAGGTATCTTTGAAGTTAATATTGCTGTTTGATTAGCATAATCAAATCTTATAAAGTTTGTTCTTAAATTACCATTTTTCATATAATTCTCCCTACTTGAGATAGTATTATATAAATATTTATCATTAAAGTAAATAAAAATAGAGTTTAAACTCTATTTTTTGCCTTTACTTAAGCCTTCAAGTGCTCTTAACACTTCAATCGGAATAGCAAAGATAACGGTGTTTGATTGATCGCTGCTTAAATCATTTAAAGTAGACAAAGTCCTTAAATGCAAAGCTCCATCTGCTTTGCTCATTACATTTGCTGCTTTAGCTAAATTTTCAGAAGCTTCTACCTCTCCTTTAGCTTTTGTAATAACTGCCATCTTTTCTCTTTCGGCCTCAGCTACCTTAGCAATAACTCTTTTCATTTCTTCTGGTAATGACACATCTTTTAGTTCAACATTTTCAACCTTAATTCCCCAAGGATCAGTAGCTTTATCAACTATTTCACATATTTTCCCACTAATTGATTCTCTTTCACTTAATAATTCATCTAATGAAACTGACCCAACCACATTACGCATTGTAGTTTGAGCTAATTGACTAACTGCATAGTTAAAGTTTTCAACTGCAATAATTGCCTTACCTGCATCAAAAACCTTATAATATAGCACTGCATTAATTTTAATTGAAACGTTATCTCTAGTAATGGCCTCTTGTTCAGGAACATCAACAGCTTTTACTCTAATATCGACTTTTTTAAATGATTGAAATATTGGTAAAACTAATTTCCAACCCGGTTCCATTAGCTTAGTAAACTTCCCTTTTGTAAACTTAACTCCTCTTTCGTACTCATTAATTTGTTTAATTGATAGTAATAAAATAAATATTATTACTGCTCCAATTGTAATAAAACACTCCATTCAAATACTTCCTTTCCACTTTACTTTACCATATATTTGTTAAAAATTAAACATTAACCATTCTGGTTTAAATATCATCAATATTCCAATTAGGGCCATTATAAGACCTCCTATTAAATGAGAATATTTTGTATATTTATTAGAAATAGCTTTTACTTTTAAGGTTTTCATAGCTATTGTAAAGATGATTATATCATCTATAAGGAAAAATATTATATAAAGGCTTAAATAAATAATATATTCTAAACTGGATAAATTATTTAAAGAAAGAACCTGAGTAAAGATTAATGGTAGCCCTAGTGAACATAATAATTCAATAATATTAACAGCCACCGCTAGAATAATTACTCCTAACAAAGCCAATATAAACTTTTTTTCAGTAGTTATTTTCTTAATTCCCATAACAATCTTTTTTCTTTTACCATCATTAACTACTTCACAACCAACATCTTTTCTTGATTTAAAGTATTTACGAATATTAACTATACCGAAGGTAACACCAAATAATCCAATTAATAACCTAATGTAGTTTATTTTATTCATAAATATAGCCAAGTTAAGCCACGAAACCATAAATAATAAATAAATAATCCCAGAAGTGGCAATAAAGCTAAAGCCTAATATCCACATTCTTTTACGGTTATTAACATTTATTAACATTGTTATTAAAAATAGTAATATCCACATAGCACAAGGGTTAAAACCATCTACAAAACCAATTACGATTGCCAATATAGGTAATGATATTTTAGTAGGATTGATTTCTCCCAAAATGGGTACCGTTATATTAGTTAAAACATTTTTATCCACAAGTTCTATATCATTACCCTTTATATCACAAGTCCCTAAATAGTCCCCTACCTCATCACAATAATCATTTTGTTCATAATAGTTAATTAAATCTTTTATTTTTTGATTAGTATATTTAGCATAGTAACCGGTAACCACTTGATTACCAATTACCAAATAAGGAACCCCATTTCCTTTGACACCAAGCAATTCTTGAACATCCGATAACCTTTTTTGATTTGTTTTATTGTGCCAAACTTCATACTTATATAATTTAACATTAGGTTTTTCTTCTAAATAGCCATCTAAAAAGTCCATTAAATCTTCACAATGAGGACATTCTTTACCATAAAATAAATGAATATTCATTTCTTTTTCACTGGCTCTTACTCCAAAAGGAAAAATTAATAAAATGGCCACTATAACATATATAATTTTTTTCATACTACCTCACTATTTTTATTATTTCTTCTTTAGAATGCTCTCCTACCAATCTAGAAACTTCATTATTGTTATCAATAAATATTAGAACTGGTAAAATGCTCCCTATATGCCATTTAGATACTTCTTCAGAGTCAAAGTCATAATCCAAGCTGGTTATCTTAATATCAGTAAATTCATCTAAAATGGTGTTCATAATAATGCAGGAAGGGCATCCTAAAGAACTTATTTTAATTATTTCCATAAAGATCCCCTAACACTTTTAAAAATTCATCTATTTCTTCATTGGTGGTCTTGTAAGATAGACTAACCCTTACTGATGCCCTAGCCCTTTCTTTATCATTGGTTAAAGAATAAACTGCTAAAGATAAATCGTTATCACTACTGCAAGCCGTCTTAGTAGAAAAATATATCTCATGCGAAGCAAAATAACTTTGAATATCATCAGCTTTTTTACCCATAATGCTAAAATTAATAATATGAGGAATTGATTCATCACTACTGTTTAAATAAATATTAGAATATTTATTTAAACCTAATACTAATCTTTCTTTTAACTTACTAATATATGAATAATTTGCTTCTACTTTTGGTATTATTAATTCCATGGCTTTAGCCATACTGCATATTAACTCAGTTTGAGGGGTTCCGCTTCGATAAATAGTAGTACTCTTCCCACCATTTATTAAAGGAAGCAATTTTATTTTTTCCTTTTTAATTAATCCCCCAATTCCCTTTATCCCATATATTTTATGAGCACTAAAAGAAGCTAGATCAACATTAGTTAAATCCACTTTGACTTTACCAATAGCTTGAGTTATATCACTATGAAAAATAACATCATAATTTTTTAATAATAGTCCTATTTCCTCAATTGGTTCTCTAAATCCTAATTCACTATTAACTGTAGCTATACTTACTAAAAAAGTATCAGCCGTTATTAAAGATTTTAAATCTTCTAAGTCTACTAATCCCTTATCATTAACCTTCACAAACGATACCTTAAATCCTAAAGTCTGTAAATAACTAATTGGAGCAAGAACTGATGAATGTTCAAAATTAGTAGTAATAATATGTCTCTTATTAGTTAACATAGCCGTTTTCTTAATAGCCTGATTATTAGACTCACTAGCTCCACTTGTAATAATTATTTCAGATGGTTTAACCCCTAACATATTAGCAATCTTTAAGGTAGCTTCGTCAATCATAGAATGAGCTTTTAATCCAACCTCATACTTAGAATTAGGATTACCAAAAAATTTATCACTTACTTCATTAAAAACTTTCAATACCTCTTTATCTACTTTTGTAGTTGCTGAATAATCTAAATAAATCATAGTCCACCTCATTACATTAAAATTATATAATGAATAATTAAAAACTGCAATTAATTGCAGTTATATTTATACTATATTTTATCCTAAAGGTTCAGTTTTTTCCCAATAAAAGTTACCATCTTCATCATATTTAAAAGATAAAACATAATTCTTTCCATATTCATTAAGTTTATCAGTAACTGTATCAGGAATATTATTAACACTGACTATTTTTAAATTTTTATCAATTCCTGTGTAATATGCTCTTTCATTTAATTCGTTTTCGCAGGCACTGACTAAATATTTAACATAAATTTCTATTTTATCATTATAAATTTTAGCACTATCAAATTTAAATTCTGGAACTAAATCACAAGATGATATAACATCGTAAATATAACAATTATAATATTGGTTAGTAATGTCATAAACACATTCACCATTTGTTCCAAATTTAAAGGTACTATTTTCATAAGTAGTAGTTTGACCATAAATTGTTTTTAAAGCTTTATCAATTTTTAATTTAATATCAGTACTTGAATCATATTTCCAATTAGGATTTACTAATTCGGTATCTACCCCAGAAACACAAAGTTCATTAGTTCTGGCAAATGAGGAACTGGCTTTAAATTTATTAAAAGTACCACAAGTCAAGCTTTCATTAGGTAAAGATTTTGAATATTGATAAGATGATGATAATTTATAAACATTATTAATGGCTTCTTTATCTATTTTTTTAGTAGAGTCAAAAGCGGCTTTAGCAAAGTCTTCAGTAATGTATTCATACATATTATCTACCAGTTCTGCTTTCCCCAACTCACCGACTATTACTACGGCTGTTTCGGTTCCTTCAGGTATTTCTTCAGTTCTTGGAAAGGCCTTAGACAAAAAATACCCCACTCCTACTCCAAAGACTAAACCAATTAATAACATCAAAACAACTAGTAAAACTCTTCTCATGAGTCACCTCTTTATTCTATATTAGAAATTATATCATAAAACTTTTCTTTTGTGTCAATAGTATTGATATTTTGTTTTAATTCTTTTGACTTTGGTAATCCTTTTAAATACCACATTAAATGGCTTCTCATTTCTAAAAGGGCTACTTTTTCATTTTTGTCTTTACATAGATTTTCAAAATGTTTTTTAATAATTGCCACTTTTTCTTTAATTAAGACAGGTTCCGGTAAAGAACCATTCTCTAGATAATTAACACACTCTCTAATTAACCAAGGATTTCCCAGTGTGCCTCTACCAATCATCACTGCATCGCACCCTGTTACTTCTAGCATTTCTTTAGCTAAGTAACAAGAAGTTACATCACCATTCCCAATAACCGGAATTTTTACAGCCTCTTTTACAGCTTTAATAATATTCCAGTCAGCTTTACCGGTATACCCCTCACTCCTAGTTCTAGCATGAATTGCTATAGCACTAGCTCCAGCTTTTTCTATTAATTTAGCTACTTCGACGGCATTAATATGATTTTCATCCCAGCCACTTCTTATTTTAACTGTTACTGGTAGTTTTACTGCATTAACAACCGCTTTAACTATTTCAAATATCTTATTGGGATCTTTAAGTAAAGCACTTCCCGCCTGAGCTCTAAGCGCTACCTTTGGTACAGGGCATCCCATATTAATATCAATTATATCTGGTTTCATGGACTTTTCTACATATAAGGCGGCCTTTACAAAAGATTTAGCATCACTTCCAAATATTTGTTGAGAAATAGGTCTTTCTTCATCTTTCATTTTTAATAGTTCAATAGTTTTTTTGCTTTCATAACAAATAGCCTTATCACTAACCATTTCAGCATAAATAAGACCGGCTCCCATTTCTTTAATAATTACTCGATAACTGGTATTAGAAATACCAGCCATAGGCGCCAAAACAATTTGATTTTTTATTTCTACATTTCCTATTTTAAATTTCATTTGATAATTTCAACCGAATCTCCATTTTTTAATAAAAAGGCATTGGCATCATCGGTATCTAAATGCATTTCTAAATAGGCTTTATCACTAACTTTAATATGAGCTAAAATAGTTCCGGGCTTAACAGTATCAATAATTACATTAACTAAAGAACCATCAATAAAGTTATTCATACTAGCATATTCTTTGGTCATATGAATATGTCTTTCTGCAATAATAGTTGACTCATTTAAAATCATTTCCCCTCGTGGCCCAACAACTACTACTGACTCACTTCCCTTTAAATTACCGCTTTTTCTAACTGGAGGATTAATACCTAATTTATAGGCATCTGTTTTAGTTATTTCCACCTGATTATAGTCTCTAAATGGTCCTAAAACTCTAACATTTTCGATAGTCCCTTTAAGGGTTTTGATATTAAGAACTTCATTAGAAGCAAATTCTCCTGGTTGATTTAAATCATTTCTTTTTGTTAAACTAGCATCTTTACCAAATAGCATTTTAAAAGTATTCTCAGTTAAATGAATATGTCTATTACTTATTCCAATTGTTACATCCATACTATCACATCCTTTTTTATTATAACAAAAAATTGGTTGATATTATATTGTTTTTTGTTATAATAAAAAAAATTTAGGAGGATTAGACATGGGTCAAATTAAAACTAACAAAAAACTTTTTTATAGTCTAGGAGGTGAATATGATCAAAATAATTATAATACAAGCTTTCACAATATTACAGGAATTGAAAAATCTGTTCCCGGTAATTTCCAAAGAATAAAAAATTTTCAATATGATGCGGTATCTTTAAAAACTCTAGAAACGATTTGTCGTAAAGGAAAGATTCGCCCTCAAAACATTGATTTGCCTGGAGTTAATTTTACAGGTCTTTGTTATGATGGAAGTATTCGATTGTTTCCTAAAGATGAAAGTGATGTTCATTCAAACTTTCGAAAATATATTGAAGATGGGCTCTCTATAATTATTAGTAAAAGTATTTTACAATCATTACCAAAACAAATTGCATTTGCCAAGGATAATGAAACTAGAATTAATAGCAATATTCCAAAAGCTTTTTTTGATGCTGTTGGAATGCCTTTAGGTTACGAGGAAAGTTTGTTTGAATTTCATTCCTTATCAGATTATTATAAAGCTCGAGAAAGAGAATATTATATTATCAGAGAAATGTTGTCAGATTCTAGAATAGAGATTCCAGTATGTGACACTATTACGGGAGAAATCATTGAAAATAGAGACGATATTAAAAGATTAACTAAAGCATTTATAAAATAATGCTTTTTTTAATGAAAGATGTTAAAATTATCTTGATGTTTATGGAAAAGTATAGAGAAATTGAAAAAAGTATTATTAAGAAATATCGTAAGAAAATTTGGAGTAAGTTTGTTAAAGGAATTAAAGAATATGAATTAATAGACGAAAATGATAAAATTGCGGTTTGTATTTCTGGAGGTAAAGATTCCTTTTTACTGGCAAAATGCATGCAAGAGCTTCAAAGACACGGTATTTTTAAATTTGATTTGGAATTTATTGTTATGAATCCAGGATATACTAAAGAAGGAGTAAAACTAATTGAAAAGAATGCTAAATTATTAAACGTTCCTATTAAAGTTTTTAATTCTAACATTTTTGATGAAATAAAAAATGAAGATAGTCCTTGCTATGTATGTGCTCGTAAAAGAAGAGGCTATTTATATAATTATGCTCAAAGTTTAGGATGTAATAAAATAGCCTTAGGGCACCATTTTGATGATGTTATTGAAACCATTTTACTAAGTATTATTTATGGTGGAGAAGTAAAAACGATGATGCCTAAACTTCACAGTGATCATTATAAGGGAATTGAATTAATTAGGCCTTTATATCTAGTTAAAGAACGTGAAATAAGTTCATGGGTTAGAAGCAATGAATTGGAATTTATAAATTGTTGTTGCCCTTTATCTAAACATAAAAAAGATTCCATGCGGGAAGAAATAAAAATATTAATTGAAAAATTAAGAAAACAAAATAAATTTACCGAGAGCAATATTTTTAGAAGTGTTGAAAATATTAACATTAATATGATTATCGGTTATAATAAAGATGATAGCTATCATAGTTTCCTAGATGACTATCATAAAAAGGAGTGATAATGTGACTACTCATATTGAAGCTAAAGAAAGTGATATTGCCGAAATAGTCTTAATGCCTGGAGATCCATTGAGAGCAAAGTATGTAGCCGAAAACTTTTTAACTAATTATAAACTGGTAAATAAGGTTCGCAATATGTATGGCTATACCGGATATTATAAAAATAAAAAAGTAACAGTTTTTGCATCGGGAATGGGAATACCTAGTATTGGTATTTATTCATATGAATTATATAAGTTTTATAATGTTAAAAAAATAATTAGAATTGGTACTTGTGGAACTATTAACAAAGATGTTAAAGTTAATGACCTATTATTAGGTGAATCGGCTTATAGTGAATCCACCTTTGGAACTATTATTAGTAGAAAAGAAGAAAAAGTATTAAAAGCTAATAAAGATTTAATTGATAAAATTGAAACAACAGCTATTAAAAATAAAATAAATATTAAAAAAGGCTGCCTTTACACTTCTGATGTTTTTGATGTTTATTTTAATATTGATCACGTCTTAGATGGAAAAGATTTTATTGGAAGTGAAATGGAAGCTTATGGGTTATATTTTGTTGCCAATTACCTTAATAAAGAAGCGGCTGCTTTAACAACAGTTGTCGATTCTAAATACGATAAAAAATTCTTAACTCCCGAAGAAAGACAAAATTCGTTAAATGAAATGATTAAACTGGCTTTAGAATCAATTATATGATTAAAAAGGCACTTACATAGTGCCTTTTTTTATACTTCTAATTCTTTAGTAAATCTTTTAAGATAAGGTGGTAAATTTTCTTTAGAAACTGTTTTTTCAACAATAGGATCTAGTTCCTCAGCTAAAACTTTTTTTAATTTATTTAAAGCTTGTTCATACCCAATTATTTCTTCATCAGTATCTTTTAATAATTGGACAACGGCTTCTCTATCTCCTAATAACGATTCATAGCTATGCTGAAGTTCATTATCAAAATATAAAGCACTAATCAATTCAGCGTCAATATCCATTTTACCTTGTTTGCTTTTTACGTTTCTTATGTAAATGGTTTTTTTAAAATAATCAACCGCTCCCACTGCTAATGATGCTACGGCACAATAAGGAGCTAATGTTGTTAATCCAATATTTCCCCAAAAGATTGATTGAACAATTGAAGCTACCAAAATTGAAGCTACACACATTATCATCCATTTAGATCCTGATGTATATAAAGCTTCCTTCATTAAGTAAGCATAGTTTTCAATAATAGCTTTAGCCTCTTCCAACAATTTTATAGTTTGATCATTATTATACTTTTTATGTCTATTTTCATCACAAGCAATATCTAGAAAAATTCTTTCTTCAACTAAATCCTCTTTCTTATCATATACTTTATTTATTTTTGCCTCTAATTCTTTTTTATAAGTGATTGATTTCACAAATACTCTCCTTCAAAACAAGATGCTTTTTATTATATCAAGTTTTAAAATATTGTCAAATCATCTAACGTCAAAGTAAGATGTAATATCTTCAGTTATATTATTTTCTTTTAAGTAAAGGGTACATAAAAGATCCCCTATTTTTACTTTGTCTCCCACTTTTTTGTTTAAATAAATGCCAACACTATGGTCAATTGATTCTCCCTTTGTTTTTCTTCCAGCTCCTAAATTAACAGATAACTCGCCCATTTTTAGAGCATCTATTCCCTTTATCTTGCCACTTTTAAGAGAAAGAATAAATTGTTTTTTAGAGCTTATTTTTAAAGAAGCAATATCTCCCCCTTGATCACTAACAAATACGCAAAACTTTTTATAGGCTTCTTTATTTATTAAAGCAGTTGTTACTTCTTTTAAAGCTTTTCTTTTCGGTATTTTTTTAGCCATACTAACCATCTCGCTAGCCAACTCTAAGCATAATTCTGTAAGGTCATTATCTACTTTATTGTTTAAAACATTTATTGCCTCTTCAACTTCTAAGGCATTACCAATGGTATTTCCCAAAGGATTGTTCATATCTGATATTTCGGTTTTTACCGGAACATAATATTCTTTGCCAATTAAACACATTATTTTTGCTAATTTACGAGCTTCTTTTTTTGTTTTTACTAAAGCCCCTTTACCATATTTAACATCTATTAAAATATTTTTAGCTCCACAAGCTATTTTTTTACTCATTACGGAAACCGCTATTAAAGGAATAGAATTAGTAGTACCCGTTACATCTCTTAAAGCATATACTTTAGCATCCATTGGCACTAATAATTTATTTTGACTACAAACGGCAAAGCCATTTTTTTTAACTAAAGCAACAAAATTAACAGTAGAAATATCTGTTTTAAAGCCTTTAAAACTTTCTAATTTATCAATGGTTCCCCCAGTATGTCCTAATCCTCTTCCGCTCATTTTGGGAACATATACCCCACAAGCAGCAGCTAGTGGGCCTATTATTAAAGTGGTTTTATCTCCAACTCCACCCGTACTATGTTTATCTATAGTATTTGGGATATCTTTTAAATCTAAAATAATTCCGCTATGGATAAAAATATCTGTTAAATTAAGTATTTCTTCTAAATTCATTCCTTTTGTCATAATGGCTTTTAATAATTTAGTCATTTCTTCATCAGAAACAGTTCCTTTGAGATATCCATTAAAAGCCTTATAAAGTTCTTCTTTTGATAAGGCCTTCTTATTTTCTTTTTTTAAAATTATATCTGTTAAATCCATATTTTATCACCAAATATAAGTTATCATAATTTATTGTTTTTTACAATTATAACTGCTAAAATTAAAGTGGTGAAATAAATGACTAAAAAAGAAAAAAGAATGTTTTCAATAATGGCTTTTATTATTTTAATAGCTTTAGGAGCTGTTTTAATTCCAAGACTACTTCAAAACGATACATTTTATACCATTAAAATAGGTAATTATATATTAAAAAACGGCATAGATATGAAAGACCATTGGAGCTTGATTGCTAATTTACCATATTGTTATCCTCACTGGCTATTTGATTGTTTGGTAGCCATTAGTTACAATATTTTTGGTTTTAATGGAGTTTATATTTTTACTATGCTTCTTTCAGGACTATTGTCTTTCACTATTTACGAAGTTATAACTAGAGAATACAAAGAACCATTTTTATCTTTAATTATTTCTTTAACTATTACCTTTTTTATGATTCCTTTTTTAACTGCTAGAGCTCAAATTATGACTTATGCTTTATTTGTATTATTTGTTCATTTTATAAATAGGTTTTTAGAAACAAAAAAGTTTAAATATTTTATTTATATGTTTATAATTGGAATTTTGGTTGCAAATCTACATGCAGCTGTATGGCCTTTAATATTTATTTTGTTTCTTCCTTATTTTGCTGAATGGATTTTATCATTTATATTTAAAGAAAACAACCGATTATTTAAAAAGAAATTTTCATTTATAAGAGAACCAAATACTAAATATTTATTTATTGCAGTTATAATAATGATTATAAGTGGGTTTATTACTCCAATTGGAAGTACACCTTTTTTATATAGTATTAAAATCTTTTTAGGGAATACAACGGCCTATATTCACGAGCACTCGTTAAGTGTATTTAATAGTACTTTTTATACCTTAGCTTTAATGGTTCCTTTGTTTTTATTCTTAATATTCTCAAAGCAAAAAATGCGTTTTAGAGACTTTTTTATGATAATTGGGCTGATGACATTAGCAATAATGTCTCGTCGCCACACGGCCCTTATTTTAACTATTGGTATGATTTTTATTTCAAAATATATTATTAATTATGCTAAAAGAATCGGTGGTAATTTATTTTTATTAGCTGCTAAGAAGGCTGCTAAACTTAAATGGGCAATTATTATTTCAATAGTTTTTGTGGCTCCTTATATTCCTTTATTTGTTATTAAGTTTAATACTCATCCAGTAAATGCTGCCGAATATCCGGCTTTTGCTGTAAACTTTTTATTAGACCATTATCAGAAAGAAGATATTAGAGTTTTTAATGATTATAATTTTGGAAGTTACCTAATGTTCAGAGATTTAAAGGTTACAACCGATTCGAGAAGTGATTTATATACTAAACCTTTTAATAAAACATTTGACTACTTTGATGAATATATTAATTTTGATCAAAGTGGTTATAAAGATTATAAAAACTATTTTGAAAAATATAATATTAACTTTATAATTGTTAAAAACAATTCTTATATTAATCTTCAAGTCTTAAAAGATCCCGATTATCATTTAATATATTCTGATGATACGTTTCGAATTATTAAAAAGAAAGAAAGCAAATAAAAAGAGCTCTATATAGAACTCTTTAAACACATTCAACATATGTATCATTCAAGCATCTGATAGCACAAGCACAATCTAAATCCATTGTGAAGAAACTATTAGTTGCAATATACGGATAAATGCTTGTTGTATCGGTATTAGTTTCCAATACTCTAAATGTACAACAATTTCCATCTAATTTTTCAACTCTAAAGACATTAGAACAAACTACGCCTTCAGTGCCACAAATAACATCGTCTTTAGTAGTAGGCATTGTCCAAGGAGTACCATTTCCACAACAAGTATATATCATGACTGGTCTAGTATTACATATTAAACAATTTGGCCCGCCTCCTAAAACTGGTCTATCACAAGAATCTAAACAATTTTCAGGACAGGCATTTTGTTGAAGTAGAAGAATTACAGTTAATATTTCAGCTACACAATTTGAACATTTATCTTTATTTTTTTCACACATATTATTCACCCTTTCATGTATTCTCATTAATAATTTATGATATATATTTTAAATAGTGAATATATAATATTTTATTTTTTATGAAAATATAGTATAATTTAAGAAGGTGATTATATGGAATGGTGGCACTATGCTATTATTATTGGAGTATTGTTAATTATCTCTTTAGTAGTTATTAAAATAAATAAAAGAGACTTTGGCGCTGAAATAAACAAATTAGTAAATTTCCTAGGTGGTAAAGACAACATAATTAGTGCTGAATGCAATATGTCTCGATTTAAGGTTTATTTAAAAGATGTATCTAAAGTTGATAAGGATGGTATTCAAAGACTGGGTGCTAAAGGAATAGTTGAAATTGATAATCAGTTGAAAATTATTTTTGGAAAAGATGCACGAGCATTAAAAAAATATATTAAAGATTTTCTTTAATATATTTTTTATTTATTTTATTTTAATTTTTAGAAATATTTTTTTACCCTTTTTAATAATAAATTCTTTTTTGGCTATTAAACTATTAGGATCATTTATCTTTTCATCATCTATGGTTATTCCTCCTTGAATAACCAATCTTCTAGCTTCTGATTTTGAAGGAGCTAAATTGGTTTTAACTAATAAATCCAATATATTAGTATTGTCTTTATTTATTTCGATAGTTTCCATATCATCTGACATCCCGCCATTTTCGAATAAATCAATAGCTTTATTTTGGGCCTTTATGGCCTCATCTTCTCCATGAATAAACCTTACTACTTCAAAACCCAATCTTTTTGAAGCTATTCTTTTTTCAGGTGCTTTATTATTTTCCTTTATTAGTTCTTCAATTTCTTCTTTTGATAAGAAAGTAAATCTCTTTAAATAGGTCTCAACCATTTCATCTTCACTATTAACAAAAAATTGATATATTTCATAAGGACTAGTCATTTCTTTATCAAGCCATAAAGCTCCACCAGCAGATTTACCAAATTTAGTACCATCTTTTTTAGTTACCAAAGGCATTGTAAAGGCATAAGCTTCTTTCCCTAACTTTTTTCTAATTAGTTCAACTCCTGCAGTAATATTCCCCCACTGATCTTGTCCGGCCACCTGCATAATGCACTTCTTATTTTCATATAAATATAAAAAATCCAATGCTTGCATTATCATATAAGAAAATTCGGTGTAAGTAATACCGGCATCTAATCTCCTAGCAACGATATCCTTATTTAACATATAGTTAACAGGAAAATATTTACCATAATCTCTCAAATAGTCAATAAAATTAATATCTTTTGACCAATCGTAGTTTCTAACCACTTCACAATCAAATAAAGATTTGATTTGTTTTTCCATAGCATCACAATTATTGTCAATTAATTCTTTAGAAACCATTGGGCGCTCAGCATCAGGTTTAGGGTCACCAATTAGACCTGTTGCATTACCTAATAAAATAATTGGATTATGCCCCGCTTCTTTCAATCTTTTACATATTAAAAATGATGATAAATGACCAATGTGTAAGCTTGTAGCCGTTGGATCAGTTCCAATATAAAAAGTCATTCCTCCAGCATTTAGGCGTTCTTCTAAATCATTATTAGTTTGGTCCATAATCATTCCACGCCATTTTAGTTCATCATATAATTTCATAATATTCCTTCTTTCTAATAAAAAAATATTCATATATAAGGACGAATTACCGTGGTACCACCTTATTTTATGAATACTTTCATACACTTAATATCTTAACGCGATAAGACGTTTCAGTTCCAGAGTCGTAAATTCTTTCATCACTGAATAAAGACATTCTAACATATTTTAATTGGATTAACAAGGCCTTTAACCTTTTTTTCACCAATTACCATTTTAGAATTATCAGCTTTTTTTAAAACGGCCCTTCCATCAACTACAGCTTTTATAATGTCATCAGAAACTCCTGGTAATCTATAGGGAACTATACTATCATCAATAACTAAATATACTTCTTTATCGTTGCCAATTATTGGTTCATGACTGTATTCGTTACCATTTTCATCATAATAAATTTCTTCGCCTTCTTCATTCATAAACGAAACATACATATCTCTGATTTTAACCGGAACTGTTAAAGAACTTATTTTACCAGACTCAATAGCTTCAGCTTTACTAACTACTTTTAAGTCATTATTTAGAACAATGGTTGTAAAATAAAAGGTTTCACTGACACGCATACCATTTGTTTTACAGGAATCATTAATAGAATAATTATTATATTCTTGACCAATACCTTTTTGAATAATAACAAAACTCCCATTATAACTTACTCTAAAAGCATTGTTTAAGTAAAATAAAGGAACTTTTTTAGGGTCTATGTGATAGATAAGATCAAAGTCCCCATCATCCATCATTCTACTCATAATCTGTTTTGGTGTATAGTTTCTAGAAGCAACATTAAAGTCATTGCTATGGTAACAAATATTATTTAAATTTAAATCATATGTATAAACTGGAACTCCATCTCCAGTTATAAACATACATTTACCATTTTTTAGATTTCGACATAAAACTCCGGTTTCAAAAAATTGAAACTTTCCTTCATGATTTTTAAATCTTTCTAAAGATTCTCCATTTTTATCAAATAAAATGCTTAAAGTCTTGTTCCCTCTTACTTGAGTTATAACACTTTCACCATTATGGCCATTAATAACTTCTAAATCATAAGGGGTATAACCTACTAATTTATCATTAATAAAAATACGATTTGTTTTTTTTCTTTTTATATATCCTGTTAAAATAGTCACATTTCCAACAAATCGAGCATCAACTAAACGATCAAATCCATGGTCAAATATTTTGCCTTCCTGCTCCAAAACTGCTTGGTAGCCTCTAGCTTTTTTAAATATCTTCCCATCGCTAGATACCTTAAATTCTTCTATATCATCTTCTAAAGTGGTTAATAAATCCATATGAATCAAACTATAAATCATCATTCTAGAAAGGCCATCTTCGCAATAGCATTTAAAAATTATTAAATTGTCTATGACTTCAAATGATTCTACCGCTGGATGAGTAAACAAAACTGCTCCTGTAAAGTCCATTATTTGAAAATTTAGAGACATATCAACATATACTAGGTAGTTATCAGTAATAATGATATCATCTTCTGAAAGACCATCATCAAAATTTATTAATATCTCTTGATTGGGTCCCACTACTCTAACATAATTATTATCATTGGCAAAAACAGTTACCTTATTAGGAAAAAAATAAATCTCCTCCACTTTATCTTCTTTAGTTATTAATCTTCCATCAAAAGGATATTCTTTCTTTTGATATTCTAATTTGTATTCGCACATAATAATGCCTCCTACTACTTGTTTTTCTTTTTATGGCTTATTATAAAATATGGATATTTAAAAAGCAACTATTTAGTTGCTTTTTCTTTGTTTTTCTTTTCTAATTTAAAAATTACGTCTTCTAATACATCAATGGTTTTTTCTCTTACCTCACGAGCAGTTTTTTCAACTACTGGAGTTCCTTTTTGAATAGCTAAATCAACCAATTCATCAGCCTTTTTCTTAATCTCACGACCTTTTTGTTTAGCAATCTTTAATACTTTCTCTTTATCCAAATCGGCCAATTCGGCTTTAATATCTTCGATTTTATCAACTAGATTTTGTTTGACCTCTTTAATATCAAGAGTTTTTATTTTTTCAACTAGTTCATCAAATTTTACTTTCAATTCAGCTCTTGTCTCAGAACCTTTTTTAGGAGCAAATAAGATACCTAGTCCTACTCCAATGGCAGCTCCTGCCAAAAACTTTCCTACGCCTTTCTTTCCCATACTATTCTTCCTCTTCCTTTCTTTTTTTATTTCTTCCAAAAAACAACTTGGAGACTAATAGAGATAATTTTTCAACAATAGTATCCGTTAATCCCACTATTTTATCAGTTGTAAAATCAATTATTCTGAAAAGCCCATTTAAAGACTCCACTTTTTGATTAACATCATCAACAACTTTTTCAATTTTAGTCATTGTTCTAATTAACCTTATACCTAATATTATGCCAACTATCAAGATAACTATTAATAAAAAGTAAATAATTATTGGTAAAACTGTTTGTAAATAATCCACTATTCTTCACCTTCCTCTCTTTTTTCATACATCGAATCTATTAAATTAAATAGATCACTTTCAATAGTATCGTCGGGGTCAATGTCTTTTAATTCTTTTGCTTCTTCTCTAATATTATCTAAACCATTATCAATATCATCTAATATATCAATCGGTGTTTTTCTGGGTCTTAATTCTGGTAACTCATTAGTATTATCAATGTCATTAATGAGTAATTCATCAATACTTTTCTCTTTTGGCGCTTCTTTTTCTTCAGCATAAAATTTATCTACGGTTTTTTCTAATGTTCTTTCAATATCATCTTCTAAAGTCCCATAAGCTTTTCTTCTTATTTCATCAATATCTATTGGTCCAGTTGAACGTGGCTTAGGTGTAGCCGAAGCTTTGATTGGCTCTATAGTTTGGTTTGGCTCAATAATTCCATAAACTGGTGATATCACTGGAGAAGGTTTAAAAGGTTCTTCTTTTTTTTCTTCTTTTTTAAAGAATGCAGGCCTTTCTTTTTTAGTTTCTCTTCTTTCATAATCTAAAATGTTAAGACTTCTAGAGGGTTTAACTTCTCTTTTAAATAAATCATCATCTAAAGGCTTTACTTCCTTCTTTACTACTATTTCTTCATCATCAAAAAGAATATTTTTAACTGGTTCTTCCTCTTTTGGTAAAGCCGCTGGCTTTTCAATAACTGACCTAGCCGGTTCTTTCTTTTCGCCTATAACTGGAATTTCAACTTCCTCTTCATCAAATAAAATGTTTTTTATCTTATTAAATATCCTCATTTAATACCATCCTATCTTATTACGTCAGTATCTGGAATCAGGTTGTCGTCTTCATAGGTTCCATACTCTTCATAATATTTTAATTCATTACTATCCGTTTTTTTTGTTTCAAATATATTTATTTCCACTTCACTAAACTCTAAAATGTTTTCACCCATAAAATTATTGATAATATCTTCATTGTATTCAATTGAGGATAAAATCGTAATGGCATTAAACAAAGTGGTTTTAATAGCACTATGAGATACTATCACTTCTATTTTAGCATAATTATACATGATTTCAATAAGATAATTGTCTTCTTCATTATATTTTTTTATTTCTACATATCCATATTTGTCATTATTAATAATTTTTTGAGAATAAAGGGCTTCATTATTAATGTTATAGTTCTCGGCCACTTTATTATAATAACTAACTATATCAATATATAAATAATATTTTGTTGATTCACTGGTAATTTTTTCATTATATTCTTTACTATCCTCTACTTTTAAACCCCTAGGAAGATAGTATTTATAACCAGTACGATATTGATTTGATAAATCTACATTAGAAGCCAATACTCTATTAATGATATCGTCATAAGTTAAATCACTAATCTTAGTACATCCTACCAAGATAAACAATGAAATTATAATTATAATTAATTTTTTCATTTTTCACCATATTCTTAAATCTATTATAACAAAAAAATAGTTTTATTTAAACTATTTTGCACTTTATTAACATAATCTGACAATTTATTTAATGGCCTCTATATATTTTATTTTATTGTCTTTAAATTTCTCTTCATATTCGGTTTTGATATTAAATTGATCTTTACTATGTAAATCCAGACTAATATCTTTTATTTTATAGTTACATTTTAATAAGGATAAAACTGAATTTTCAAATAATTGATTATTATCGGTTTTTATCTTTAATTGACAACCATTCTTAAAAATAGAATCATATTTAGAAAGAAAAAATTCATCAGTTAATCTTCTTTTAGAATGCCTTTTTTTTGGCCAAGGGTCACTAAAATTTAAGTAAAGCAAGGATATTTCTTCTTTAAAGATAATATCTATATTTTTAGCGTCTTCACACAAGAGAAACAAATTTGGTAAAGGGTCATGATTTTTAATGGCTTTACATATAACTGAATCAGACTTTTCCATACCAATAAAATTAATATTAGGAAAAATTTTAGCCATTTCAAAAAGAAACTTTCCCTTTCCCATCCCTATTTCTAAATAAATAGGATTATCATTTTTAAATAATTTTTGCCATTTTCCAAGCCATTTATTTGGACTTTTAATAAAATAAGAACAATTATTTATTATTTCTAATTTATTTTTAACATTCCTAGTTCTCATGTGAATAAATTAATTTTCTCCCCTCATCCATTTGGCTAATATTTCTATAATATTGTAAATTTATGCTATCGTATAACTCACAAAGCTCTGCTAAAGCGTCTATATCTCCTTCTTTATGAAAACGTTTAGAAAGAGTCTTCATTTGGTGAATAGTATCAATTAAACCATCAATTCTAACTGTTCTCTTTTGACAATTTAAAATCTCTATTCCATATCCTGAAGAAAGGCTTTCTTGTTCAAATATTCGCAACGAATCAGAACGCCAGCCATTAATTCCCCCTTCTTTTAAACTCCCCCTTCTTTGAGTAATATGCTTAAATGACTTCTCACCATCTGGTGATATAAGCGATTTATTAGTTATATCACGAACCGAATAAACTTCCTTTCTAGTAGCAAAACAATTTCTTATTGTCTGCTCTTTTAAAGGGTGAAATAAACTATTAATATACATAATATTAAAATCAGAAAAATCAGAAAAATTAATAAAATCTATTTCTTTTTCCATTGGTATGCCACTAGCTATAGTTCTAAAAGTTATTCTTTCTACTGCCGAACCTTTTAACCCGAAAACGACCCTTTCTCCATCAATTCCTTCCATAATAATTCTACCTTCATTTTCTTCTACAAGGTGATATCCTTCTCCCAAAATACTTTCAGCAACATCAGGTATTCGTTTAATAAGTAATTTCATAAAAAACCTCCTAAATATATTTTAACATAAAAAAATTATTTTACATATAATATCATAGTAAAGGAGATGTTTCAATGCGTCGTGACCGCAATACTTTTTTTCAAGAATCTCAAATGTATAATACCAATTATATGCCTAACCAAATGATGCCTCCAAATGGTAATATGCCTTATCAACAAGGAGGATTTAATAGTAGTTACTATTATGGAATGAATAATACGCCTCCCAATGAATTAGAAAATAGATTTTTAAAAATGGAACGCCAAATTAGTCAGTTGGAATCTAGAGTATCAAAATTAGAAAACAATTTAACAAGCATTCCAAATGAAATAGACAGCAATAATACTGTCTATATGATTTAATAGCTTACTTTGCCAAAGGTAAGTTTTTTTATGATTTTAGAAACCATTTCCTTACCAAACACTTTATCTAAAAGACCTATTTTTAAAGATATAATTAAATATGTTAGAGCCCCTAAAAAGCCATTTAATAAAATAAATAAAACTGATGAAAATCTTGATGCCTCATTATAAGGAATTAAATATTTAATTATTATTAAAACTAAAATCATGGCTATCGTTGGAATCAAAGATTTTAATAATACCTTCCATGTATCTTTAATATCAATGTTATGTTCTTTCTTTAAAAGTCTTAAAGCTATTCCTACCGATATACTATAACCTATTATGGTTGACATTATCGCTCCATAAAAGGCATAAATACCTACTTGATGGCATAACAGCATTAAAGGAACATCCAGCATTGCATTAATTAAAAATCCTAAAATGGTACTTAAATAAACCGCTTTAAATTTATTTAATCCTTGTAAAGTCGAGCCACTAACCATGTAAATATTAGAAAATAAAGCTGTAAAAACACTAAATCTAAAGATTATGGGACCATAATTACTAACTCCATAAAAAGCAGTCCAAACTGATTTTGATAACATTGACAAACCTATAGTCATTGGAATTGATATAATTAATACAATTTGAAAAGCTTTATTTATTTTAGACTTAACATCATTCCAATCTTTTTTAACAAAAGAAGAAACTATTGTAGGAATTAAGCTAACTGTCATACCGGTAGCTAAGGACCCTACAATCATATTTAGTTTTGATCCTAAAGTAGTAATAGCATTAGTAATAAATTCGGCCTCAACGGCAGGATATTTCAAATAATTTAAAGTTCGTAATATTAAAACCATATTAGTAAAACTATAAATCGAAACAGCCACATTAATAATAATAAATGGTATAGCATAAGTAATTATCTTTTTTAATATTTCTTTATTAGTAACAGAATCCTTTTTTTCATATTTAACCAAACCAAGTTGTTTCTTATTTTTGTTTATCTTTCTCAAAAGATATAAACATGCTACGGCCCCTCCAATAAAGGCACCCAAAACAGCTACTCCCACTGCTAAAGTAATCTTATCACTACCAATAAGCCTTATAACTAAATAGCTTCCCATTATAATGACAAATATTCTTGTAACTTGTTCAATAATTTGGCAAATGCTAGATGGGGCAATAAATTTATGCCCCTGTAAATACCCCTTAGCAACACTTAAATAAGGAATAACCAAAATAGCAAAAGATACACACCTAATAACAAAAGTAACATCGGCAATGGTATTGCCGCCTTCTAAATTACCAATTATTAAAATAGATAGTTCTTTTGCAAATACAAATAAAATAACAAAACAAAATAAAGAAATATAAGTTACTATTTTCTTTCCTAATTTATATGCCCTGGTTTTGGCTTCTAACATTCCTAAAGTATTATATTCATTAATAATTTTAGATATGGCAATAGGAAGACCAGCTGAACTTATTTCTAAAAATATATTATAAATATTATAAGCATATCCATATAGAGCACTCCCAGAACTTCCTACCGTAGCATAAAAAGGAATTATATATAACATTCCTAATAATTTAACAATAATAATTGCCGCTGTAGCAATAAATGTTCCTTCAACGAACGAGTTTTTCTTCATTTCTAACCACTCAATCTTCTTCATACACCACCATTGCCGAAAAGCAATATATTTGTTCATCGCCAAATAAAGATGTAGACACTTGAAACTTTATGTCAATTATATCATTATTTGTTAAAGATAGAAACTCGTTTATTGATTTTTCTAAGTCCTTTTCATGATTTTCGTCAAATACTTTGACACGCATAAGTACACCTCTTATCAAGAATAGCACTTCAAAATGTCAAATAATGTAGAAAAAAGGCTATTTTTTAAATATCTTTTGATCTATTATCTATGATTTCTAATAATTATTACTCCAGAGCTTCCAGCAGCAGAACAATTGCCCCCAGTACCTGTATTATTACCAGTAAAAGAAGGAGGATTGACAGCTTGTGCGTAATCGTTACCGCCCGCTCCACCATAAGCATAGATAACTCCACTAGCTTCTCCAAACTCTCTAGTTGTCGTTCCTTGACCTTTGCCACCATAAAATGGTCCTCCAGAAGAATAGTTGGTTTTATTAGCTCCATTACCACCATTAGTTCCTCCGGCTCCCCAAGCTCCGCCACCAGAGCCACCTGCTCCTCCAATAGTACCCGAATTAGTATAATAAATTGCCGCTCCACGTCCTCCACCAGCAGCCGTATTTTCAAAAGCAGTAGAAGAAGAACCGGCTGTATTTACAGCTCCTCCATCTCCTATATCTACAGGATAGCTCAATTCACTTTCAATGGAAATTGAAGATATAGTATTAGTATATCCAGAGCCGCCACCACCTCTAATAGCAAATCCGGCAGTAGTACTATACCCACCACCACCGCCACCACCTACTAAAAATAAGTCTATCATCATATTAAATTGAGGAATAAAAGTGCCATCAGTCAAGAATTTGATTCTAAAATTATGATTGCCATCATCAATAATACTGTATGTGCCTGAAGTATAGCTGAATTTTTCACTAAGCCAGACCGCTTTAATGTTAATGTCAGTGCTGCCCATATAAAAATCATCTCCCAAAACGCTAGCCCCAACCCCCGATAAAATTTCCCATTCAAAAAAAGCGTCTTCATCTTTGGTAGGAAGAGGTAAAGTTATAGAAGAACCATTTTGTAAATCCATTGAAGTAGCAGAACTAATACTTCCTCCATTTAAATTTAGTGATAAAGTATTGGTTCTTCTGTCTTTGACCTTTATATTAGCTTGAAAACTTTTTCCGTTATTTTCTACTCCAATATTTATTACAACAACATAATAGTTAGTAGAATTAGAAGATAAAACTAACTCGGTTGCTGCATGTAGCTTGCTTTTTTCTCCGGTAGAAGGCAATATATTTCCGGTTGTCGGGCTTAAAATTGAACACAAAGAAGAAATGGTTTCTATAGTTGAATTATTGTAATTTTCCTCATTACATTGATATAAAATATAATATGAATATGAATTATTAATAGAACTAGTTATTAAATTCCAGTTTATACTAATAGCCTGGCTTTCATCATAGATATTTTTTACTTTAAATTTTTTTAAAATATTAAATGGATTAGCAGAAAGATTTAAGACTCCTGTCTCAACTTCCATAGTTCCGTTGTCGTAAGTGGTTATGAATGATCTAGTAATTTCTCCTTCACCAAGCGTATTAACAGTTATTGTGTTATCTGAAATATTACCTATTAAATTAGTTCTTTGAAAGTATGCAAAAGAAAAACCCATTAAGCAAACTATCATAAATACAATGCTAATTATTAAATAGTTTTTACGCTTTATTATAAAATCTGACATGACAATCTCCTCTGTTATTTTTTTGTACACAAAAAGCTTTTTTTATCTTTAATACAAGTTTATCACAATTACATCATACTCGCAAGATTTGCTTTTTATTTTTGATTGTAAAATATAATTCTAATACAAATAATACGTCATTTTACAGTAAAGGTTAATTTGACAAGCTTTTTATTTCTTCATAACAAATTGACCTATCATTATATTTTATTAGTACTTTAAAGATTATTTTATTTATATCATCTTTAGTTTTAATATATCCCACTAAGATAATACCCTTAACTTTATTCTTGGCTTGATTAATTTCATTTGGATCTAAAGTAAGAGGTTTCTCATAAAGACCTGAAGTAGGAAATATATCAGTTGTTTCATAATTGTGAGTAATTATTGCCTTGATGTTATTCATTTCAATTGTTGGTTCATCTAAATAAAGACGATATATCCAATAATCTTCAGTAAGCTTTTCTAAGGTGATATCAACATTAAAGGGAATATCTTCGGTAGTAGTTTCACACAATTCTGTTTCTTTAACAAAACTATAATACTCTTTTTCTAAAGAATTAGTCTTATTACAGGCCACTACCAAAAATAAAATTGTCAATAGTATTATTTTTTTCATAAATATATTATATCAAAATAAAAAGTCATTTAACATGACTTTTTAAAAACAGTTTTTACTTTTGTTGTCGTTTTCAAATGGTCCACCTTTACCTTCAGCCTTACGAGCTTCCCAGTATAAAGGAGAGATCTCTGATAATCTGATTTGTAACTCAGCAATTTGAGCATTTCTTTCACTAATATCTGCAGAACCTGGAGTTAAATATCTAGCACGGTCGTTTGCAAAATATAGTTCATCCATTTTGTTTCTAATAGCAGATATTTCACCAAGAATTTCATCGCTTGTTCTTTCATTTGACATACTATTTCCCCCTTCTTGTGCTACATATGATACCACACTTTGCTAAAATGTCAACAAAAAAAGCACTGAAAGTGCTTAAAAATAACTAAATTATTTTATAATTTCAGAAACTGACCCTGCTCCAACAGTACGTCCACCTTCTCTAATAGAGAATTTAGTACCATTTTCTAGAGCAACTGGAGCAATTAATTCAACGGTCATTTCGATATTGTCTCCTGGCATAACCATTTCGACACCTGCTGGTAATTCAATAACACCAGTAACATCTGTAGTTCTAAAATAGAATTGTGGTCTGTAATTTGTGAAGAATGGAGTATGACGTCCGCCTTCTTCTTTAGTTAATACATAAACACTAGCTTTAAATTTCATATGTGGGGTAACTGACCCTGGTTTTGCTAATACTTGTCCTCTTTCAACATCTTCTCTGTTGATTCCACGAAGTAATACACCAGCATTATCTCCAGCTTCAGCATAATCTAATGATTTTCTAAACATTTCGATACCAGTAACTACTGTTTTCTTAGTGTCTCTTAAACCAACGATTTCTACTTCATCATTTAACTTAACTTGTCCACGTTCA